>JALEQE010000058.1 GCA_022766825.1 Oscillospiraceae bacterium | reverse complement strand
CAGCACCGCCAAACATAAAGTCATAGCAAAACCGACAACAAGCAACTTATTGTTAAAGAACTGAACAGCGGCGGCTATTATTATAAGCACAATGCTGATAAACACAGCCTCGCGGCGATCTTTTGCCAGCTTTTTCCAATTGACAATAATCCAAACCAATACAACCAATGTTGTCACCGCGCTGAAAATATAAGTCACCCACACAGCGGGGCCGTATGTGTAAAGATTGTTAGTTTTTCTGTCGAGGAAAATATTGACAGGCGAGACTATAATGGCAAATATTCCGATTACCGCGACAAGCGAAAAAATAAATATCATATGATAATACTGCTTTTTCGATACCAAAATCGCCGCGCCTATGTATTGCAGAATAAATCCCGCCACCGCCGAAAACGAAACAAGATAGGCTTTACAGATAATTTTCACAAGCCACAGCGGCAGGTTGTCCATATTCACAATTGCTATGCAAGAGAGAATATCCAAACCCAATGAAATGAAAACCATACAGAACATTCGCCAATATGCTTTTCCCGTACTGAGATTAACTTGCTTTTGTCTATTATAGAAAAACAGGAGAACAAACATCACTGCCAAACCGCAGCACTGTACCTGAATAGGCATAGTAATTCCTCCTTTATTTATAAATTATTTAACAAAATTAACAATAATATTCATTTTCACATTATAATTATAGCATTTTTTACATAAAAGTCAATATGTGGTTATAAAAAAATTGTGCATTTTTTACATCAAAGTTTGTATATTCCAACAAAAAAGCGAAACCCGGAAGTTTCGCTTTAAATAATATCATTGCTGTGGTTTTTGTCCGCCCCAGTCATTGGGGAAACCTCCGGGACGATTTACGCCGCCGTTAGGACGTCCCCCACCAACTCCGCCTTGACCTGTCGCGCCGTTACCCGATACGCCGTCTTCAGCGGTTACAGTTGAAACAAGCTCGTCGTTTACATAAATGCCGTATTCCGTTCCCGATTTAAACTTTTCGCTTGAAAAGATCAAAGACTGCGCAGTCTTCGGAGTTTCTGTTGAAAGTATAACGGTACTGCCGTCACGCACTTCGATTTTACTTCCCTCTGCCGCATTCGCATTTACGGACAGACACGGCTGCGAAAGCGTTGACGGTGCTTGCGCCATGCCGCTTGCTCCGAGAGCTATCAAAGTGCCGCCGCTCATAGCGTATGACTTCTCATAGTCAATCGCACCGTTGCCCGAATTTGTCGGACCGTAAACCGTAAGCGCGCCGCCGCTCTGCGCGATTGTTCCGTTGCTGTCGATACCGTCACCGCCCGCGTCAACGGTAATATCGCCACCCGAAATGCGTATATAATAGTCTTCGCTCGCCTCGCCGTAACCAAAGAAGTTTCCGTTATCGCCTCCTGCGGCGTTCAAGCCGTCGTCCGCCGCTTTAACGCTTATCGTGCCGCCGCTTATATCTATGCTCTTTCCTTCAAGTCCCTCATAACTTTTTGAAACGGTAATGTTTCCGTTATGAATTTCGAGGTTTTCATCAGCGTGTATACCGTCGTCGCACGAAGAAAGCGTAAACGTGCCGTTTACAATTGTAACGCTTGAATTTGAGTGGATACTGTCATCTGCGGATTTTATGTCAAAAGTGCCGTTGTTTATAGTAATGCTTCCGCCGGCTTTGATACCTTTCTGACTTACATCGCTTTCCGAATCGCTCTGCGCTGTGTCCGCCGTATTCTGCATATTCGGTTTTTTGTCAAAATCACGAGGGCCTTCCGTTGCCTGTATTTCGGCGTCGGCCGCTTCACCGCCCGCTTTTATCGTTACCTTACCGTCGTCAACAGTAAGCTCCTTTTCTGCCTGAATACCGTCTGTTTCGCTCGTAATATTGACTTCGCCGCTCGTCAGTTTAATAAAACCCTTGCCGTAATCCGTATCGTTGGTGGATTTTATTCCGTCGCCGCCCGATGTTACGTTGACTGTTCCACTTTCGATAGTCACGCTGTCTTTGCCTGTGATACCGTCGTCAACAGATGTAATATTAAGCGTTCCATCGCTTATCGTTACCGAATCATTGCATTTAACAGCGTCTTTGTATTTGCCGTTGATACTCAATTCGCCCTCGCCTTGAATAATAAGGTCAGAACGTATGAATACTGCCGCGTCGGGGGCGTCCTCAGAAGTCGCCGTATAGCTTTTGCTGTCCGTCAAGGAATTTTTCGTACCGCTTTCGGAAAACAGTATCAACTTTTTCGCACTCTCACAGTCGATAACGCTGCCGGTTTTTGATGTCAACTGCACATTGTTCATCAACAGCGTTATCTCGGCGTTCTTGTCCGCGTCAATTTCTATCGTGCAGTCGGAGCTGCTTCCCGTAAGCTCATATACTCCCGATTGCGTTATTTTTACGCTATTATTTGATACTGCCGCTCCTGATTGCGAAGAAGTTATTTTGCCTTCCTCAAATTTTATCACGCAGTCTGTCGCCGCAGGAGATTTCTCCTGATCACTGTCCGTACTTTCAACGGTCTGACTTGATTCGTCGATAGTGCTCATAAGCGGACTTGGAGAACCGTTTTCCGTACCGTCATTATCTTTGGAACATCCCGTCATCATAAAGGATAGTGCACAGAAAGCCGCCAGAGTTTTAAAATTCAGTTTCATTCCGTTCCCTCCAAATCTCAGGTATCCCTTACATTTCCTCGTGATTATCCGTCATTATACTGCACATTACGGTAAGATTTCCGTTTCTGGCACGTATTTTGTCAAGAAATTCCTTTTCCCTTGATGCGTCTTTCAAAACAAGCTCATAACGCAGTTCGTAAAGTGTTCCCATACTTACAGTCTTTGACATAATCAAGCGGCTGGAACTCGTGTATTCCGAGAAAAGGTCTTTAAAGCAGGTCATATAGTCAAGGTCTTCGGGAATAAGGACTTTCAGAAGTTTCGCCGTTCTGACAACGCCGAACGCCGGGATAAATCCCAGAAGACCGAGTACAATTCCCGCCGCAGCCGTTATTATCAAAGCAAATCCGAGATAACCCATACCCGTTGCAAGACCTATTCCCATTGCAAGGAACACATAACACAATTCTCGTGAAGTTCCCGGTGCGGAACGAAATCTCCCAAGATTAAACGCGCCCATAACCGCAATTCCTGCGCCTATCGAACCGTTTACCAGCATTATAACCGCCTGTACCAAAATCGGAAGAACAACCAGCGACACCATAAGGTTTTTTGATGCCCGCGGATTGTTCAATCTGTAAAGCAAAGCCGCCAGAAGTCCCAGCCCTGCCGAGGTCAGCGTACATAAAATCGCACTTTGTGCAGTAAGTCCTACCGATGCGTCAATAATTGTCGAAAACATATCATACTCCTGTTTTCTGTCTTACTTCGTTCATATAAATACTTCCGTATTTTGAAAATGAACCGTGATAAATCTTAAACTCCGATAGCTTTTTTACAAGCCGAAGAGGGATCGCACCCACCGACTTTACTTCCATCACCCTGAACGGTTGTGAAAGCAGATAATCTCCGTAATCACCCGAACGCAAATCAAGATCATTGCGCCGATAGCGGATATTCCCGTCAAATGTTAAACGAAACTCCTTGTCGTCATTGCTGTAAAACGCTTGCCTGTCGTAACAAATCACGATTTTCGGTTTAAGTCCCATACGTTTTATCAGATAATCAAGTTCCTCAAAAACCTGTCCGCGCATTTCCGGCTTTTTCCCCTCGGTTATGTAATCGAAGAGTTCCTTGTACGGCTGTTCAAGCCTGCGCTTATATGTTATTCCCCGATACTTTTTCTTGATTTCAAGAAACGCCTTTGAATTGTCCTGTGCCGTGCCGTAAGACCTCAGCCGTACTTTTTCCTTGAAAACAGGCTTTCCGAGCGAACTTCGGATAAGATCGTTATTGCTGTTGTCAAGGTAAATATTAAGTATAGTATGTATTCCATACTCGTCAGCGGTCATAAATTCCGATATGGCGTTTATCATTTTGCTGTACTCCACCTCATCAAGCAGGAATTTCATCTCGCGCCGTTTGAACGTATTAGCGTATGCCATTGTCAGCACTCCTGTTCGTTTTGATATTTTAATTATACCCCTGTATTGTGTTATTTTTATGATAATAATAAAATAATTTTCTGTATATTTAGCATATTATTCAGATAGGTTTTTGGCGGGGGCGTGATGATTTCGGGCAAACTGACTGCACAAAAAAACAGGGAAATTTCATTTTTCCCTGTTTTGTAACATTTCCTCGGCGGCGGCAAGCGCGCTTTCGCTTTCGCCTGAACCGTCTATTATTCGCGCAAGCTCGCGCTTTCTGCCCTCACGGTCAAGCTCGGTTATATGCGTGAATGTCCGTTCGCCGTCCGACTGTTTCTCGATAAGCAAATGAACATCGGCTTTCGAGGCTATCTGCGCCAAGTGCGTAATGCACAGCACTTGACGTTTCCGCGCGGTTTCGTACAGTTTCACGCCGACTTTCTGCGCCGCCCGCCCGCTTATTCCCGCGTCAACCTCGTCAAATATCAGCGTTGGAATATCGTCGCTGTCCGCCAAAACGCTCTTTATCGCAAGCATTATTCGCGACAACTCGCCGCCCGAGGCGATTTTGTTCAGCGGTTTCGGTTCTTCGCCCGCGTTCGCAGAAATCAGCATTTCCACGCTGTCACGTCCGTTTATCGTAATCTTGTCGGGATTTATTGCGAAAATAATCTTCACGTTCGGCATATCAAGGAACTTCAGCTGTTCGCAAATCTCTTCCGAGAGCTTTTCCGCTGCGTTTTTTCGCAGTTCCGAAATGTTATCCGCAAGCGTTTTTACTTCCTCGCCGAGTTCGTGCCGCCGCTCGGTAAGCTCGTCAATTTCATCGTCCGCGCCGCTTAACTCCGCAAGCTCCGACTTGCATTGCTCCAAATAATCGACAAGCTCGTCTGCCTCCATATTGTAGCGGCGTTTCGCGTGTTTAAGCGCGGAAACCCTGTCGGAAATCTCCGCCTCGCGTTCCTCATAATCATCGGAAGTGAGAGAAAAAAGCTCGTCCGCAATGTCATTGACTTCGGGTAAAAGCGCGGAAATCCGCTCTCCCAGCGACTTCGCTTTCGGTTCAACGTCCTCAACGGAACTCAGACTTTCGGCGGCGGTCTGCAAAAGGTCGTTCACCGCCGCGCTGTCCTCGGCGCAAAGCGCGTTATACGCACCCCAAACCGCCGACTGTATTTTCGCGTTGTTCTGAACCCGCGCAAGCTCCTCTTCCAGCTTGTCGCCCTCGCCCTTTTCAAGGTTAAGCGCGGACAATTCTTTTACAATTCCGCTCAAATGCTCGATTTTCAGCTCTCGCGTGTTACGTTCTTCCTGTAACGCTTTCAGCCGCTTTGAGATTTTCGCAAACTCTCGGAATTTTTCCTTGTACGGTTCAAGGCTTTCGGAAATCCCGCCGTAATTGTCGAGTATGTCGCGCTGATTGTCGTTCGACATAAGGATACGGTTTTCGTGCTGTCCGTGAACGTCCACAAGCATACTGCCGATTTCTTTGAGCATTGCGGCGGTAGCGGGTCTGCCGTTTATGCGCGCACCGCTTTTTCCGTCCGCGAAAATCTCACGGGAGAGCAACAGCTCGTCATCCGCCGCAAACCCCAATTCTTCCAGCTTTTGCGAAACGGCGGCGGGCAATTCGTCAAACAGCGCGGTTATAACAGCCTTTTTTTCGCCTGTGCGGACAATATCCTTGTTTGTACGCTGACCGAGAATTGCGTTTATACCGCCGATAAGGATACTTTTTCCCGCACCCGTTTCGCCCGTGAACACATTGAAGCTCCCGCCGAAATGCGCGGTCGCTTTTTCAATTACCGCAAGATTTTCAATTGAAAGCTCTCGCAACATTCGCGAAAACTCCTTTCACTTTATTTTCGTATTATTTCATTGTAAGTCTTTTGAGGTCGGAAATCAACTGCGCCGCGTGAGTTTCCGATTTTGTAAGTATAAACACCGTGTCGTCTCCCGCGATTGAACCCATAACCGTCGGGAATTTCTGCTCATCAACAACTGCACACGCCGCGTTCGCAAGTCCCGGACGGCATTTCAGCACAACAATGTTGCCCGCGTTGTCCATAGACACAACAGACTGCGCAAATATGCTGTTATAGCTGATTTTCACCGCCGACAATCCCGAATAGTAGCAATAAACATCATTCTCGTTAATGTGCTTAACAAGCGCGAGTTCGCGGATATCGCGCGACAGAGTTGACTGTCCCACAATTATCCCTTTATGTTTCAGAAGTGCCTGCAAATCGTTCTGCGTTTCGACTTCGTTTTCCGAAATCACCTTTAAAATCGCCGCCTGACGAGCTTTTTTATCCATACTTACCTCACTTGATAGGCGTCATTAGTTTGTTGTGAATTGCGCCGTAAAAACCGCCGCCCGCCTCGATTATGCAAAGGTTATATTCCGAGCGGGAAAGCCGAAGAACATCACCGTCCAGAAACGGTATTCCTTTGCCGCCGTCGACCGAAAATGTTGCCTTACTGTCTTGATAGTGGCACACATTTACGGTGACGGGCTGTTTATCCGAAAAAATCATCGGGCGATTGAACAGCGTATGCGGACAAAGCGCGGTGAACTCGATACACTCCAAATCGGGCGACAAAATCGGTCCGCCCGCCGACAGCGAATACGCCGTAGAACCTGTCGGGGTGCTTAAAATAACGCCGTCCGCGCGGACGCGCGACACTTCCGCCGCGCCGCAACTCACGATAAATTCGGGCAGTTTCGACAAACTCGAACGCGATACGATTACATCGTTTATCACGGTTTCCGAGAATATTTTCTTTTCATCGCGGATAACCGTGCAGTCAAGTAGCATACGGCGGCTTACTGCAGCGTTGCCCTGAATAAGCTCGGGAATGCGCTCCGTTTCGTGCGGCTCAAGCGTTGCCATAAAACCAAGCCGTCCCATATTCACTCCGAGCAGCGGCAAATCAAATTCGGCGGCTATCTTGCCCCATTTGAGTATTGTTCCGTCGCCGCCGACTGTCACGATACAATTGCAGATACCCGGCGTTTCCACGATTTCCGCGCCGATTTTGTCCGCGTACAGAGAATTTTTGCCGTAAACGCACGGTATCATTCCGCTGTCTTTCAGCAAAGCGGCAATTTCCGCCGACAAATCCGTCGAACCGTCTTTCGCAGAATTGTAGCCTATCAAAACTCTTTCGTTCACGTTTGCCGCTCCTTTCGTCATTTTCTCAAAGCCAACAGGTATTCCGTGTTGCCGTCCCCGCCCGTAATCGGCGAAACTTCCGTTCCGATTATTTCAAATCCGCATTGTAAAGCGCAATTTTTGATATTCTCAACGATTGAAAGCCGAACTTTTTCGTCACGGACAATTCCCTTTTTAGAGAGATTTTTCCGCCCCGCCTCAAACTGCGGTTTGATTAGCGTTACCGCATAACCGCCGCTTTTCAGCAGTCTGTAAATATGCGGAAAAATCATTTTCAGCGAAATGAACGAAACGTCCGTGCCGATAAAATCCGCCTGTTCGTTTTCGGGCAGGGAAAAATCCCGTATATCCGTCTGTTCAAGCGACACCACACGGCTGTCCGCTCGCAGTTTGCCGTCAAGCTGGTCGCGCCCGACATCAACCGCATACACTTTTCGCGCGCCGTTTTGCAGCATACAGTCCGTAAAACCGCCCGTTGACGCGCCTATATCAACGCACAACGCGCCGTTTAAATCAAACCGCCACAATTCCAAGGCACGTTCAAGTTTCAGTCCACCCCGCCCGACATATTTCAGCTGTTTTTGCTCGATAACCGAAACAATGTCGTTTTCCGAAACTTCAATGGAATTTTTTGTGACCGCTTTTCCGTTTAAAGTAACGCCGCCGTTTTTTATAAGGCTTTGCGCCGCCGCGCGGCTTTTGCATATTTTGTTTTCGGTTAAATAAACGTCAAGCCGCATAATTCACCTTATTCCGACAGCTTTTCAAGCATTGATTTTTCGTCAAGGCCGTACATTTCAAGCTGTTCTTCAATTGACGCCGCGGGTACAAACTCTCCGTCAACGCCGACAATTTCCGCCGTTCCACGATAACCGCGCCTGCAAAGTTCGCACAACAGTCCTTCACCGACGCCGCCTTTTACGGAACCTTCTTCAAAGAACACAATACGCTCGTAATTCGCCGCGATTTCGTAAACCTTTTCGGAAAGCGGGTTTATTGTTATCAAGCGCAGAAAATCCGCGCCCGCTTTATCAGCCGCCTCCGCGAGTTGCGCGGAAATTCTTCCGTATGTTATGCCCAAAACATCGGACGCTTTTCCCGAATAATAATACTCGTCAATATTATCAAACGCCGCGCGGTACTTTTCGGGAATTATCGGCTCGTTGCCTTTGGGATAACGCACGCACGCAATTCCGTCCTCGGCGTAAACCGCTTTGTAAAGATACCGCTGCAATTCGTCAAAAGTCGCGGGGGAATAAATTACCGTGTTCGGAATAATCCGCAACATAGGCACATCGAAAATTCCTTGATGTGTTTCACCGTCAGTGCCAACAAAACCCGCGCGGTCAATCGCCAGAACAATATGCGTTTTTTCAATCGCACAATCGTGAATTATCTGGTCAAACCCGCGCTGTAAAAAAGTTGAGTACACTGCGAAAACGGGCAACATTCCCTGTACGGAAAGTCCCGCCGCGAACGTCACGGAGTGCTGTTCCGCAATTCCCGTATCGAAAAACCGAGACGCGCAACTGTTCTTGAAATAGTTCAACCCAACGGCGTATTTCATCGCGGCGGTAATCGCGCAAATGCGGCTGTCCGCTTTTCCGAGCCGTTCAAGCTCACGTCCGAACGCCTCGGAGAATGACTTCGGTTCTACATTCGGAATATCGTCGGGGGTAAACTCCTCGACAACGCCGTTCGGCGCGACCGCGTGATATTCGCCCGGATTTTCCTCCGCAGGTTTATATCCCTTGCCTTTTTTCGTAAAGACGTGAACAACGCACGGACGTTTCATTTCTTTCGCGACCGTAAGCGCCTCAATCATATTTTCAATGTTGTGACCGTCAACGGGACCGATATAATAAAAGCCCATATTTTCAAACAAATTCGAGCTTTCGTAAAGCATTTCCTTGACAAACACCTTAACCGCCGCGACCCGCCGCTCCATATGTTTTCCCACTAGCGGCACGGACGACAAAACGCTTTTAACACGTTCTTTCGCCGTGTAATACTTCTTTGTGGAACGTATGTGCGCCAAATACCTCGCCAACGCGCCCGTACTCTTGCTTATCGACATTGCGTTGTCATTGATTACAAGCGTGAGATTTGTGGCGGTTTTTCCCGCGTTGTTAAGCGCCTCGTATGCCATACCGCCCGTAAACGCGCCATCGCCGATAACCGCCGCCACCGCGCCGTCCTCGCCGTTTAAGCGCATTGCCGTGGATATTCCGTAAGCCGCCGAAACCGACGTGCTTGAATGTCCCGAAATGAAAGCGTCCGCGGGCGACTCCGTCCGCCTTGTAAATCCCGAAATACCGCCGCGCTTTCGCAAGGTCTTAAACTCCGAATACCTGCCCGTAAGCAGTTTATGCGCGTACGCCTGATGTCCCACGTCCCATATGATTTTATCTCCGCCGAAAACGTCATAGACGTAATGAAGCGCGACGGACAATTCCACCGTGCCGAGATTGGACGACAAATGTCCGCCGTTTTTCATCACGGTACGCATAATAACGCCCCGCAGCTCTTTGCAAAGCGTTTTCAGCTGCGAAGCGTCCATATTTCTGATTTTTTCGTGATTTATCTCATCGTTGAGAAGCATAAACGCCTCCATATTATTTTATATCGGAAATACCATCGCGATAAGTATTCCGAGAAGCGCGCCCGCGAGTACTTCTATCGGCGTGTGTCCCAAGAACTCTTTCAGCTCTTTCTGACTTACAAGCTCATCAATATCGGGGTCTTCCTCGCCACCCGTAAGCTGCGCGATTTCATCGTCAAGCTCATCGACTATTTTACGGAGTTTGTTCAGATCTTTCGCGTGAAGTCCCGCATTGTACCTAACGCTTAACGCATCGTAAATTACTATGCCTGCAATCAAAATCGAAAAGGCAAACACGGGGCTTTGCGGTCCGTACAGTCTTAGTGAATATATCACCACGGAAATAACCAGCGAAGTGTGCGCTGACGGCATTCCGCCCGCGCCCGTTATACGTTCGGGATTGAACGTCTTGAATTTAATCGCGTAGTGGAGAGTTTTAAGCAGCTGCGCCGCCAGAAACGACACAAACCCCACAATTATCATCGGATTGATAAACAGATCTTTCATACATTACTGTCCTTTATATGTGAATAATCCCTGATTTCAGGCTTAGAACCTCCGTTCAAGCAAAAGATCGGTAAGCCCCATCAAAAATTCGTTATCGGAAAATTCCACAAGTTGTTCTTTCGCCTGAGCGGTAAGTTCAGCGGCCTTTTCCTTGGCTTTTTCCAACCCTACCGCCGTTACATAAGTGTATTTTCCGTCTGCCGCGTCACTGCCGACAGGTTTTCCAAGCAGCTTTTCATCGGCGGTAACGTCAAGAATATCGTCAACTATCTGAAACGCCAATCCCAAACGCTGACCGTAGCTTCCGGCCGCGAGCTGTTTGTCCGCATCAGCTCCCGCCGCGATACAACCGGCACGACAACAAAATTCCAAAAGCGCGCCTGTTTTCATTCGGTACATTTCCAGTATCACCGAAACATCGGGACGCTTGTTTTCATTCTCCAGATCAATTGTCTGACCGCCGATCATACCCCATATACCGGACAGTTCACCAAGCAGCCTGATAATCTTCAGTGCCGAATCACGCGAAAGTCTTTTTCTCAATCCCGCATCGGCGATTATCTGATACGGCAGCATAGCCAGCGCGTCACCCGCAAGCATAGCGGTAGCTTCTCCGAACGCCTTATGACAAGACGGTTTGCCGCGCCGCATATCGTCGTTATCCATACACGGCATATCGTCGTGTATAAGCGAAAACGTGTGCAGCATTTCAATAGCGCACGCCACGGGAAGAGCCGTTTCGGGTTCTTCGCCGCACACTCGGCAAAACTCCATAACCAAAGCGGGTCTTATTCTCTTTCCGCCCGCTGACAAGCTGTAACGAGCCGCCTCCAGAACGCTCTTTTGCAGGCATTCCGTCTGAGGCAGATACTTTTGGAGCGCATTCTCGGTCATTTCGGCATATTCAGAAAGTCTTTCTTTAACGTCCATCTTACTTTCCTTCCAGAGTTTCTACCTTGAGTTTAGCTCCGTCAATGTATTCCTTCAACTTTTTCGTAAGCTCCACAGCTTCGGTGTACAGCTGCATCGATTCTTCCAGCGGGAGATCTCCCGATTCCATTCTGGAAGCGATATCCGAAAGCTTTTTCATTTCTTCTTCAAAATTCATTTCAACGATCCTCTATTTTCTTTACCTCGGCAGATACCTCACCGCTGTTCAGTTTCACATCTATTATATCGCCGACATTCAGTTCCGCCGCACTTTTCACGGCTTTCCCGTCCTTCTTTGCGACCGCATAACCGCGCGACAATACCGCCAACGGATTTATGTCGGAAATCGACTGCGCCGTTCTCTCCAAATTATTCTGCGCACTGTCAAGTTTTCGGTGAATTGTGTTTGATACTGCCGTCTGAATGTTTGCCAAACGCGTTTCCCAAGCGACAATTCTTGCTCTCGGAGAGCGCAGTTGAACGTCTTTCCCAAGCGTGGAAAGTCTGTTTTCGCACTCGGTAAGTTTACGTTTCATCGCTTTTGAAGCCAACATAGCATACCCGTTGATTTCGCCTCTGAGCATTGAAATATCAGGCACAGCAAGCTCCGCCGCCGCTGACGGCGTAGGAGCGCGCATATCTGCCACAAGGTCGGCTATTGTCGTATCAATTTCGTGACCGACCGCGCTTATCGTCGGAATTTTCGACGCGTAAATCGCTCTCGCAAGCGGCTCGGAATTAAAGCAATCCAGATCCTCTTTTGAACCGCCACCGCGCCCGAAAATAATCAGATCCGCACCGATATTCTGCGCTTTCGCAAGTCCGTCAACCAGCGACGGCACAGCATTCACTCCCTGAACATAAGCGGGAATGACGCACAATTCCGTCACGGGATAACGGCGGGAAATTACGTTCTCAATATCATGTACCGCCGCGCCTGTCGGTGACGTTATCACGGCGATTTTCTTCGGATAACGCGGGCGTTCACGCTTTTGCGAAAACAATCCCTCGTCAAGCAACCGCGCTTTCAATGCTTCAAGAGCCGCTGCCGCCGCACCTGCTCCGTCCTCGGACATGGTATAGCACTTCAGCTGATACTTTCCGTACGCGGGATAAACGGTAATCATTCCCTCGCACACAACGGACATTCCGTTTTCGGGGTCGATATCAAGTTCGTCAACACCCTCAAACATTACACAGGAGAGCTGTGATTTTGCGTCTTTCAGCGTAAAATACAGATAGTCCGAACCGAAACGTCCCGGACGGCGCGTAAAATTAGAAATCTCACCGCGGACGCATACATTGCGAAGCACCATACTTCCTTCGACGACGTCCTTCACAATTTCGGTAAGCTCCGATACGGAATTTATCCGTGCTGTATCATTCGCCGCTTTCATTGAGTTCCCTCATATATGAATTCAGAATACCGTTTATAAAGCCGCTGTCTGACTTCTGCGAATACTTTTTTGCAAGCTCGACTGCCTCGTTTATTGCGGCGGCATCCGGAACTTTCTCACAGTATTTCATTTCATAAATCGCGATTTTAAGTATTACAAGATTTACTTTGGCAATTCTTGAAATTGATCTCGATTTTGAATATTTTGAAATAATTTCGCACAATTCCCGGTCGTGTTCTGTTACACCCTTAACTATTTCGTCCGTTTGCTCGTTTTTCGCCATATCGAAAGCCTCGGCATTAAGCTCGTCTATATCTTCAAGCGTCTGCCCGAACATCATTTGATAAAGCTCCAGGAATGCGCCCTCTCGAACCTCGTGACGTTTCAGTTTTTCACTCATCAAAGCACCTCATTCCGCCGGATTTGCGGCATCACTGTCTTTAAAACATACTCCGGCAATGTTCACATCGACTTTTGTAACGGTAAATCCGGTCATATTCTGAACAGCGGATTTAACACTACGCTGAATATCCTCCGCAACTCTTACGGCATTGTATCCGTCCAGCACGGAAATATCAAATTTAATCGCCGCCGCTCCGCCGTTTATTTTCACCCGTACAGGTCCCCTGAACCTCGACATTGTGGACGGTGGGAGCAAATGATTATTCTGCACAGCCGCGCCTTCAATCTCGCACGCCGCTGTTTCCGCTATCTTGATTATTACATCTTCGGACACTTTTATGCTGCCCGCTGTATGCTTATCGACTTTATTCATCTCTTACCTCCGTAATTTAAAAGGCACATTTTTCCTTATACATTATCTATTATAACACAATTCTTCTCAATAAACAAGTGCTTTTTTCAAAATACACTAAATCTTTTTGCAATAATACTATCAAAAAGCTTTTTGTAACCGTTTCCGCGATAACGAATATAATGCTTAAAGCAACACCGCATAATTATTGTGCAGTGTTGCAATAAAAGCAGCGTCAGCGGCAAGTGAGGTGAAACATATGCGCCGACCAAACAAACGAAGACGAAACTGTTCGGGAAACGTGATTTTTATTCTGGCGGCGGTCGCGTTCTTTTCCGCGCTTATCTGCCTTGTGGTTTTTTCGGCAAAGTTTATTCTGCTTTTCATTGCCGCAGCGCTGATCGCGCTTGGAATATTCCTTTTAAGACTGTGAGAGGTGAGAGTTATGAAGGTCGTTGTTGTTAAAAGTCCGAAAATGTTTACAGGACTGCTTAGAATGATTTTTGGCATCAAGAAATCCGAAGTCACCTGACGTTCAAACTCATTTCCGAACAAACCCCGCCGCAGTAATTCCGCGGCGGGGCGTTTTGTTGAACCAAAATGGGTTTCGGAAAAATCAAAGGTTCATTCGCACAATGGCAAGTTCAATCGTCATAAGCGCATCGGCGGCGTTTTCTATACCTTCAACCGACTTGTCAAGCGGATAAACATCTGTTTTGTCGGCGTTAAGTATCTCCGGAACAACCGTTTCGGCAGTTACGGATATCTGATTATTTTCGAGCAGCTTTTTCGCGGGTTCACTTATCACTTCCGCGTACACTTCCCGGATTCCCATAGCTATTATGATGAATGCCGCCGCTCTGCCGACAATCTTGTCGGCTACCATAAAGCCCATATAATTGTTTCCGCTGTACATCCAGTCCATAAGCGGCTTTAAACCACTTTCGGAACTTCTGAATATAACGTTTCCGAGCGCAAGAACACAGGTGCAGTTTTCGGATTTAAGTGCTGATTTTGCTTTTTCAAGATCGGGGTGCATAGTTTGCTCCTTTCTCCGCCGAGGCGGAATACAGTTACTGTTGTTTATCAATATGTATATGTTCAATGCCGCCTGATTGTATATTCTGACAACAAGCGGTATCAAATCCGATAAAAAATATTGTGATTAACCGATTTATCAAGCACATAGCCATTTACATAATATGTACTACCCGGATAATCTATATCTTATTCGGCTCGGCTTTTGTTCCAGTATGCGGTAAACTTTTTTGTCCAGTACTTGTACGGCAGAATTACGGCGGATTTTGTTTTCTGCGGCGCCGCGATTATCGGAACAATTAGGTTTTTCAGCACGCCTTTCGGCAAATGCTCCCGAAAAACGATTATTGACTGCATTGTGACGTTCATCAAGAAATCGTCCTTTTCGCCTGCCTTGATTATCACTTGCGAACGGTCAAACTCAGCTTTGACAACTTCCACGGCTTTTAAAAGCCACGGCGGTATTTCTTCGGTCGGTTTGCTTTTGCACTCAAAAAGATAGTGCGCGAACGTTCGCAGAATAAGCGGGTCGGAATCGGCGGTTTTTGGTCGTTTGTGATTGTAAATCAAAGTAGCCACGCTCGCGCCCGTCGGTTTCGCGAATAGCGGTTTCGTAAACGCCGCCGAATTGATTTGCCGAACACGATTAACATACGAACCGTCCGTTTTCGTATGTAAAAAGTCATCGGGACGTTTAAAAAGCATTGTATTCGCCTGAATTATACTCGCCCAAAAAACTCCACCGCGCCTTATAAGTTTCGGAAACTCGATGTAAAGCAAGGATAATTCGTCATCATCTTCAAGCCACGGGGGTCGTTCGGGCAACGTGATACTCTCGGAATTTGCCTTGAACTTCTCGTTCATCGCGGCAAGTTCAGCGCCGAAATCAATCTCCGATATATTCATTCGTCCTCCAAAACCACAACAGCCGCGCCCGAATGTACCGTAATTTCCGCGAAGTCGCCCGAAATCTCGTTGCTTACCCCAAGCGGATAATCGTTTGAAAGCGTGTGCTTATCAAGCGAATATTTCACGCCTTTTTCGCTTACGACTGCTGTTTCACCAAGCGAAAACACCGACAGATAGCCTCGTAATTTTGGGATTTTCACGCTCTCGTTTTCCAGAACCATAATTTCGCAGTTTTCACCGAACAAAACGCAGTCAATGTTTCGTTTTTTCAGCAAAAGCAACATCTGAATGTTCGCAAGCGTGTGGGAAATTCTCCCGCCGACAGCACAGAAAAAACGCAGTTCGTTATATCCTCGCTCAATCGCGATATTCGCCGCCAAAACGGTGTCGGTATCGTCTTTTTCGGGCTTTACCCGAACGCTCTCGATACCGCTCGGAACGTCGGATTTCGCACTGTCAAAGTCGCCGACGACAAGGTCGGGCGTTATTCCCGCGGACAAGCAACGGTCAAGCCCGCTGTCTGCGGCGATTACGTAACCCGAAACGCGTTCTCTGTCAAAACTGCACGGCGCGCCGCATATTATCGAACAAATCTTACTTCCCATTTTTGCTTTCCCAATCGTTAATCTTGCTTGCCTCTTCAAACATACGCAAATAGCTTTCGTACCGTGATTTTGCGATTTTTCCCTCGTCAACCGCCGCACGAACGGCGCACCCTTTTTCCTTGACGTGAACGCAATCCGCAAACATACACTCCCCAACATACTCCCGAAACTCCCGGAACGCTCCCGATAACTCGTCTTTGGGTATTCTCACATAACGTTCCGTGTCAACGGTCGAAAAGCCGGGCGTATCGGCTATGTAGCCGCCGTCTTTTTTGTAAAGCTCTACCTGACGCGTTATGTGACGTCCTCGTCCGAGCTTTTTGCTTATATGCGCCGTGTCAAGCTTAAGTTCAGGATACAGCACATTCAGCAAGCTTGATTTCCCTACGCCCGAATTTCCGATAAACGCCGTGATTTTTCCCGCGATAAGTTCGCGAACGCTCTCCGCGCCCTCGCCCGTCATATTGTCAACGGCGCAAACGGGTATTCCGATACCACGGTATATTTCGGGTAGGTCGCCCACGTTCTCAATATCGATTTTTGTAAATACCACCACAGGCTCGATATTCTTGCTGTCCGCTATCGCAATAAGTTTATCGAGAATAAAACGGTTCACGGCGGGTTCGGCGGTGCTGTTCACAAGCACTATTGTATCCAGATTTGCAAGTGGTGGACGAACAAGGTAGTTTTTCCGCTCGTGAATTTCCGAAATGACCGGATCGGAATTATCCGCTCCGTCAACTCTCACAAAATCTCCCGCCGACGGACTAATTCCCTTACTCCGGAAAATCCCGCGTGCGGAGCATTTTACAGATGTTCCTTTACAAATACCGTCAAAGGCGTCCACATAGTAGACGCCCCCGACAGCTTTTGTTATTATACCTTCAAAAGAAAAGGTTGAAATTTCAATTACCTCCCCTGAGTCCCAGCACTAACGTTTGTCTTTTTAAACCCTGTTACTGCTCGGGAACGGGATTTTCATTTTGCGGCTGTTCAGGCTGCGGTGTTTCAGGTTGCGGTGTTTCGGGCTCGGAAGAGCTTTCCTGTGAAGATTCCGGCTGTGAAGGTTCGGGCTCAGATGGCTCGGGTTCGGGAACAGACGAAAGTTCTTCAAATATATTGCTGTTTCTTTGCTCACTGCCCGGCACTATCGAAGTCTTATCATCTTCAAAGGCTACCTTAACACTGAGATATGTGCCCTCGTTTCCGGTCGCCGCCGATTTAACCTTAATTGTAAGCTCACGTTCTTCGCCCGATTTACCCTTAACGGTGTATTTCAAAGTCTTTGACGCGGCAAAACTTACGTCACGGGTTTCAGTCGCTTCCTCATCAAGAACGCCGTCAACATAATACTTGAACTGGAAGTCTCCCTCAATATTCTGCGGCAAAGAAATCGTAACTTCACGGCTCAATTCAGGCATTTCTCCCGTACTTACCGTAAGCGTAATCTCATCGCCCTTGCTTGCCATTGAATTTTCCGCAATGCTCTGCTCAATAACCGTTCCCTTTTCGGTAAGACTTGCCTTATTCTGAACTTTAGTTTTAAGGTTCAGTTCCTCGCACTTCTTCAAAGCGTCCTCAAGCTGCATATCAACAAAGTTCGGAACAACAAACGGCTTATCATCGGGTCCCATACTTACAACAAGAACAACGGTGCTTCCCACCTCTGCCATTGTGTGCGCTTCGGGAACTGTGCGGATAACGTAATCCTTTGCAATCGTATCGTTTTCCTCGCGGTTTGTCGTAACCTTGAATCCGTTCTTTTCAAGCTGTTTCTTCGCGGATTCAAGCGACCTGTTCGACATATCCTCAATCTCAACCTGCTTTATGCCCTTGCTGACATTGATAATGACAGTCGCGCCTTTCTTAATCTTTCTTCCCGCGGGAAATTCCTGATCGAATATTTCTCCCTGCGGTTTTTCACTCCATTCCTGCTGAGGAACGAGGTTGAGTACTGTCTTATCAGGGAAAGCCTTGCTGACTTCTTCCCATGTCTTTCCGACAAAGTCGGGCATTGCAAATTCGCCGTTCTGGTCAATGCTTATTCCATAATCGGAAATATTGGTTTCATCAGATGTTGTGGGTTTTGAGCCTAATTTATTTGACACAAAAAAGAGTATCAGAAATACAGCCGCAATGACAAAAGCCGCACCTACTCCGAACAATATCGGAATAAGCGGACTGCGCCGCTCCTCTTCCTCGTCGTCTTCATCATCATAATCATCGGTTTCAACAACGGGTTGAGCAGGCTCTTCAAGTGTTTTCTTACGACGATTTTCGGTAATGTCCGTCAGAGGGTTTACACCCGTGAATTTCGGCGTACCGTCTGTTGAATTATACTTATAATCGAAAACCATACCCGGGTTCTTCTTGAACTCCTCAAGGTCGGTTATCATCTCAAGCGCAGTCTGATAACGCGCATTGGGTTCTTTCTGCATTGCCTTCAGAACGATCTGTTCCAAACCTTCCGGAATTGTTTCGTTGATTTCCGACGGCTTTTTGGGATCGGTCTGCATATGCATAAGCGCGATAGCAACAGGCGTATCGCCGTCGAACGGCTTTTTGCCCGTAAGCATTTCATACAGCGCAACTCCGACTGAATATATATCACTGCGTTCATCGGTCATATCGCCGCGCGCCTGTTCGGGGCTGATATAATGCACCGAACCGATCGTCTTTTCGGACATTGTCTTGTTGTTCTCACGATTGAAACGCGCAATACCGAAATCCATCACCTTGATTGTACCGTCGCGCAAAAGCATAATGTTCGAGCTTTTTATATCGCGGTGAACAATTCCTCTATCGTGAGCGTGCTGTAACGCTTTCAGCACCTGAACGGTAAAATGAACCGCGTCACGCCATTTCAGCACACCCTGCTGCTCGATATAATCCGACAGAGTGATACCGTCAACGTATTCCATAACGATAAACTGAACCTTATCGGTAAAGCCAACGTCATAGATTTTAACTATATTCGGGTGATTTAACAGTGCGATTGCCTTGCTTTCATTGCGGAAACGGCGCAGAAACTCCTCGCTTCCGGCATACTCCGTTTTAAGGATCTTCACGGCAACAATTCTGTCTTCCTGAAGGTCTTTCGCGCGGTAAATATCCGCCATTCCGCCAACGCCGATAAGCTCCAGAAGCTCATAGCGTCCGTCCAGCTTTTTTCCGATGTTGTTATCCATATATCCGAACTTATCTCCTGTATTCTCCATACTTTAATTCAGCGGGAAATCCCTCTGCGCCCGACGTATGGTACGAGCGCGAAATATACTAATACAAACCACATTAAATGGAACTATTCCAATGTAATAATACCACTAATTTCCGAAAAAGTCAATATCGGCAAAACGAAAACGGGGTGATAATTTGTCCCGAAAAGCGTGAAAAAAATTTAGTTTTGAGTAAAAATAACGTGAAACCTGTCGATTTTTTTCCGATTTTTCCAACACACCAAATGCCCCGTTATATATTTTTGTACAATTTCCCAAAAATTATTACAATTTCGTTACGGAACAATAAGAGCCACCGAGATGTTATCGTGACCGCCTTTTCTGAGCGCATAACGGATAAGCTCGCCACAGCAGTCCTCAGATTTTATATCAAAACACACGTCAAGTATTTCCAGATCGTTTCCGTAAGAGGAAAGTCCGTCGGAACACAAAAGTATTCTGTCATCGGGATTGAGCGGCAGTTCAAAATAATCGGGCGTCACAGACTCGTCCGCGCCGATAGCACGCGTAATCTTGTGACGGTCGGGGTGAGTTTTTATCATCTCCTCGGTGATCTCGCCGCGGTCAAGCAATTCCTGAACGTGCGTGTGGTCCTTCGTTATCTGACGAATACACTCATCGTCGCCCTGCGAAAACAGATGATACGCGCGTGAATCGCCCACATTAACAATATATGCCGTGCCGCCGAAAACAATCGCCGCAACACACGTTGTTCCCATAACCTCGTGAACCTTTGTTCTGGCAGTATCCCATACATAGGAATTTGCAGCGATAACCGATGTGATCAACAAATTTCTCACCGAATTTCTATTCATCATCTCGTTGAAGTTTTCTTTAATGCGTTTTGAAACAACGTCAACGGCAATCGTACTGGCAAGCCCGCCTTCGCTTTCGCCGCCCATACCATCGCACAGAACAGCGGCGCACACTGTTGGTGAAAGCATTTCACCCCACACATTATCCTGATTTTCGGTGCGGGCAAGCCCTATATCCGTTTGCGTGTAAACATTCATAGAATCACATCCTTTATCAGTTTTCGGCATCGTCACGGCGGAGCTGCCCACAAGCCGCGCTGATGTCCGCGCCCAATGTTCGGCGAACGGTGGCGTTCAGCCCCGCGTCCGTAAGGCGCTTTTGAAACCGTTCCACAAAACGGCTTTTCTTGAAATCACGTTCTTTAATCTCGTTTATCGGAATAAGATTGACGTGACAGTTTTTCCCGCCCAACAGGGCAATAAGTTCATCGGCGCTCTCGTCCGTATCGTTTACGCCCTCAATCAGCGAATACTCGAACGAAATACGCCTGCCCGTTATTTTGAAATAATCGTCGCACGCTTTCATAAGCGTTTGAAGATTAAAGCGGTTGTTTATCGGCATAATCGCACTGCGCTTTTCGTTTGTCGCGGCGTGGAGTGAAATGGAGAGCGTCACACCGAGCTTTAACTCGGCGAGCTTGTAAATCTTATCGACCACTCCGCACGTTGAAAGCGACAAGTGCCGTAGGCTCATTCCCTCGCCGCCCGAATTGAGAATCGTGAGGAACTTCACCACGTTGTCAAAGTTATCGAGCGGCTCACCGATACCCATCATAACAATGCTGTCAACGTGACGTCCGCTGTCGCGCTCCGTTTCGTAAATCTGCAGCAACATTTCGGAAGGTTCAAGGTTGCGCACCCAACCCGCGATTGTCGAGGCGCAGAAACGGCAACCCATTTTGCACCCCACCTGCGACGATATACACAGACTGTTGCCGTGATGATATTCCATAAGAACGCTCTCGACTGCCTCGCCGTCGGGCAACCCATACAGATATTTTACAGTATTATCCACCTTGCTGACAAGTCTTTTTTTAATTTTCAGCGATTTTATACAAAATTTTTCCGATAATTTATCCCGAAATTGTGCAGATAGATTAGACATTTGAGAGAAATCCGTCGCTTTTTTTACGTGCAGCCAATCGTAAATTTGCTTTGCGCGATAACTTTTCTCGCCCATTTTCTCGATTTCCGCCGCCAATTCGTCTTTTGTGAGCGACAAAATATCGATTTTCTCCATCAAATCATCTCCAATCTACTTCACACGGCGAAACGATGCCGTAAAAAAGCCGTCGCCACCATCTTTTTCGGGGAAATACGTTCTCATAAACGAATTTTGCGCACCGTCATACGGGACGTTCTGAACAATCGGCGAAAAGTCCTCGTGTGAACGCGCGAAATCTTCCGCGACGCCCTCGTTTTCCGCTTTGGAAAGCGTGCAGGTCGAGTAAACAAGCGTGCCGCCGACTTTCACATAGCGCGACGATATTTCGAGTATCGCTCTCTGCAAGCGCGGCAACTCGGAAACGTCCTCGTCCTTGTATTTTATTTCGGGCTTGCGGCGAATTGTCCCCAAACACGAACACGGCACGTCGCAAAGCACTTTGTCCGCCTGCGGCAGTTCCTCGTTGAAACTTACGGCATTATTCACGCGCGGTTCGACAATGCGCAGCCCCAAGCGTTTCGCGCCTTCTTCGATTAACTTTACGCGGTGTTCGTACAAGTCCATACCGATAACCCGCCCGTTGTTGCCCATAAGCTCCGCCATTGTGAACGATTTTCCGCCGGGCGCGGCGCAAATGTCAAGCACGGTTTCGTTGACTATAGGGTGCAAAGTCAGACAGCAAAGCTGACTTGATACGTCCTGAATGTGAAAAAGCCCGTCCTTAAACGCTTTCGACTTCTCGATATCGCCCGTTTTTTCCAAGCGGACGCACCCCGCAAGCCGCGGGAAAACTTCCGCTTTTATACCCTCTTTTTTCAGCAGACCGACAAGCTCGTCCTCCGAAACCTTTGTCGTGTTGACGCGCGCGTAAATCGGCGGCGCGCCGATAGACGCTTCGAGGATTTTCCGCGCACTTTCAACGTCGTATTCGCTCGTCCACTTTTCGGTGAGCCTTTTCGGACACGAAAACTCCACGGAAAGCCTTTCGGCGGGGTTCAAGCCGTCAAAATTGAGCTTTTTCCCCTGCCGCACGAAATTGCGCAGAAGTCCGTTCACAAAACCCGCCGCGTGGAACAGTTTCAGCTTTTTGCACAGCTTAACGCTTTCGTTCACCGCCGCGCTTTCGGGCACGGACGGCATATACAAAAGTTGATACAGTCCCATTCGCAGAACAATTACGGCGTTCTTGTCCAACTTTGAAAAAGGCAGACTGCTGTTCTTTTCAATGACATAATCAAGCGTCAACCGACGTTCGATAACGCCGTAAAACAATGCCGCCGCGAACGCCTTGTCACGCTCCGAAAGCTCGGATGCCGCGAACGTGTGGTCAAGCAGAATATTTGAATACGAACCGCCGCTTTCCACTCTCATCAGCAGTTTGGCGACAGTTGTCCGCGCGTCACTCATAGCGTTTTCTCCTTTGAAAATCATTTTTCGCGGCAATTATTCCACAGTCGCGCCTTTTTGGAGTTTCTTTCCTCGCAGAAAAGCGTCCGCGGACATTCTCTTGCCGCCCTCGGGGCATATTTCGGTAAGCTCGACGCAGTTGCCGTCACCGCAGACAATCGAAAACGTTTTTTCGTCCTCGACCGTTCCCGCAGACAGCTTTGAAACGTGACCGTTAAGCCGCGCGCGGTATACTTTAATCCGCTTTCCGTCAAGGAACGTATAACAGCACGGCTCGTCCGCCATTGCCCGAATGGTATCGTAAACGTATTTCGCGGGCTTTGAAAAATCAATGTGCAGTTCCTCTTTGGTTATCATTTGAGCGTAAGTCGCGTCCTCGCAGTATTCCTGTTTCCAGAATTGCGCGGTGTTGTTTTCCAGCTTGCATAAAGTTTCCGCGATAAGCTCCGCGCCGCATTGCGACAACGCCTTCGTAAGCTCCGTACCCGTCATATCGTTGGGTATATCGACTTTTCGGCGCATAATATAATCGCCTGTGTCAATTCCCTCGTCCATTTTCATTGTTGTAACACCCGTTTCCGTACAGCCGTCCTGAATTGACCGCTGAATGGGCGCCGCACCGCGATATCTCGGCAGTATGGACGCGTGAACATTGATACAACCGTATTTCGGAAGTTCAAGCACCTCTTTCGGCAGAATTTGTCCGTAAGCTATAACAACTATTACATCGGGATTTATTTCGCGCAGAATTTGAAGGCTCTCCGCCGCGTCATCACCCTTGCGAAGCGATTTCGGCTGATACACGGGAATATCGTGTTTCAAAGCCCATTCCTTAACGGGCGACATCATAATCTGCTTTCCGCGGTTTTTCGGCTTATCGGGTTTAGTGAACACGGCTTGCACATCGTGACCCACGGAACGTATTGTTTCCGCGCTCTGAACCGCAAATTCGGGCGTTCCCATAAACACAACTCTCATTTGTCGTCCTCCTCTACCCACTCGATTACTTTGTCCTCATAAAGAATACCGTTCAGGTGGTCTGTCTCGTGACAGAACGCCCGCGCCAAAAGAGCTTTTCCGTGCAGTTTAATCGGCTTTCCGAAACGATTTTGCGCTTTTAGTCTGACGTGCATCGGGCGTTTGACAATTCCACGCTTTCCAACGCACGACAAACAACCCTCAGGCTCATACTGACTGCCCCACATCGACATTATAATCGGATTGATAAGCTCAATGCGCCCGCTGTCGCCTGTGTCAATAACGATAACTCGTTTCAGAACGCCCACTTGCGGAGCGGCAAGTCCGATACCGTCTGCTTTCAGCATAGTATCGTACATATCGTCAAGCAGAATGCCGAGTTCCCTGTCAAACTCGGTAACTTCCGCGCATTTCTGCCGCAAAAGCGGGTCGCCGAATTTCAGTATTTCTCTTATCATAATTTATCTCCCCGCGGCGGAATTGTTTTCTCAACGTGGTCAATAAACAATACTCCGTCAAGATGATCAATCTCGTGACAAAATGCGCGCGCCAAAAGTTCCTCGCCCGTTATCGTGAACTCGTTTCCGTGACGGTCAAACGCTCTTACAGTAACTTTGTTCGGACGCTCTACTTCCGCCCACTCGTTCGGCGCAGACAAGCACCCCTCTTTTCCCATCTGTGAACCGCTCTGCTCAACGATTTCGGGATTGATAAGCTCAATATTTCCGTGATTATCGCGTACATTCACAACCGCAACGCGACGAAGTATTCCGACCTGCGGCGCCGCAAGACCAACACCGTCAGACGAGATAAGGGTTTCCTCCAAATCGTCCAGAAGTTCTCCCAGCCTGTCATCAAACTTAGTGATGGGTCTGCATTTTTTCCGCAGAGCGTCATCTCCGAATTTAAGTATTTCTCTTAATGCCATATCTGTATCCTTCCTTTAATTATAAAAAAGATGAATTTAATCTATATTACCGTTAATATCCGCATAAAAACCGACATTTCCAAAAAGCTCATCGGAATACGCATCTTTAAGCGTTTTTTCGACAACTTCCCGCAGCGAAACACTGTTGCGGCATTTCACCAGCAGCTGCTGACGATACCGCCCGTTGATTTTCCCGACAATGGTTTGCGCGGGACCAAGTATTCTCAACGGCACGCGGTTTCCGAACGGTTTCACGTTTTCAACAAGCATAGCCGCGAACTTTTTCGCCGCCGCAAAGCATTTTACGGAATCCACGCACGAAAACCCGAATGTAACCACATCGCAGAACGGTGGATAAAACTGCGCATCGCGAAGTGCTATTTCTTCATCAAAGAACGCGGGATAATTTTGCGCGGCGGCAAGATTTATCACATAATGCTCAGGGCTGAAAGTTTGAATCATCGCCCTGCCCTTTTTGCCGCTTCGTCCCGCTCGTCCGACAACTTGCGTTATCAACGAAAAAGTACGCTCGTATGCCCGAAAATCGGCGGCGTAAAGCAGATTATCCGTTTTGAGAACTCCGACAAGCGTTACATTCGGAAAATCAAGTCCTTTCGCTATCATCTGAGTACCTATCATAATATCATACTCTCCCCTGCCGAACGCCGAAAAATTCTTCTCGAAAGCGTTCTTTGTGGAAGTGGTATCCGCGTCCATTCTGAGAACACGCGCCGCCGGGAGCATTTCGGAGATTTCGTCCTCGATAAGCTGAGTACCCTCGCCTTTCATATTGAAGTACTTCCCGCCGCAAGCGGGGCAAACCTTATCAAGCCGCCGCATATAGCCGCAGTAATGACAGATTACGCTGTCGTTTACCTTGTGATAGGTCATCGGCATTGAACAGTTTGGACACTCAATCGGTTTTCCGCAGGTAAGACAGCGCACTGACGTGTGATAACCTCGCCTGTTCAGCAAAAGTATAGACTGCTCACCGCGCCGCAGATTTTCTTCAAGCTCACCCAAAAGCGGCATTGAAAAAGTTGACATATTGCCGATCTGCCGTTCTTCCTGCATATTTATAATGTATACGTCAGGCAAAACCGCATTATTATATCGTTCGTTTATCTCAAACAGCTTGTATCTTCCCTGCCGCGCAAAATAATAGCTTTCCAAAGACGGCGTTGCACTTGCCAACAGCAAAAGCGCGTTCTGTGCAAAACAGCGTTGTTTAGCAACGTCCCTCGCGTGATAACGGGGCGAACTCTCAGATTTATACGTTCCCTCGCCCTCTTCATCGATAACGACAAGACCGAGATTTCGCACGGGCGCGAACACCGCGCTGCGCGTTCCGATAACGATATGCGCCTTTCCGTCGCGTATACGGCGGTATTCGTCGGCTCGCTCGCCAAGCGACAGCGAACTGTGCATAAGCGCGACCTCGTTTCCGAAAAGTCGTCTGAATTGTCCCACCATCTGCGGCGTAAGCGATATTTCGGGAACAAGCATTAAAGCGGTTTTTCCCTGCTTTAACGCCTCGTTTATCAACCGTATGAACACGGAAGTCTTTCCGCTCCCTGTAACGCCGCGTAACAAAGCACACTGCGGTTTTTCGGAGTTCATAAGTTCCAAAAGCCCGTCAAACACTTCCTGTTGTTTCTTTGAAAACACAATGTTTTCGGGATTTCCAACGGCGATTTCGGCGGTTTCCGTTCGGAAAATTACGTTATCAAACATTTCGAGAATTTTTTTTTCGATAAGCCTTTTCACGACCGCCTCGGAAACTCCGCAACCGTAGCTTGTTTCGTGAACGCTCGCCGAACCGACTTCCGTCAAAAAATCCACAACCGCTTTTTGTTTCGGCGTGAGTTTCTCGTCATATTCCTCGCGCACCCGCACCATACGCACGCTTTCATCACCAACGCGCCGCTTTACCGAGGTTTGTTCCGTCAGTGCGCCCTTGCCGCAAAGCGACTTCACCAACGCAGGATTTGCCGCAATAAGAGCGGCAAAGGTTTCTTTATCAGCTTTTTTCAGTACGTCCGTAAACGTCTGCTCTTTATCGGAAAGCACACCGTCAAAATTCTCCGGTAGCGTGTAAAGTGTTTTCAGCGAATATCCCAATCCGGGCGGCAAAATCGTTCTGAAAGCGTCAAAATAGGTGCAGAAAGTATTGTCGCGCAACCAAACGCAAAGGTTCAGAAGTTCGTCGGACAGCACGGGCTGTTCGTCGATTACTGCGTCAACGGGCTTTGTTTTGGTGTTCGGGCAGTCCCCGCTTACTCGGAAAACAAGCCCGATACGCTTTTTGTTACCCCGCCCGAACGGCACGACAACGCGCTTTCCTGCGGCTACTTTATCCGAAAGGCTTTGCGGTATCTCATACGAATACAGCATATCGAATGCGTAAAGCGTATTTTCAACGGCGACCTGTGCGAACAATCCACTCAACCTTTCTGCGAAACAAACTATCAGTTAAACTGCGCCAAAAGTTCGTCATTGCGTGCGCGGCGGAGCTTTTCGGCTCTCATAACCGCGAGTAAATCCGAAACGGCGTTTTCAAGTTCATCGTTTACTATCAAATAATCGTAATTTTTGGCGAACTTAACCTCATTATGCGCTTGCTTTGTACGCTCAACGATTTTATCTTCCGTTTCCGTACCTCTGTCGCGCAGACGTTTTTCAAGCACTTCCCAACTCGGCGGGAGAATAAACACAAGGCAAGCCTCGGGGAAAAGTTTTTTTATGTTCATCGCGCCCTCGACTTCGATTTTAAGTATCGCGTCCTTGCCCTCGTTCAGCAAATCGTTGACGCTTTTGCGCAAAGTGCCGTAATAATTACCGCAGTATTCGGTGTATTCAAGCACTTCCTTTTCGGCAATCCTGCGTTCAAATTCTTCACGCGTGAGAAAATGATAGTGAACGCCGTTCACTTCGCCCTCACGGGGCGCACGAGTTGTCGCCGAAACGGCGTAACCCGCCTTATCCGTTTTCTTCAACAATTCGTTTAAAATGGTATCCTTGCCGCAACCCGCAGGAGCAGATACCACAAAAAGAGAACCTTTTTGCATAACAAACCCCACTTTCATTCAAGCGTTTTCATCCGTCTTGCCCGCAAGCGATTCAGGGCGCAGAGCGGACAAAATAACGTGACCGCTGTCACAGATGATAACGGAACGTGTTTTTCGCCCGCAAGTGGCGTCGACGGCAGACCCGTCATCCTTTGCCGTCTGAATGATACGCTTGACGGGAGCGGCCTCCGGACTTACCACAGCAACAATCCTGTCCGCGTTCACGGCGTTTCCGAAACCGATATTTATAAACCGCATAACCTCACCGCCTACCTTTAAAAACTATATTCTTAATTATAACATATTTTCCAGAAAAAATCAATATTATTTTTTAAAATACCCCTTGACAAATCAAAAATCTCGTGGTATAATATTACTGTTGTTGAAATTGCTGTTATAGCTCAGTTGGTAGAGCACATCCTTGGTAAGGATGAGGTCATCAGTTCAAATCTGATTAACAGCTCCATTAAAAACCGCATAACAAAGCCGTTCACGAGAGTTTCGCGAGCGGCTTTGTTTTTCTATAAACCGAATAATAAAGCCGCCGCTCCGTTGTCCGATTTTTTGGGTGCGAGCGGCGGTTGTTTTTTGAGTTCGCGGCGGATTTTATTCCAACGTTTCCTTTTCGGTGTTTTGTCGTTTGGCAATAACGGTAACAATTCGCTGAAGAATGCAAAGCGCAAACAGGAATATAGCAACTCCCACAGGCAACTTATAATACCCTGTAGACGCTTTTGACATAACCTTATTCGGATCGTTCACATCATATAAAATCTCAATGCGGTCGCTTTTATTTTGGATAAAAAACACAGCTTTTCTATTATACGATTTTTAGTGAAATAATTTTATGCAAATTAACGAACGGTTATTATTCCCTTTTTCGGTAATTTGTTGTATAATATAGTAATAAGGAACAAGGGAGTAGAAAAAATGCCAAAAAATCATACAAAAAACAGATTTATCGACCTCACAAGCGGGTCCGTCCTTGGGAAAATGCTGCGTTTCTCTCTGCCGATAATGGCGTCGGGAGTTTTGCAACTTCTTTTCAATGCCGCCGATATAATCGTTGTCGGACAGTTCGCAGGAGATAACTCAATGGGCGCGGTCGGCTCGACAACAGCCCTTATCAACCTGTTCACAAACCTGTTTATCGGGCTGTCCGTCGGTGTGAACGTTATCGCGGCTCGCTCTCACGGGGCAAATTCCAAAGACGATATGCAGGATATAGTTCACACGTCGGTTTTGTTGGCGCTGATTTGCGGAGCTGCTCTGGCAGTTATCGGAGTTGTGCTGTCGCCGCAAATGCTGGAACTTATGCAGACGCCCGAAGAACAATTGTCGCTTGCGACAACATATCTGCGTATTTATTTCCTCGGAATGCCCGCGACAATGCTTTATAATTTCGGGGCGGCTGTTCTGCGCGCCGTAGGCGATACCAAACGTCCGCTGTATTTCCTTATCACGGCGGGAATTGTAAACGTTTTGTTTAACCTGCTGTTTGTCATCGTGTTCAGAATGGACGTGGCGGGCGTCGCGCTGGCAACTGTGATTTCCGAGTGTATCTCGGCGGTTCTTACAGTTATCTGCCTTGTAAAAGAAAACGGAGAAATACACCTCAATTTCCGTAAACTGAAACTGCACAGAATTGTTATGCGCGCCGTTGTCAAAGTCGGCTTGCCCGCGGGATTTCAAGGAGTAATCTTCTCGCTTTCAAACGTAGTTATTCAATCGTCCGTAAACTTGTTCGGCAAAACCGTCGTTTCGGGAAACTCCGCCGCCTCGTCAATCGAGGGTTTTATCTATATTGCTATGAACACGTTTTATCAGGCGGCTATTTCGTTTACGGGTCAAAACGTGGGAGCGAAAAAGTATCGCCGCATACCGCGGATTTTGCTTTGCTCGCAAGCATGTGTAATCGTCACGGGTGTTGTGCTTGGTTGGGCGGCGTACTTCCTCGGTCATCCGCTGCTGTCGATTTACTCAAACAGTGACGATGTTATTGCAGCGGGCATTGTCCGTCTTGGAATAATCTCCACCACATACGCGCTTTGCGGCTGTATGGACGTTATGGTTGGTATGATGAGAGGTATCGGTTACTCGATTATGCCTATGATTGTGTCGCTTATCGGCGCGTGCGGACTGCGTATTCTTTGGATTGCTACCGTTTTTCAGATACCGCAGTATCACACCGTCACCACGGTTTACCTCTCCTACCCGATAACGTGGACGGTAACGCTTTTGGCACATATCGTTTGTTGGATTATCGTCTGGAATAAGTTGAAGAAGAAACAAAAAGAATACTTTGTAAAAGAATAGAATATGAAATTCGCGTTTTTGCATTTATTTGCCGATAATTCCTGCAAATTATGCAAAAACGCTTTATTTTTGAAGTCGATTATACTAAACCAACCTGTTATTGCACAAATGTTGAATTTAATTCGATATAATTTTGGCAAAATGAAAGATTTGAAAAAAAAACTTGCAAAATCCACTTGACATTTTTCGACTGTTGATGTATAATGTTATTGTATCTCATTGGAGAAACTGTGCTTTCGTCATGTTTGCCGAAAGAAACGTTTCACCGAATATGAAACTTTACCGCGAGGAATTGCTCACGGCGACAGTACAAAAGGAGTATGAACATTATGCTACAAAGAGAGGGAGCGACAAGAATTCCGGCAGGCTGTGCGATATCCGGCTTCATCAACAGAAGCGGCAGACGAACAAACGGCAGCGTTATCGTGAATTCAATAGCTTGTATGCACGAGCGTTCAAACGGCTTGGGCGGCGGCTATGCGGGATATGGGATATATCCCGAGTACAAAGACCAATATGCACTTCACGTTTTCTATGATTCAAGCGAGGCGCGCATTAAAACCGAAGCGTTTCTCGACCGCCATTTTGATGTGGTGAATCTGTCAAGAATACCTGTGCGCAAAAATCCACGGATTACCGATGAACCGCTTATCTGGCGTTATTTCGTTAATCCGCTGCCCACAAAGCTTCAGGACAGCCAGCTTGACGAGCGCACGTTCGTAGCTAAATGCGTTATAAAAATCAACGACAAGATAGACGGCGCGTACGTATTCTCAAGCGGAAAAAATATGGGCGTTTTCAAGGCGGTCGGCTATCCCGAAGATGTCGGCGACTTTTACCGCCTGGAAGAATATGACGGCTGGGCGTGGACAGTCCACGGACGTTACCCGACAAACACTCCCGGCTGGTGGGGCGGCGCGCACCCGTTCTCTTTGCTGGATTATACGGTTGTACACAACGGCGAGATTTCGTCGTATGACGCGAACCGCCGCTTTATCGAAATGTTCGGTTATAAGTGCAATCTGCTTACCGATACGGAAGTTATCACATACATAATCGACTATCTCCACAGACGGCTGGGTATGCCGCTGGAAGATGTCGCGAAAGTAATCGCCGCACCGTTCTGGAGCGAGCTTGAAAGCGGGAAATTCTCGCCTGAGGACACCGAAAAGTACCGTCATTTCAGAAATGTCTTCTCCAGTCTACTGATAACAGGACCGTTCTCGATTATTCTTGGGTTCAACAACGGGCTTATGGCATTGAACGACCGCTTGAAACTGCGTTCAATGGTAGCGGCAGAAAAGGGCGACACTGTCTATATCTCAAGCGAGGAGTGTTCCATAAGAACAATGTGTCCCGATGTCGACAGAATCTGGAGTCCCCGCGGCGGCGAACCTATTATCGTAACTTTGGATAAAGACGCGCAAGAAAGGGTGTGATAACGTGGCAATAAATTATATGAATCCTCTTTTCGAGGTTATAAGAGATCCCGACAGATGTATAAAGTGCCGCGTTTGCGAACGCCAGTGCGCTAATGAAGTTCATAAATACGATCCAGATCTCGATAAAATGATATCCGATTCTATGACGTGCGTTGACTGTCAGAGGTGCGTATGCCTTTGCCCTACTCACGCGCTGAAAATCCGTCCGAACGAAAACCAGTTCCGCCCGAACAGTAACTGGTCTCATCAGACAATGGACGAAATATACAAGCAGGCAGAAAGCGGCGGTGTTTTGCTCTCCGCAATGGGCAACCCGAAAGAATATCCCGTTTATTGGGACAAAATTCTGCTTAACGCTTCGCAGGTAACAAACCCGCCTATTGACCCGCTTCGTGAGCCGATGGAAACAAAAACGTTCCTCGGAAAAAAGTCGCAGAAAATTTCCTACGACGCGAATGGCAAGGCGCATTATGAAAAAACACCGTATCTCGAACTTGACGTTCCGATAATGTTCTCGGCGATGTCGTTCGGTTCGATTTCCAAAAACGCGCACGAATGTCTTGCCAGAGCCGCAGAAGAACTCGGTACTTATTATAATACCGGTGAGGGCGGTCTGCACGAGGACTTCTACAAATACGGCAAGAATACCATTTGTCAGGTAGCTTCGGGACGTTTCGGTGTATTCAAGGGTTATCTCGATACGGGCGCGGCTGTCGAAATCAAAATGGGACAAGGCGCAAAGCCCGGTATCGGCGGACACTTGCCCGGTATGAAGATTACGGACGAAGTATCCAAAACCCGTATGATACCGAAAGGCACGGACGCTATTTCTCCCGCTCCGCACCACGATATTTATTCTATCGAGGATCTGCGCCAGCTGGTTTATTCGCTGAAAGAAGCAACCAACTGGGAAAAGCCTGTTATCGTTAAAATCGCGGCGGTTCACAATGTCGCGGCAATCGCCTCGGGCGTTGCGCGTTCCGGCGCGGACATAATTGCAATCGACGGTTTCAGAGGCGGCACAGGCGCGGCTCCCACTCGTATACGCGATAACGTCGGTATTCCGATTGAACTCGCTCTCGCGGCTGTTGACTCTCGTCTGCGCGACGAGGGAATCCGTGATGAAGTTTCCGTTGTTGTCGGCGGTTCAATACGTTCGTCGGCGGACGTTGTAAAGGCAATTGCGCTCGGCGCGGACGCTTGCTATATTGCTTCAGCGGCTCTTATGGCGCTCGGCTGTCACCTTTGCCGCTCCTGCAACACGGGCAAGTGCAACTGGGGTATCGCTACACAGCGCCCCGACCTTGTAAAACGTCTTAACCCCGAAATCGGTTACAAACGCCTTGTTAATCTCGTTACCGCTTGGGACCACGAGATTAAGGAAATGATGGGCGGTATGGGCATCAACTCTATCGAGGCTTTGCGCGGAAACAGACTTATGCTGAGAGGCGTGGGACTTTCACAGAAAGAGCTTGATATTCTCGGAATACAGCACGCGGGTGAATAAGGGGGCATAAAGATGAAAAGAGTATATGTACACGAAGATTGGTGCCTTGCTTGTCATCTGTGCGAATATTATTGCGCGGCGGCAAACAGCGGCGCACCGGATATGATAAAAGCGTTTAAAAGCGAAAAAAAGCCTGTTCCTCGTATTCAGGTCGAGGAAGGCAGCGAAGTGAACTTTGCCGTTCAGTGCCGTCACTGCGAAGGAAAACCTTGCGTTAAGGGTTGTATCGCGGGTGCGTTGTCGGTAACTCCCGAAGGCATTGTGGTATGCGACGAAAACAAGTGCGTCGGCTGCTATACCTGCGTTCTGAGCTGTCCGTTCGGCTGTATCGTAATTGATGAAGAGGGACACCGTATTCAGAAATGCGACCTCTGCACGAAAAATCACAACGGCGAACCTGCCTGCGTTCAGGGTTGTCCCAACAAGGCTATTGTATTTGAGGAGAGGTGAGAATAGATGAATTACGTTATTATCGGTAACTCAGCGGCGGCAGTCGGTACGATTGCGGGTATTCGCGAATTTGACAGCACCGGAAATATCACTGTCATTTCCGATGAAAAGTATCACACCTATTCCCGCCCATTGATATCATACTGGCTTGAAGGAAAAGTCACTGACAAAAATATCCTGTACCGTGATGCAGATTTCTATGAAAAAAACAATGTTACACCCGTACTCGGCAGAAAAGTCGTTAAAATTGATACGGCAAACAAGTGTGTTGTCCTTGACGACGGAATGAACGTTCAGTATGACAAGCTTATGGTCGCAACCGGTTCCAAACCGTTTGTACCGCCTATGAACGGTCTTGACAAGGTACATTATCACACATTTATGAGCTTTGATTCCGTTAAGGCTATTCGCTCCGAACTCAAAGAAGGTATGAGAGTTCTTATAATCGGCGCGGGACTTATCGGTCTGAAAGCTGCCGAGGCTCTGTATCCCTATAATACAAAGATAACCGTTGTTGATATGGCGGACAGAATCCTGCCGTCTATTCTTGATGTGCGCGCGGGCATGAAAATGCAGAAGCATATTGAAAGCAAGGGAGTAAAATTTATTCTTGGAACTTCCGCCGATGAACTGACCGAACATTCCGCAAAGCTGAAAAACGGAATGACAGTTGATTTCGATATGCTTATAGTTGCTGTCGGTGTTCGTCCCAATACGGAGCTTGTTTCCGACGCGGGCGGTGAAGTCAACCGCGGCATTATCACCGATACCACACAGAAAACATCTCTTGATGACATTTATGCGGCGGGCGACTGCACCGTATCCTACGATGCGTCTTCCGACACGAACAAAATACTTGCGCTTTTGCCCAACGCTTATATGCAGGGCGAGGTTGCGGGGCGCAATATGGCGGGCAGAGAATTTCGTTATGTAGGCGCTATCCCGATGAACGCAATAGGATTTTTCGGACTTCACATAATCACCGCGGGTTCTTACGACGGCGAGGAATACGTTGAGGAAACCGAGAATACTTATAAGAAGTTGGTTTTCCGCGAAAATCGTCTTGTCGGATATATCCTTATGGGCGATGTTAAACGCGCGGGAATTTATACCTCAATGATAAAAGAGCGTATCGATCTGGGCGATGTCAATGTTGAATTGCTCAAAGAAAAGCCGCAGATGATGATGTTCGGCAAAGCGCGGCGCTTGGATAAACTGGGAGGTATAACCAAATGATAATTGACGCAAAAAATTATGACTACACCGAAATAAACAAGATAATCCGCGAAAGCGCCGATGAAAAGTTTGAGCTCAACAATGTACTCGGTCAGCGTTATCTCGGCGCGGGTACTTCCGGCAAGGAACTTCTGATAACGGGAACTCCCGGAAATGCGCTCGGAGCGTACCTCAACGGCTCGAAAATCATCGTTCACGGAAACGCGCAGGACGCTATCGGCGATACAATGAATGACGGCGCGATAATCGTTCACGGAAACTGCGGCGATACAACAGGTTATGCAATGCGTTCCGGCGAGATTTACGTTCAGGGCAACGCAGGCTACCGCGTCGGTATTCATATGAAGAGCTATCAGGATTTGTACCCTATTATTGTAATCGGCGGCAAAGTCGGCGACTTCCTCGGCGAATATCAGGCGGGCGGTATCATAATCGTGTTCGGTATCGGCATTGAGGGTTGCCCTGTAGGTTCGTTCTGCGGCACGGGTATGCACGGCGGCGAAATGTTTATCAGAAGTGAAAATGCGCCGACGGGTCTCCCAAAACAGGTTTGCTGCAACGAGGCAACGGAAGAGGAAAAGAAGTCCATAAGACACTATGCGGAACGCTTTGTAAAGCATTTCGGCGGTGACGCAGACGAACTGTTAATGTCGAAGTTTTGGAAACTGACGCCGAACTCCGCTTCACCTTATAAGCAATTGTATGTAAATAACTGATGAATTTTTCAGCGGAGGGTTCGTGATGAAAATATTTGTCAACGCCAAGACAGAGGATATTTGCAAAAATATCTGCGCGACATTGGAAGAACTCTCCACCGAAATTGTTTATTGTTCCGATGATGCCGAACAAGGCAAAGACCTGTCTGATTATGACGCGATAGTCGTTTCAACACCATTGCGAAGTGAGTTCGGGCTTGAGTTTGTTACCGACGCCGCAAAGAGAAGCAACGCCGCAATTGTGGTGCTTTCCCGCGCGGATATTGCCGAAGATGTTCAGAACAGAATTAAGTTTACGGGAGCATTTGTAATCGGAAAGCCATTTCCGAAAAGCGTGCTTGTGAATACCGTAAAAATGGCTGTACTCGCTAAAGAGAATATGAATCGTCTGGAAAAGGAAAAAAGTGACCTTTCAAAGCAGTTGGATGACGTAAAAATCATCGATCGCGCGAAATGCTATCTGATTGAGTATCTTAATCTCACGGAAAGTCAAGCTCATCGGCATATTCAGAAGCTGGCAATGGACACCCGACGGACACAGCGTGAAATCGCCGAAGATGTTCTGCGGACGTATTCGGGTATGACAAATGTATAATGATTGCCCCCGCTTATGGCGGGGGTATTTCTTGTTAAAATGTAAATGTATTGACAAACTAAATCCCCCTCATACGAGGGGGACTGTTGTTTAATTCTGATTTTGCAAGTGAATAAAAGAATTACTTTGTTTTTACTGTAACATCGGAATAAGCAATCAACTTGTTTCCGCTGTTGTAGGCTGATACACGATACTTATATGACGTGTTTGTCGAAAGTTTTGTCGCTGTGTAGCTAATTGATGTTACTTTTGTAAGCTGATTCCACTTGTTATTTTGATATACAAATACTTTGTAATAGCTTGCTGATGTTGGTTTGCTCCATGTCAGCTTTGCGCTGTTGCTTGTTGCTGTGGCTTTCAGGTTCGTTATACTTGCAAAAGCTGTCTTTGCCGTAACGTCGGAATATGCAAGCAATTTGTTGCTACTGTTATAAGCCGATACACGATACTTATACGACGTATTTGCAGAAAGTTTTGTCGCTGTGTAGCTAGTTGATGTTACTTTTGTAAGCTGATTCCACTTATTGTTCTGATATACAAATACTTTGTAATAGCTTGCTGATGTTGGTTTGCTCCATGTCAGCTTTGCGCTGTTGCTTGTTGCTGTGGCTTTGAGATTTGCAACATTCGCCAATGTCTTTACTGTGGTATCGGAATACGCAAGTAACTTGTTTCCGCTATTGTAAGCTGATACACGGAACTTGTACGACGTGTTCGCCGAAAGTTTTGTCGCTGTGTAGCTAGTTGATGTAACTTTTGTAAGCTGATTCCACTTGTTGTTCTGATATACGAATACCTTGTAATAGCTTGCTGATGTTGGTTTGCTCCATGTCAGCTTTGCTGTATTAGTGCTTGATGTACTGCCTTTAAGGTTTGCAAGCTTTCCTGCTGGAGTTTTTACTGTCACATCAGAATATGCAAGCAATTTGTTGCTACTGTTATAAGCCGATACACGATACTTGTAGGAAGTGCTTGGGTTCAGGCTCGTTGCCGTGTAGCTGTTTGTCGTAACTTTTGCAAGCTGATTCCACTTGCTGTTCTGATATACAAACACCTTATAATACGACGCAGATGTGGTTTTACTCCATGTCAGTTTTGCGCTGTTACTTGTTGCGGTGGCTTTTAAATTTGAAATTGGCGACTTATAATTGTAATGAATGGTTGCATTAAGCAA
>JALEQE010000047.1 GCA_022766825.1 Oscillospiraceae bacterium | reverse complement strand
TTGATATCTGCCATAAGATCACCCTCATTTATTATAGCGCGCCACACCCGAAAAAGTCAAGCATTTTTGTCACCCATTTGTCACCCAAAAATAAATTTTTGTGAGTAAAACGCCGTCAAAATAGATTTTGATAAATTTTCGGCAATGCGTTATAATGGCGTAATTACGGGCTTTTCTCGTCATTGTAAGTCATTTCTTGTAACGGTAAATTTTTTTGACATTGCATGGGTAACAACCCCATGGTTGGTGCTACCGTTGCTTGCGCGGTTGCGGTTGAAGAAGCTATGAAAGGCTAATCAAATGTCTCTGTTAAGCCGTTGACCATTTTATGGGAAATGTGCTGTCGGTGTTAGTTTGATTGCTAAAATAATTACAACCCCCTGCTTTGGTTTCGTATTTGCTTGGTAAAAAACCTTGCGAAACCATTTCAGGGGGTTAATTATTGTCGTTTGCACAGTTTTATATTATCCTCCATAAATTAGCATTAGTTTGCCCAAAATTCATCTGCAAACATCTAAATCTTTACAGGATTTATGGATACAAACACAGTAACATTGCTTGTTTATCTGTTCTTCGTTACGACAGTATGATGTTAATAATTCGGCATTATGTGTGATATTTCGGATAAAATAGAGATAAATCCATTAAGTGCTGAAAACTAAATTTTTTTGGATTTGTTTCCAAAAAGTATTGACAAATATATTTTTTTGGATATTGTTGTGATATAATAGATGTGTCGGTAAAAAAATAGCAAAACCTCCCTCGAAAGTTGTATAATGTTAACAACGAGAGGCGGGTTTCACTTTGGATATTATAACACAGGATGCTAGATTTCGTCAAGGAGTAGTTAATTATTCGTATAAACACACTGTTTTTTTACTGACACATCATTGACAAATCTACAATACTAGTCAGATTTTTTTCAAAAAACTATTGACAAACACGGGAATATGTGTTATAATAGATTGTGCAATTGAAATATTCGGCATTTGGAGAAATACCCAAGTGGTGAAGGGGCTCCCCTGCTAAGGGAGTAGGTCGGGAAACCGGCGCGAGGGTTCAAATCCCTCTTTCTCCGCCAAATCCCCCGAGAAGTTCTCGGGGGATTTTTGTATCATATTATATTGTATCAGTTTGTATCAGTCGTTTTTTCAGGCAAAGTACATTGTTTTGCTTTTTCAAAATCGTCGTAGAAAATGACCAAACAGCCTGTTATGTTCTGTATTTCGCGGAACGCTACACGATCCCTGCATTTTTTCACGCCGACAAAAGAAATTTTCATAAAATGCTTATGTGATGATATTATTTCATTGACGATACAGGAAATAATTTCATCGTCAATTGTAGTTTTATCAATATTTATTATCATATACGATGTGACTGACGGTTTGCTGAATATTTTGCTGTCGCTAAGGAATTTTTCCGTAACCTTATCCTTGAACCCGCCCATTCCGTAAAGGTGTTCACACCATATAGAACCCCCGTTGAAATATAATTCAAATGACTTCTTTTTTATACCCGCATCTGTTATTAAATCCATGTCAATCACATCCTTTTATGAATTATATCATAAAATCCGCAAATAGTCAAATAATAATCACAGCAAAAAAACGCCTCTGCTTTTTGGCAAAGGCGGTTTATTTAACTGAACGAAAGTCCCATATATTTCCCGACCTCGTTAAGATCGGAAACTATATATTCCTGCTGCAGACAATTGATGTCTATGTTCAGAACAACGCAGATTTTCAGCCATATTATCCATGTAGGGGTATATCGCCCGCCTTCAATTTCACGGCAATATGCCGGACTTACCCCGACAAGCTCTGCCAGCTCGGCTTGTGTCAGCCTGCATTCTTTGCGCGCATTACGCATCATCACACCAAATGCTTTTCTGCACTCCATTTTTCAGCACCTCCGTAATTATCCGAAAAATCACAACACGATTACTCTTTTTACTTGATTGTTCGCGTGATTTTCCATGTATCGCATACCCGTTGTTTTTGTTCTAAATAATACATCTGTTTTTGATATCAATTTGTTATGGCAACATAGACATTTTTGTCGAAATCAACAATAAAAATTTTTTTGGCGTCGGTTTTTTATGGAAATTCACAATACAGGATAATTAAACCGGTTTACGGTGTTTTGGAGAAACCTGACATTTTAATTGCCGTAATAAATTCAGTTATATGCAGAATCCCGCCATCTCTTTTTCAAGCAAACGGAAAACATTCGCCACAAGAAAACCATCTGCAACGGCATGATTCAAGCGAACGCTGACAGGCATCATCAGTCTGCCGTTTTCCTCGCGGTATTTACCCCAATTTATAATCGGAGCAAAAAACAAATGACCATCGGGAAGTTCAACATTAAACGAATCATACGACAGCCATGAAATATACGACGCGTCAAACCAATTCGGGTGATTTGCCATATCCAGACCATATTCCCGTGTTTTCTTGGCACGTTCAATATCGTCAAGCGCGGACCGGTAAAATGTCCCGTAATCTTCACAATATGATGTATAAACCGGGGTACAGGTTTCGGTATCTTCGTGAAAAACATACTGCGTGGGGTTTATTACATCATAACATATAAGTTCATCGGTTTCCCACAAATACCCCATTTTGTAATCATCGCGGGAATTGAGAACTTTACTTAGTATGTACAGAAAATTGATATAAAATTTTGAACCGTTATTTCTTGAATAATTCACCAGATCGGTAACGTCAATTCTTGATGTCATTGAAGTGGAACACTTGCAGTCCTCCGTGAAGTGACGAAATACCCCTTTGCGGTAATATTTGTCCTTGTCAATTACACGATAATTCATTGTGATTGCCTCCTTAAGGTTTTGCACAATAATTATACCACATTTTATTGGAAAAGTAAAGGCAGCGCCGCATAAGGCATTTATGAAATGAAAATCCCACCCAAATCAGGCGGGATTATTTGTCTTATGCCGATTAAATCTGCGTTTGTCAAGACGCTTAATCGGAAAGTGTGTTCTTTGAAAAAGCCGCGTTGCTGTTTTCCATATAAGGTGAACCGTTAATTACAAGCACATTCATTACTTTTTCTCCTTTTCATTAACAGCAATCCATATTTCGCAAGTATAATTCGGGTCTGTTACATTTGCCGACGGATAAACTTCAAGTTCAACACCGTAACCGTATTCATAACTGCTTTGCGGGAAAAATTCGGTGCAGATACTCTGATAAGTTTTCTTGAAAGCGTCGGGCATAGGACCTTTGCAGGTAAAAACAGCATAAGTGTACGCGGGTATTTCAATAATTTCAAATTCGGAGTTGTCAACAGGTTTGCCGTTATATTCCGCGCCTATTCCATAAGGAAATCCCGAATCCGCCATATCCTTTGAAAAGCATATTCCCAAAAGTCTGCCAATTTGTCCGTTTTCGGGGATATAACCGCAAAGTTTTTTAATACTTCCGTCAGACGTGCACTCGTTCTAAAATGACGAAATAGCTTCCGTTGCAATATCGCCCTGCGGTTTTGTGATTTGCTTTCTTCTGCATACAACCTTAAATGCATCTTTCTTTTCAATTCTGTAGTTCATAGTGTTTCCTCCCGATAAAATAAGTTTTACGGAAAGTTTTGAAAATGAACGGATATTTTCTCCGCGCCTTGCCTGAGTGGGAGTTATTCCATGAAATGACGAAAAAGCGCGTGTGAAACTTTCGGGGGTGTTATATCCGTACTTTAAGGCAATGTCGATTATTTTTTCATCTGTCCGGATAAGTTCTTCAGCTGCCAGAGTTAATCGACGCATACGGATATAGTCCCCAAGAGTATAGCCACACAAAATGCTGAATACTCTTTGAAAATGAAATGACGAGGAATATGCTTGTTTTGCAACTTCACCATATTCAATTTCTTCTGTAAGATGGGTTTCAACATAATCAAGCGCTTTTTGAATTCCGTATATCCAGTCCACTTAACTTCCCTCCGTTTGTTGTGGAAAACATTTCTTTTATGTTGTTCCGATTACATTATAACTTTTTCTATCGGTTTTGTCTTGATATTCATTGCGAATAAATGTTAAGGTGCCACGCTACTAATAGTATAATATAAAATCGTAAAAAAAAGCAAGGCAAACAAAACACTTTTGTTGTCTTAATGTTACGGTTATCTTGCTAAATGTTCTTTAATGAATAATACTTGATTTTTTGTTGGCGATATGCTAAAATTAAGTTAAGGAAAAATGTGTAAAAATGGAGTGGTGACAATATGAACGACAGTCTGACAGGGCTTCTTGAAAAAGCGAAAAATGACAAGGAACTCAGGGGCAGAATTTATGCGACGCGCGATGACCGAAACCCTGTTAACGCGCTTTGCGTTCTATCAACCTCAGAGGGTTTTCCGATAACTGCCGCGGAACTGATTTACGAATGGGAGGAATCCTGCGCCGAAATGCTGCGCTCGGTAAACGGCGGTGGAGTTGAAGCACCCGACGGTTGGGACGACCTGTATGAAATGTTCTTTGCCGCGCTTGATTACATATCCGAAAAATAGTATGGATTTTATTGAGTGAAAAAAGGGACCGTATTTTGGGCGATGATCATATAGAAGTATTCCGAAAAACTAATGGTTATTGACTAAACGGCGGCTAATTTAAAATGAACAACAGGCGTATGCAAAAACTGCATACGCCTGTTGTATTATCATTTCACTTAAAGAAACACCGCATAATGTCCATATTCAGATATACCGATATGCAAAATCCCTCTGTCAAAAAACAAAGGGAGTGAATTATATTAGATTAAGCGTATCCATAACCTCAACAAAGATAGCTATGAATATGTTAAGGACGATTTTGAACCGATTATTACTGAAGAACAGTGGGACAGATGTCAGGATATCCTTAAAGAAAAGCGTAATTTTGGAGATTTCAATGATTTCTTGCGGTTTTAATCTTCACAAATACCACTTAAAAAGCCTTGCTCAGCAACTTGCGGCTTAAAAAATTAAAAAGTTATCCACACTTTTAACCGACAAAAACGGTCGGCTTGGTTTTTGTACCTTAAAAACCGTAATTTAGATGGATTTTGCCGCTCATTCCTTTATTCCGGGTAAAAAAGCATCCGAGGCTCACATTTAACAGTGAACCTTGGAATTTTTTGACTATTTTTTTACAGCCCCTAAAGCGGTGTAACGGCATGTGGAATGTTCATTAATGAGACACAAAGGTCAATTTTCGGTTTACATTCCA
>JALEQE010000026.1 GCA_022766825.1 Oscillospiraceae bacterium | reverse complement strand
CTTTATTATCTGTTTGGTTTTCCTTTTCCGATATCCTGTTTACGCATATTTTTTACACTATTGACGGTATAGAAATGCCGATATATTCGTCAGAATTGTTTCAAAACACGCCATATAATATTACGTTTGCTGACGCATTTTTACTGCGTATGGGAATACGATTTTATTCGCTTTTCTGCTTGTCAGTTCTTATTATGCTGGTTTCAAAATTCTGTTCAAACACAATGACGGCGATGTTTTCAAGTTTTATTGTATGTATCGGTCTTACATTGCTTGCCGGATTTTTTAAAGGCGTTTGGAATCCTGTATGCGCGCTTTATCCAAGCAGCTATTTAACTGATTTTAAGTGCGCGAACATTGCTGAAAAGCCTGTCCTTATGCTGTTTATGGCAATTGCTATTATGACTTTGGAATTTGCTGCTTTTGCGGCGGCGATTTTGATTCACGACAAATTATCAAGGAGACGTCGCTGATGTTAAAATATGAAATGAATAAATTGTTTTTAAAAAACAAGGTGATATTTTTTCTTCCGTTCCTTGTTTTATTCGGAATACTGATCACGGCGGGACTGTATTCTAAAAATACGTTTTCTACTGTAGCGTCGGAGGAAAAATACAACGAATATATGAGCGAATTTGCGGGGAAGCTCACAAACGAAAAAGAAGAGAAGATTCTCGCTGAACAGGCAATGATAATTGACGCGCAAAATGACGAGGCTTCTGTACATACAAAGCTTGAAGGTGATTATTATAAAAACCGCGCTGAGTATGAAGCGGAGCTTGAGCCCACAAAAAGCATTACTGATCTCAGGGAGCCGTTTAATATGCTTTTTGAGCGATACTCACACGCCTTGAAGGATCGTGAAAAAAACTATATAATTCGCGGGAATTATGATTGTATGACACACGATTTCCCGGATTTTCCGCTGATTTTTCTGATGATCTTCGGTGTATCTGCGTTGTTTTTGAATGAGGAATACTCACGTGTTATTACACCTATTAAAATCAGCACAAATGGGCAAGAAAAAACGCTTCGCGCGAAAATTTCATCACTGCTTATTCTGATAGTTTCGTGTTCTGCTTTTCGCTGCGCGCTGGAATTTATAACGCTTCTGAATTGTGGAGATTTCCGCGACTTTTCAAGTCCCATACAAAGCATAGTTTATTTTGAAAACTGTACCTTGAATGTTTCAATAATCGGAGGTTTTTTCGCCATTCATGCAATCCGATTTTTGGGATATTTATTTATGTCGTCATTTGTGATTTTGCTTGCGGTGACTGTTCGTAAGGGTATTTTTACAGTATTTATTCCGTTTGCGTGGGTTATCTTACAGCAGTTCGTTTTTTACCCGTCCACGCCTGCGTATTATATGCCCACCGGACTTTTGCGTGCCACGGGATATCTGCGCGGAAAGTATAAAAGGGACGAATACAACCCCGAATCAGCTATAGACGGTGTGGAAGATAAGCAAATGTGGGGAGTTATCGCGTTTTCGGTTGTTTTTATTTTCGTGGTTGTATTTATTGCCGCGAAATACTACGGTACGAAGATTAAAACTCCGCGAAAGCCGATAATGTTGGCGGTTGTAATAGCACTCTGCTGTGCAGTTTGCGGCTGTTCAAACAACAACTCTCAACAGGTGAGCTTTAATCTGACATCCATACAAGAATACGAGGATTATTATTTTGAGCTTAATGACGGTGCTATAACGCGAACATCAGTAATAGATAACACCCGAAGGAAAATTGCTCAAGACCCTTTTTCTTCAGGCGAATTCACTTTTTCTGTTTGTGGGGACGCACTTTATTATTGTGATAATTCTTTTGAAATAGATGAGTTTGCGGTGTATAAGGTTGATCTAAAAACTCTGAAAAAAAAGAAAATTTATTCAGAGGATCTTAACTCATCTATTTCCTTTTTGGGTATTGATTTTTACCTTGAACCGCAGTATATAAAACAGTATACGCTTGTACCGTTCTCTAACGGACAAGATCTGTTTTTATATTCTGAAAATGGAGTTGAACAGATTATAAACGGAAATCGGCAAATTCTTATTTCGGAAAAAATCTATAAGGATCGGATTTCCTTTGACGGTCAGCGTTTTTATTTCATAAACAAAGACAGAAAGCTTATTTGTTTTGATTTGCGTGACAAATCTCAAGTCGTTGTATGTGACGAATTCGCGCGTTCCGTATATTGCAATGACGGTCGAGTTCTTTATTCAACGCAGGATGGTGTTTTTTCACTGAACGATGATTTTTCGAGCGAGAAATTATGTGATGTTGCTGCGGATTACATAGTATTTTCGGAAGATCATATCGTGTTCTCGAAAGACGATACATTGTACTTTTTAAAGGATGAACCCGTGAAGGTTTTCAGTGGCAATTTTGTGGATTGGAATTTGCTGTCGGGTCAGAACAAGGTGCGGATCGTGTATTATGAGGATGAATATATGGAGGAGTTAATTGACCTAAAATAATGTGTTATAGCTTGCTCGTACCGTGAGGTAATAATATTCAGCAATCGTATTCCATGGTCGCAACTGTCCGATTTTTATTCAATTCACGTTACCCTCTGCTTTCAACGACAGAGGGGATTCTTTATAATGCGGAATAGTTCCTCTAAATATATCAAAATAAAATTCTTATATTGTATCCGCCAACCAACCCGCGGCTTGAAAAGAATGCCCAAAAGTGGTAAACTAAATCCAAAAGGTCTGATGAAGTCCATAAACCAGATTTGAGATGTTTAGAATGAAAGAGATAGCACAGGCGAAGACACAAGTAAGACTGCGGAACTTGCAGATGATGTACAGCGAGTATAGTGCAAGCGGACAAACGGTTTGCCGATATGGTTGGCATTTCAAAAAGCATCCTCGGACACTACGAGAACGACAAGCGTATGCCGGATATTGAGATACTCGCAAGAATTGCCAATGTGATGAATGTGAACGCCGAATACATTATCGGAAGAACGAACACAACCGCCCAAAAGGGCAAGATGAAAGCCGTGTGTAAGTTTACGAGGTTGTTCGACAGAGTAGCGGGGTATCTTTCGGAACTTGTGGAGAATAAGGACTACGCAAAGTTGGAAATAATCAATCATATGTTTCAGGAACTTTGTGAGGATTACGATTTTTACAGTTACGAAACGCAGAACGGAGAAGAAGCCGCGAGCAGCGTTCTCGGTGCATTGTTTCTTTACTTCAAGAGATGTTCGGACACGGCAAGTGTATGGGTCGAGTTTGATGATTTGGGCAACGACAGGCGCAAGGAGATACTTGCGGCGGCTTATAATATAGTATCTTTTTCAATCAAGTCACTACCTTGTTAAGGCGAGCGCCGAACAAAAATCCAAAAATACTATTGAAAAAGCCGCAGGATTATAGAATAATTATTATGGATTTTTGTAATATGATGCCGATTATGAAAAGCGGTACACGAAGATAATCTGCAATGTGTCCTAATTTCAGGACGAGCTTATGGTACTAATGGGTTTATCGTTTCTTTTTATCCGACAACCTGATGTTTAAAGCATTTTATTGGGCAACAAAATTATAAAAGGAGATGGATATATGCACAAATTGTTATTTGCATCAGACGGAATAATGACAAGGCATGTTAAATTAGAAAATTGCGAAACTGGAAAGGTGGAACTATGTTTTGATGATTCAGACCTTCGTCATGATAATCAGAAGGATTTCTGGTTTATGAAAATCGGTTGTAAATATGAATGTAAAATACTTTTGTTTGGTCTCGCATACGACTTGTCCGAGGTTAATGAAGAAAGTTGCATTATATGTGAAACCATAGGTTGGGATTTATCCATAGGCAATCTTAAAGTGCTTCAGGTTGAGAATAATGGAAATATATATTATGTAGCAATTAACGACGTAGAGGAACTTAGTGATATCAGCAGATTTATTTTTAGGTGTTCACGAAAGGATTTGATTCAAGTTAATGACGTAATATATCCAAGTTTTCTGTGATGCATGCTTTTTGCTGAAATATGGGCAGCAATGGAAGCAATATTAAATGGTTGTAAAATTATTGTTTACATTAGAGATAAGACCATAATCAGTAGGTGGTTACTTTAATCAATAATCTTATATGAACTTTTAGAGGACACTATGGGAAAGTTTTTTACGGCACTGCACATTAAGAGCAAATGCAAGGATCAGTTTATCAAAACGTTTACGCAGCTTATGAAGAAGGACGGGTATGTACCGTGCTCGGAAGATGAAGCTGCGATTTCGTATGCGGCGGCTTTCTCGGAGGGAGGCTGGGTCACGCTCTTGAACGGCGATGACAGTACAAATGAACTGTCAAAAACAGCAAAGAAAATTACCGAGGGAATGGACACATTATGCTTTACTGCCGAAGTGGTTGACAGCGACTTCGCGATTTTGAATTTATTCACGCAGAACGGCTCACAAAGCAGAGTTGTTGTCGGCGATGGCTCGGGATACGGTATTGAAAAAACTCCGATTAATGCCGATATGTGGAAACCGCTTATTCAAAGCGGAGATGAGAGTGAATTTGTGCGTGCATTGGGGCTAGAGAACACTTTTGTTGAGGACACGCTGTACGATATCGGTAATATCCTCGGGATTACACCGTCTGTTATGACTTGGTGTTATGACGAATTTGAGGAAGAGATTGGACAGAACGGGAACGTAATTTCACTTTCGTTCAGAAAAGCTACGGAGAAAAAAATCTCGCTTAACGCAGCGTTTAAGAAAGTGTTTGGAGAAGCTCTTGAACCATTGGGCTTTAAGCTGATTAAAGGGAAATATCCATATCTGGTGAGGGTTGTCCCAGGCGGAGAAATTATTCACATCATTACATATGCAGAAATGTGGTGCCCTTACAATGGAAGAAAAGAATTTGATGTTATAAGTGGAATAGCAACGGTCTATCGATATAAAATTGATTTAAATCTTCCCCAAAAGGTTAATGCTAACTGGCTGAGTCCTATAAGTAGGTTTTATTCGAGGACAACTCCCGAATCCGAGTATGACGATGAATTTAGGAAAAGTATCTACAGTTTTGGGTTTGAAGAAGAGGACGAATCTTCATTGTATGATGCATTGAACTATGCATTGGAACTGACAAAAAAGTATATTCTTCCGCAACTTGCACCGCTGTGGATATTCGATCAAGCTTAAGTTATCTTAAAAGATTAATGCAAAGCTGTTGTATAAACAATTTCGACAGGGACTTAAACTTTGGCGGTTGTGGTGACGCTGATGAAGGATTCCTGTATATTTTAGCTGATGACGAAGAATTGAAAGGCAGGTTGGAAGGTAAAATTAACGGTACCATATCCTGCACTGAGGAGGAGCATCAAAAAGCGGTAGAGAATTATGAATTTTTTAATGATCCTGTGATACACCCCAAGGTGCTGCTAGAAATCGAACGCCGCAAAGCGCAAAATACGGAAATCCTGAAATCATATGATTTATCCATTTGAATGGATAAGATAATTTCGGTTGATTATCTAAATGAAAGGTTGGATGTTCAATGAAACATTGGGTCCTTAAGTTTATTTCATGCATTTTAACTATTGCCGTTTTCTTTTCGACGATAGAGCTATTTCCTCAAGTGACAGCTTATGCGTCCTGCAATCCGCCATTAGTAGCCTTACCAGTT
>JALEQE010000022.1 GCA_022766825.1 Oscillospiraceae bacterium | reverse complement strand
TCAACAAAATGCAGGACGAGGCAAATCCTGTTATCGAGCGGAAAACGGAAAACTATGTTCCGCCGAGGCCGTGGGCGCAGGGCGATACCGTACGGCTTGCCGATACAAACCGCGAGGGAACTCTGCTCACCGTGCCGAACGTCAAGGGCGAGTGCCGTGTGCAGGTAGGTTCGATGACCGTGAAAACGAACGCTAAAAATCTGCGGCTTGTTGAGAAAACTCAGCCGAAAAAACAGCAGAATACGGCGGGCAGAATTAAAAAGTCGCTCACTTCAAATATGAGCCGCCGCGGCGGTATGGAGCTTGATATTCGCGGCTGTATGGGCGATGAGGGCGTTATGAAAATGGAAATGTTCCTTGACAGCGCGATACTTTCGGGCATGAACCAAGTGGTTATCATTCACGGAAAAGGAACGGGAGCACTGCGCGAGGCAATACGAACAGCATTGAAACGTAATCCTCGTGTGAAAAGTTTCCGAGCGGGTGCTTACGGTGAAGGCGAGGACGGGGTTACGGTTGTTGATCTTGCATAAAATTATATCTTGTAATTAAATTGTGGTTGACAAATTGTTGATAATATGTTACAATAATAAAGTAACATTATTTTCGTTTAAAAGAATAAGGAGAGCAAAATGATTATTGTAAATGTTGAAAAGCTGCGTGAAGGAATGCAGCTTTCGGACAACGTTTGCACAACAACCGCTACCGAGTATAAAATTCTTTTCAAAAAAGGAATGTTCCTGTCCTCGATGATGATACAAATGCTGAAGGACATGGGAATAAAATCCGTTAAGATAGTCAGCGGCGGTATTGACGATATCGAAACCGCTGATGCTGATAATGAGAAAACAACGTCCGCTAATGCAAATGATAAAAAAAGCCGCATTAACGAGCGGATTTCACGCGCTCTCGCCGATCTTGACGAAATTTTCGACTGCAACGAAGAAATTAAGGAATTGTCGCAAGCGGCTATTTACAAGGTCGATAATATGGCGGACGATATCATCAACGATATTGCAAGCGATACCTCGTTTCTCGGCAATCAGATGATCGCTCTTCAGAATTATGATGATTACACCTACAAGCACTGTTTGCGGGTATCAATGCTTGCGGCGTCTGTCGCCGGGGAAATGGGTCTGAAAGAAAACGAAACCAAGGATATTGTTGTCGCGGGTTTACTGCACGATATAGGCAAGTCAAACATTGATCACGATATAATTATTAAACCCGGAAAGCTTACCGACGCGGAGTTCGCCGAGATAAAGCGTCACCCGCTTATCGGCTACAACATTCTGAAAAACAGCGGCACATACAGCGCGAACGTGATGTCGGGCGTGCTGTTTCATCAGGAAAAATATGACGGGACAGGTTATCCCACGGGAATAGGAGGGGAGAAGATCCCGCTTATAGCGCGTATTCTCACGGTGTGCGACGTGTTTGACGCGCTTACGTCAAACCGCCCTTACCGCAAACCGTGGTCTGTTGCTGAAACGGAAGAGTACATACTTGGCGGAAGCGGTCAGCATTTTGATTATGAGGTTACAAAAGCGTTTATGCGCGCTTTCAATCCGTATCCCATCGGAACAATGGTTCAGCTCTCGGACGGTCGCCACGGCGTTGTAATCAAGCACAGCGATAATGTTCTGCGCCCCACTGTACGTATTCTGGGAAAGTTTTCGGGAGAGGAAATTGATTTGATGAACGATTTCCGTTTCCTTACGACTTCCATTACGGGACTGTACAACGGTGAAGTTTTTGCGTAAAAACCGAATAACAAATTCCGGGAAGATCGCGGTCTTCCCGGAATTATGTTTCGTTTCGCTTATTTCACGTCATTTGCAGGCGCATTTCATTCAGTATTTTCTTTTCCCGCCTCGATACCTGAACTTGTGACAATCCCATAATCTGAGCAACCTCCGTTTGTGTTTTTTCACGAAAATACCTCAATACAATAAGGGTTCGGTCATCTGGCGTGAGTTTTTCCATACACTGTCGCAAAGCAAGTTTGTCGATAAGCGCATTTTCCTCGTTCGGTGCAGGTAAATCAAGCTCTCCACCCTCGTCGGGTTCTGTGAGAGATACGGGCGGAGCGGACGCCTGAACAGCTTCGGCGGCTTCCTCGCGCGATACTCCGAGATATTCGGCAAGCTCCGAAATAGTCGGTTCGTTGCCGCTTTTCAAAAGCTCTTCTCTTGCGCGCTGAGCTTTCAGCGACAGTTCTTTTAAAGCTCGGCTCATTTTGACTGTTCCGCCGTCACGGAAAAGACGGCGGATTTCACCTAGTATCACGGGGACGGCGTAAGTCGAAAAGCACAGTCCGCGCGATTGGTCAAAATTGTCGTATGCTTTTACAAGACCAAGACTTCCCGCGGAGAAAAGCTCTTCGTAATCAATGCCGCGCCCTCGGAAACGGTTTGCAAGCGAGTGAACAAGCGGAATATTCGCCGCTATGAATTCATCTCTCGTCAATCCGTTTGCCTCCGATTTTCTTTTCAAGCGTGACAACCGTGCCGCGCCCCTCGGATGAACGGACGCTCACTTTGTCCATAAAGCTCTCCATAACCGTAAATCCCAGACCCGAACGCTCTTCGTCGGCGGGCGCGGTGGAGAACATAGGCTGCATTGCTTTCTTTACATCAGGGATACCATGCCCCTTGTCCTTTATTTGTATGTACAAAACATTATTGTCGAAAAGTTTCATACGCATTTCGACAATTCCCTCCGTATCACGGTAGCCGTGTACAATCGCGTTTGTAACCGCTTCCGAAACCGCCGTTTTAACAGCCGCCATTTCCTCAACGGTAGGGTCGCATTGCAAGGCGAAAGCCGCCGCTGCCGAGCGCGACAGGCTTTCGTTCCTCGACAGCGCGGGAAACTGCACTTTACATTCGTTTATCAATTTTCTTTTGTTCATTGTTTTCTCCCGAAAAGTTATTTTGCTCCGTTTTCAGACTGTGGACTGCGCCGCAATAAGCGAACCCAGTCCCGAAATGCGTATCACTTCCGCAATCTCGCGGCGAGCGTTTTTAATCAGCAGTTCGCCGCCGACTGCCCGTACAGACCGCGAACGTCCAAGAATAAGCCCTATACCCGAACTGTCCATAAAACCGACGTTTTCAAAATCGAGAATAAGCAGTTCGGGTCGCGAACGCGCAATCAAGGCGTCAAGCTCCGTTCGGATTTCCCGCGCGGCGTGGTGGTCGATGTCGCCGTAAAGCGCGGCGGTTATCCGCTTTCCGTCATTGTATATTTTAAGCATATCCGTTTCCTCCCAAAAAGTGACCGCGCCGCCGCCTTTACCCGAAATTACCCGAATATTTCACGCGCGGTGAGCGGCTTTCGGTCATAGCCGTATTATAGCATACGCCACGCGTGAAATTTGTCGTTATGACGGCGTGAATTATATTTTTTTCAAGGAAAACGGAACGCTTTCGGGCGATAATTGGAAAACGCACCCGATAAAGCGATTTTTTCGCATAAAGCATTAACGCCCTGCGATTACTCGCAGGGCGTTAATGCTGGTTTGGTTGGTAATTATATGAAAAGAAAGGTTATCGAATTTAATTACGTTCTCTTAAGGAACATTTGTATTATATCATTTAATTATGATTGTTTTATGATTATTTTGTGATAAAATGGTGAAAAATTCACAGGTGTGATATAATATCCTATAAGCGTGGGTTTCTTTCAGCGACAGGCATTATAAGTGGTTCAGAGAGATGTTGGAGGTTTGCATTATATCGCCGTAATTCTCAAAGTCGAACTTTAATAGCTGATTGTTGTATTCACAGGTTATGTTGTTGCCATTGTCAGTGAACGAGTAGCCGTTCTGATGAAGTAA
>JALEQE010000200.1 GCA_022766825.1 Oscillospiraceae bacterium | reverse complement strand
ATGCTTGAAAATATGTTTTCGGACGCTAAAACACCCGAGGAAGAGGCTTTCAAGGCTCTTCCGAGACTGTTTGGCGGAATGGAAATTTTTGAGACTGCGAAAGGATATCTGCACGGTGAGGCTTTGGAGGAAAACCTGTCGCGGCTTGAAAAGTTGTGCGGAGATTTGTGTGAAATTATTCCTCGTGATAAAATCCGTGTCGATCTTGGACTTGTAAACAAGAAAAATTACTACACAGGAATAATTTTCCGAGGTTATGTAGAGGGATACGGTCAACCCGTGCTTTCGGGCGGACGTTATGATACTTTGCTTGGCGATTTCGGCAGAGAAGCGGCGGCGGTCGGATTTGGCGTTAATGTTGAGGCGGCGGCAAGAGTATTGCTCAAAAACGGAACAAAACCATTCACGAAAGCCCCCGATGTATTGGTGTACTGTGAAAACGGCGCGGAGTTTACCGCGTTAAAGCATTGTTCGGAGCTTATCTCGCAGGGACTAACCGTTCGCAATTCGTTGTCCGAGTGTCCAAAATGCGCGAAAAAGTTCGCGAAAGAGCATAATATTCATCGCGTTGATATTGTCGGAAAAGACGGTACAATCACGTCCGAGGAGGTGTGAGCGTTGGAAAACAGAAAAGTAAGAATTGCGCTTACAAAAGGGCGTATTGAAGATAAGGCGGTTTCTTTGCTCGAAAAAATCGGTTATGATGTTTCCGAATTACGCAATAAGGGCAGACGACTGATTTTGAATATTCCGAACGAGAATATTGAGGTTGTCCTCGCGAAAGCAGCCGATGTAATTACTTACGTTGAACACGGTGTGTGCGATTTGGGCGTAGTCGGTGAAGATACCATTATGGAACACGGTGGAAAATTTTACGAGATTGCAGATTTGCAGTTCGGTAAATGTAAGTTTGCGCTTGCCGTAAAGAAAGGAACAGACTTCTTTGCGGGTTACGGCGTAAAAACCGTCGCGACGAAATATCCGCACGTTACTCGAAACTATTTCGAGAGTATGGGGATTGACGTTGACATTGTTAAAATAGAGGGTTCTGTTGAGCTTGCTCCGTTGGTGGGTTTGGCAGACGGAATTGTTGATATTGTCGAAACGGGAACAACGCTTAAAGAAAACGGGTTGGAGGTTTGCCGTGACGTCGCGCCGATTTCCGCGCGTTTGATTGTGAATACGGTAAGTCTGAAACTCAAACAAGAGAGAATATTGGAAATAGTCGGTTTAATCAAGGAGAGCTTGTGATGATAAGAATTATTAAAGCAGACGGCGATGAAAAAAAGTTCCTTGCCGAGGTTGAGAAACGCGCGGGTGAGGTAAACACCGAGGTTGAAAAAACGGTAAAGGAAATTATTGAAAATGTAAAGCAAAACGGTGATAAAGCCGTTAAGGAATACACCGCGAAGTTTGACTGCCCGAATGCGCAGTATTATCGCGTTCCCGATGAGGCGATACAGGACGCATTGACTGAGGCAAACGAAAAATCCCCCGATTTCGTCAACGCGATGCTGAACGCTGTGGAGAATATCACCGCGTTCCATACCCGCCAAAAACGTGAGGGGTTCTGTGTCACCGAGGATAACGGCGTTATAATGGGCCAGCGTGTTCGTGGACTTGATAAAGTCGGACTGTACGTTCCGGGCGGCACGGCGGCTTATCCGTCGTCCGTTCTTATGAACGCTATTCCCGCGAAAATAGCCGGCGTTAAGGAAATAATTATGGTTACTCCGCCGCTTAAAGACGGCACGGCAAACAAAGATATACTTGTTGCCGCCGCACTTTGCGGAGTTGATAAAATCTACCTTGCAGGAGGAGCGCAGGCAATCGCGGCTTTGGCATACGGTACGGAAGAAATTCCGCGCGTATCAAAAATAGTAGGTCCCGGCAACATTTTTGTCGCAACCGCTAAACGTTTGGTTTACGGCAAAGTTGATATTGATATGGTTGCGGGACCGAGTGAAATTTTGGTGCTCGCCGATGATTCCGCAAACCCGAAATACCTTGCGGCGGATTTGATGTCACAGGCGGAACACGATAAATTGGCGTCTGCGATTATGGTTACGACAAGTATGGAAATCGCCGAGAAAACGCGTGACGAAATTGAACGTCAGGTTAAGGATCTTTCACGAAAGGATATTATAGAAACATCTTTGAGTAATTACGGCGGAATTATTGTGTGCGATGATATGGATTACGCTGTTGAGGTTGCGAACACAATAGCTCCCGAACATCTGGAAGCTGTTGTACGAAATCCTATGGAATATATTGGACGGTTGGATAATGTCGGTTCTCTGTTCTTGGGACAATATTCGCCCGAACCTCTCGGAGATTATTACGCAGGACCTAACCACGTTCTTCCGACAAGCGGCACGGCGCGTTTCTTTTCGCCTTTGGGCGTTGACAGTTTTATCAAGCGTTCAAGCTATATAAGCTACACAAAAGACGCTTTGCTTGATGCGGCGGACGATATAATACTTATTGCCGAGCGTGAAAAATTAACAGCGCACGCTAATTCAATCAAAGTGC
>JALEQE010000163.1 GCA_022766825.1 Oscillospiraceae bacterium | reverse complement strand
GCCCACCTGCGCTCAATTTGTACAATCTGCCGCCGACACGAAGTCGGAAGGCGTTCGCCCAAGCGGCACAGGACGTGCCGCACAAAAGGCGAACGCACTATAAATCTGACTGCGCAATCGCACGACAATAATTATGCGGTGCTGCCTTAAGTAAATATCACTTCCAAAGCAAGGAGGAATGGCAAATGCGAATTTACAGACCATCATTCGGTTCGCTCGCGTTCCCTGTAGGTATAATCGTTTACTCGGCTTACAAATTGATCTGGTTTTCCTGTAACGGTTTAGTGTTGGGTTCGGGGCTTACGTTCACGCTGAGCTACGCGGCGGCAATAGTTTTCGGCGGTATCCTGCCGATTATACTTACATACACAATGAAAACCGAAACGGTGGAATATTTTCTGCCACGGCTTATAATCTTTCTTTGCACGATTGCCGCGATTGCGTTGATGAAAGAATTTGTTGAAATTCCCAAAGGCGGACTTGTGATACTTACCGCCGTGTCCTCGGCGGTAACGCTTTTGTTTTTTTACAAAATCCGCCCCGCGCGATTTAAGGAATGGTGCATTATATTCCTTTCAACTCCGACAATATATATGATGATTTATTATCTGCTATTGCCCAATGACATTGATATGCTGTTGGACAGCGTATAAAAAAATGCGGCAATCAAAGCCGCAATTTTTTTAATATAATAATTTATCCAAGATAATCGTGTGCCGACCAAGTACACCATCTATCGGAAAAAGGCTTAATGTCGTCTGAACTGCCAATGCCTATAAAAGAACGCTCTCCGTCATATCCCTCATCACAGTACACCAAATAAATATTCCGTGTGTCGGGCGTGTTAATATCCCCCTTTGTTTTCAAAGGTTCCGAGTATGCGTTAATAATTAACTGCATATCGCCGTCTTTATCAAAGTAAGCTCTCACATTTGAAAAAATAGGATATTCACTGTTTGCTTGATACTTGTTGCGTAAATTTGCCAATACCGACACGAAATTTTCATCGTAAACGTTCTTTTCAGATGACGTGGTAGTTGTCCTATCATCGTTATCATCCTGATATAATGCAATCTTGTTAAAATCCCCTGTATAAGGAAACTGTACACGATATAAACCCTCGGAGTATAAGTTTTTAAAATAAGATGATATTTCATTAAAGCTTTCAGTATTGGAATAATAATAGTTTTCTACCATACGGTATTTGGATTTATCCTTGGCAAATGATACGCCCAGCCATATTATCGGTATTAAAAGAACTAAAACAAGCACAATTATGATTACATTTTTTTTACGCTTTAATATAATTCCTGGCATAAATTCCTCCGTGAAATTCGTGACGCAGATTTTGATAAATGGAGTACGGAAATCAGAATTTGTTATAATAAAATGCGCTCGTCGCAGTATTCGCACATAAGAATGTCGCCGCGGTTAATAAAGCTGTGCGGGAGATACTTTTCGGTTTGAGTGATACATTTTGGGTTGGTGCATTGAACCTCGTTGTGTATTTCCCCGATAAGCAGAGGTTTTTTGACGGGCGTATGCGTCATCGTGTAAAGAATAAGAGCCATACGAACATACATTCCGTTGTTCGCCTGTCGGAAATAAGCGGCGCGCGGGTCGTCGTCAACGGAAACTTCGATTTCGTTGACGCGCGGCAGAGGGTGCATTACAATCATATCCTTGCGGGCAAACTGCATTTTCGCTTCGGTAAGGCGATAAACGTCTTTCTGACGTTCGTATTCCTCTTGACTTGCAAAACGTTCCCGCTGTATTCTCGTCATATACAGCATATCAAGTTCTTTTATTGCCTCGTCAATGGTGTTCACTTCGGTAAATTCCGCACCGTGCGCTTTGATAACGTCCTTTATGTAGCTCGGCAGAGCAAGCGTCGGTGTGGAAATCAGCACAAACTTGTTGTTCGGGAAACACGACAGCGCTTTTACAAGCGAATGTACCGTGCGTCCGTATTTCAAATCGCCGCAAAGTCCGACTGTGAGATTGTCAAGCCGTCCGAGTTCGCATTTCAGCGTCAACAGGTCTGTGAGCGTCTGCGTTGGGTGAAGATGTCCGCCGTCGCCCGCGTTGATAACGTGACAATCCGCACACAATGCCGCGGCTTTCGCCGAGCCTTCCTGATTGTGGCGCATTACAAGAATATCCGAATATGTGCTGACGATTTTTATTGTGTCTTTGAGATTTTCGCCTTTCGCAACGGACGAATTGCTCGGATTATCAAAACCGATAAGACTTCCGCCCAAACGGAGCATAGCCGCCTGAAAACTCATCTGCGTGCGTGTTGACGGCTCGTAAAACAGCGTCGCCATTATTTTCCCCTTGCATTTTTCGGAATACTCTTCGGGGTTTGCCTTGATTTTTTCGGCAAGCTCGATTATTTCAAGCCATTGTTGGACGGTGTAGTCGTCCATATCGATTAAATTGTTGTAATTATCCATAAAACCACCTATTCATATTTTCTTTATCGGATCGGATACCAAAGGACTTTCCGAAATGGAAAACGGATCAATGTCAATGCAATCGGCAGGATCCCTCTTGCCGGAAATATCCCACGCGACAGTATCGTTTAGTACCGTAAGTTTGTTTTTGAAAAATTCTATATCGGCTAATTGAGAAAAAACGCCACCTTTTTTGATAAGCGGCTTTACATCGTACTTTCTTACCGAACCGTCAATCATATAGGCAAACACAGTAAAATCATCTCCCGCGACAGCTTGGAGAACTGATGGAAAAACAGAATTTTGCATAAGACTCTCCTTTCTCAAATAAGTGGCGCAATTCGATTAAGCGGCTTGCCTTGCTTTGACAATTCCCAATTTTGCATAAGTTCGTTCTGATGAATTACACACCAAGCAAGAACAAGTTTTAATTGTCTATTCGGAATTGCTCCCTTTATAACCGAAGCACTGCCTATATCAATAATAGCCTTGTTTTATGCATATTCGACGTGAAAATGAGGTGGATTGTGATCGTCGTAATACATTGTAACTCGTATTCCATAAAAAACACTGATTTCAGGCATAATAATCATCTCCGTTAAAAACATAAAATAATTTTTGCCGTTCTTTTTACATTATATCAAAAATCAAGTGAAATTTCAAGTAGAAAGAAGAAATTCGGAATTATATTCGATATATCAATTTGGTATAGAATAATCTGATAACAGCTTATCCGACTTTTTTCAAAAAATTTGTATTACCCCTTGAAAAAATCAACGAGGTGTTGTATAATATAAGTGTATGGTTAGCAAATTGAGCAAAACTCAATTTCGCGGCTAAATATGAATAAAGGAGAAAAATGTATGACTTATTCTCAGGAAGTTAACGCTATGTGTCCCGTTGCACAGGGCGTTGCTCACGGCTGCGCTCCTATCCCCGAGGAGGCAAAGTGGGTAAAGGCAAAGGAAATCAAGGATATTTCGGGCTTTACGCATGGTATCGGTTGGTGCGCTCCTCAGCAGGGAACGTGCAAGCTCTCACTCAACATCAAAGAGGGCGTTATACAAGAGGCACTCGTTGAAACTATCGGTTGTTCCGGTATGACACACTCCGCTGCTATGGCGGCTGAAATTCTCCCCGGCAGAACCATTCTCGAAGCTCTTAACACAGACCTCGTTTGCGACGCTATCAATACAGCAATGCGCAAGCTGTTCCTCCAGATCGTTTACGGACGTTCACAGTCCGCGTTCTCTGAAGACGGTCTTGCTGTCGGTGCAGGTCTTGAAGACCTCGGCAAGGGTTTGCGTTCACAGGTTGGTACAATGTTCGGTACTCTTGCGAAAGGTCCTCGTTACCTCGAAATGACAGACGGTTATGTTACCGATCTTGCTTTGGATGAGGACAACGAGATCATCGGCTACAAGTTTGTAAACTTCGGCAAGATGATGGACTTCATCAAGGCAGGCGATGACGCTAACACCGCATTTGAAAAGGCAAAGGGACAGTATGGTCGTGTAGCCGACGCGGTTAAGTTCATCGACCCCAGAAAGCAGTAATAGGAGGTACATAAGAATGGCTTTATTTGAATCTTATGACAGAAGAGAAAAGCAAATTCTCGAAGTCATCAATAAATACGGCATTAACTCCATCGAGGAATGTGCTGACATCTGCAAAGCAAAGGGATTTGATCCTTACAAAATCGTAGAGGGTATTCAGCCTATCTGTTTTGAAAACGCAAAGTGGGCTTACACAGTAGGCTGCGCTATCGCAATCAAGAAGGGTTGCACAAGAGCTGCTGACGCTGCTGCCGCTATCGGCGAGGGTCTTCAGAGCTTCTGCATTCCCGGTTCCGTTGCAGATCACCGCAAGGTTGGTCTCGGCCACGGCAACCTCGGCAAAATGCTCCTCGAAGAGGACACAAAATGCTTCTGCTTCCTCGCAGGTCATGAGTCTTTCGCTGCCGCTGAGGGTGCTATCGGTATCGCAGAAAAAGCGAACAAGGTTCGTAAAGAACCGCTCCGTGTTATTTTGAACGGTTTGGGCAAGGACGCGGCGCAGATTATCGCTCGTATCAACGGCTTTACATACGTTGAAACCGAAATGGATTATTACAGCGGCGAAGTTAAGGAAGTATTCCGCAAATGCTACTCCAAGGACGCTAATTCTCCCCGTGCAAAGGTAAACTGCTACGGTGCGAACGATGTAACCGAAGGCGTTGCAATTATGTGGAAGGAAGGCGTTGACGTTTCCATCACCGGTAACTCAACCAACCCGACACGTTTCCAGCACCCTGTTGC
>JALEQE010000161.1 GCA_022766825.1 Oscillospiraceae bacterium | reverse complement strand
CTATTGGATTTATTTTTACTATAGTAACAATTATAAGAAAATTGGTTCGTCCTGATGTTCCCATGGGTTACAGTTCTTTGATGTCGGTTTTGTTATTTGTAGGAGGACTACTTATGGTTATTCTTGGACTCATCGGCGAATATATCGGCAGAATTTATATCAACATAAACAATTCGCCGCAGTATGTCATTCGTGAAGAGATCAACACAAAGCATGACGAAAGGGATAAGGTTGAATAATGAAAAAAGCAATACCCTACATAGTTCTTCACCTGATCATCCTGATATACTCCCTCGGTGGTATATGCTCGAAAACAGCTGCTTCAAAGGATTTCCTGTCCTTTGAGTGGATCTTATTCTACGGTTTAGTGCTTTTATCGCTGGGGATATACGCTGTTCTCTGGCAGCAGGTGCTGAAAAAAGTCAACCTGAATGTCGCCTACGCAAGCAAAGCGGTGACGCTTATCTGGAGCACTATCTGGGGCGTTGTGATTTTCCATGAAACAATATCGTGGAACAATATTCTCGGCGGAGTTATCGTCCTTGCCGGAGTAATACTTATAGTGACAGGCGGTGACAAGAAGCATGAGTGAGCTTGCAATTTATTCGCTAATCATGATTTCCGGCTCGCTGATAGCTTCGGTTTCACAGATCATGCTGAAAAAAAGCGCACAGAAGCAGTACCCGAATAAACTGAGGGAATACCTTAATCCGCTAGTTATTATTGCATATATTTTGTTCTTTGGGACGACATTCATTTCCATGTATGCTCTCAAGGTCGTACCTCTCTCTATGGGTCCTATCCTTGAGGCAAGCGGTTATATTTTTGTTGCAGTGTTCAGCTATATTTTTCTTAAAGAAAGAATGACTAAAAAACAACTGTTTGGAATGGCATTGATTATTATAGGCATAGTTTTTTATTCCCTGAAATTTTAGGAGGAACATATGAAAGGAATAATTCTCGCAGGCGGAAAAGGTACCCGCCTTTACCCAAGCACTATCGCAGTATCAAAGCAGCTTTTGCCGATTTACGACAAGCCGCTAATCTATTATCCGTTGTCTGTGCTTCTGCTGGCAAGTATTAGAGAAGTCCTTATAATCTCCACCCCCGAAGACACACCCAATTATGAGAAGTTATTAGGTGACGGTAGTCGTATTGGTATTCATATTGAATATAAAATTCAGCACAAGCCAAGGGGTCTTGCTGACGCATTCATACTCGGTGCTGATTTTATTGGTAAAGATAGTGTGTGCCTTGTTCTTGGCGATAATGTGTTCTATGGACAAGGTTTTAGCTCTTACATTAAGAATGCAATGTCTCAGATTGAAAATGGTGGCGCAACGATTTTCGGCTATCCCGTAGCTAATCCACGCGAGTTCGGTGTTGTTGAATTTGACGCAAATAACAAGGTTATTTCCATAGAGGAAAAACCAGCTGAACCAAAGTCGAATTACGCAGTGCCGGGACTGTATTTCTATGATAACGATGTTGTTAATATAGCAAAGAACGTAAAGCCATCTGCTCGTGGGGAAATCGAGATCACCTCGATAAATAACCACTATCTTGAAAATGGAAAACTGAACGTTACCCTTATGGGACGCGGAATGGCATGGTTGGATACCGGTTCTCCCAAAGGAATGCTTAAAGCCGCTGAGTTTGTTCAGACGGTTCAGGATATGCAAGGATTTTATATTTCATGTATTGAAGAAATTGCATGGAGGCGTGGATTTATCACCACAGAACAGCTACGCGTACTTGGTGAGAAGCTTAAAATGACTGCTTATGGTCAGTATCTTATAAAACTAGCGGAGGATAACTAATGAAGATTATAGTTACCGGCGGTGCCGGATTTATAGGGGCAAACTTTGTGTACTATATGTTGAACAAATATCCGGATTATCGCATTATTTGCCTTGACTGCTTGACTTATGCCGGAAATCTTGAAACACTTGCTCCTATTATGGATAATCCGAATTTCCGATTTTGTAAAGTTGATATAACCAATCGTGATGCAGTTTTCGGCGTGTTTGAAGAAGAACACCCGGATGTTGTAGTAAATTTTGCCGCTGAAAGTCACGTTGATCGTTCAATAGAAAATCCAGGTGTATTTTTGAATACCAATATTATTGGTACTCAGGTGATGATGGATGCTTGTCGAAAGTTTGGAATTAAGCGTTATCATCAGGTATCTACAGATGAAGTTTACGGTGATCTTCCTCTTGACAGACCCGATATGTTTTTCACGGAAACTACCCCTTTACACACAAGTTCCCCATATTCAGCATCAAAGGCAAGTGCGGATTTGTTAGTTCAAGCATACCATAGAACTTTCGGTTTGCCTGTAACAATTTCGAGATGCTCCAATAACTATGGTCCTTATCAGTTTCCTGAAAAGCTTATTCCGCTGATGATTTCCAACGCTTTGAATGATAAGCAGTTGCCTGTTTATGGTGAGGGGTTAAATGTACGTGATTGGTTATATGTTGAAGATCATTGTCGCGCGATAGACCTTATCATTCACAAGGGTACAGTTGGAGAGGTGTACAACATAGGCGGTCATAACGAAATGAAGAATATCGACATTGTTAAGATTATATGTAAAGCTCTTGATAAGCCCGAAAGTCTTATAATGCATGTAACCGATCGCAAGGGACATGATAGACGTTACGCTATTGACCCAACCAAGATTCACAATGAGTTGGGGTGGTTGCCGGAAACGAAATTCGCAGACGGGATACAGAAAACTATACAGTGGTATCTGGACAACCGGGATTGGTGGGAACACATTGTTAATGGAGAATATCAGGATTATTATAATAAAATGTACAAAAACAGGTAGTGGTTGTGATTTAATTTCAATGTTCTTTAGCTTATAGTCTGAATTTAAAACCTTTTAAATGGGAATTATACCTTATAAAAAGTGATGTATTTAATATGAAAGAACATACGGACTGGACAAAATAGAGATGAAACCGAAGAAGTTGTTGATATCAAACTGCTAGACAATTGGAGATTCATGTCAAATTAAAATGACTATTTGCAGAAACAATTGAGCAAATGCTCGAAGCAGAAACGGACGAGCATCACGGATGTGAGAAATACTTCGTAGATGGCAAGAATTTTGGAGACAATCGGGATAGTAATAGATAAAAGGCTATATACTAGTATTTGTGCAGACCTAAAAGCAGTGACATAAAGGATATTTTCATAGTCTGCCACAATAAACTTACATAGCTTTGTGACGCGATAAATTTGGTTTTCCCGAGAATGAAAAATCAACTTTGAACCTCGATGAAGCTGAATTAACCAAGGAAGAGTTACATGAGAAGAGAAATAAGAAGTGCCTAATTATTCTGAAATTCTGGGATAAAAACTGGGCTGAGCGTAGCATACTTTCGATTATTCACAGGAGATTAAAAATATAATATATTAGACAAAATCAGGACGCATTAAGGTGATCGTCCGAGCGTAACACGATGATGTATATTAAAAACCGCGCTAATGTCACATGGAGTTACAAGAGAAACGTGCGGAAATTCACCAAAATCCAAATGGATTTTTCCGACTGATTGCAATATTCGCAAGGTTTTTAATAAGTCTCTCCTCAACAACGCCGAAAGCCTGAAATATAGACAAAAACAGGTAAAAGTGGTATAATAGAAGTGCAAGGAAAATAGCGGAAAAGAGTAAAAAAGCTTGCACCTAGGAGGAGCCAATGTACAAAATAAACAGGAATTTACAGATCACACTCAGCGATTTCAATCAGCCAATGGGAATGAAAATGAATGCAGACAACCGCTGGGTAAAGAAAGCGGAAGTAATTCCATGGGAAAAAATAGAAGAAAGATATGCAAAGCTGTTTCCAAGCAAAACAGGTATGCCTGCAAAACCGCTGAGAATGGCACTCGGTTCACTGCTTATTCAGAAACAGTATGGCTTCTCCGATGAGGAGCTTGTAGAACAGCTTCGTGAAAATCCGTACTATCAATATTTTATCGGAATGCCCGGATATGAGGACAAATATCCGTTTGTGCCGTCACTTCTTGTTGAATTCAGAAAACGTCTTTCCGAAGAAATTCTCATGGAAGTCAACGAGATAATAATATCCTCGGCAATGTCCGAAAAAGATGATTCCGACGATGATGACAACAACAGCAATAATTCTGACGGTGGAAACACTGATAACAAAGAATCTGATGTGCCGGATGAGAAAGAAACCGAAACTCCTAACAGCGGGACACTTATCCTTGATGCGACCTGTGCACCGCAGAATATTGAATATCCGCAAGATGTAAATCTTCTTAACGAATGCCGTGAAAAGCTTGAAAAGCTCATTGACAGGATCTGTTATGATTTCAACTATTACACTCCCCGGATGTATCGTGAAAACGCAAGAAAAGATTATCTCAGTTTGGCAAAGTGTAAAAAACGTCCCGCAAAGCGTATCCGCAAGGCTGTTAAGCAGCAGCTTCAATATGTGCGTCGTGACCTGAAATACGTTGATGAATTTCTTGCTTTGGACGATGTTGAGCTTACGGATAAGAAGGCTGAACTGCTTGATGTGATACGAAAGGTTTATGTTTGATAACAAAACACATTCGGTAGAAAACAGGATCGTAAGCATCAGTCAGCCGTT
>JALEQE010000109.1 GCA_022766825.1 Oscillospiraceae bacterium | reverse complement strand
GTTCACCCGTGTTTCCTGTATGAGAGTGTGTGGTGCTTGCTTGGATTTATTTTCCTGCATTTTTACAGCAAAAAGCTCCGCACGTTCGACGGTGAGATTGCGTTGCTGTATGTGGCGTGGTACGGCTTTGAACGTTTCTTTGTTGAACAGCTCCGCACGGACAGCCTTTACTGGGGTCCGTTCAAAGTATCGCAGTGGGTTGGAGCGTTCTCTTTTGTTGCCGCAATGGTTTGCTTTGTAATCTGCAAAGTGAAAACGTCAAAGAGCGGAAAGCCGCTGTATGTTAATTCCGAAGCTTCAAAACTGCTTATCGAAAGCGACAGGCAAGCGGAACTTGAACGCAAAGCGAAAAAGGACAAAAAAGCCGAGAGCATTATCGCGGATGAAACAAACAAAACTTACGATATTACCGAGGAAGATAACAGCGCGGAAAACGATAATTCAAGCGAACAGTCCGACGAAATAACCGATACAAGCGTTGGAGAAGATACGACAGAAGATACTGTTGAAGTTTCGGCAGAAAACACGGCGGAAGAAAAGGAGAATGAAGATGGCGGCGAAGATAATAGACGGAAAAGCGATTTCGGCGGCTGTGAAAGAACAGGTTCGCGCCGAAATAGAACGCGATAAAATCAAGGCGGGACTTGCGGTTGTGATTGTTGGCGACGACCCCGCGTCACGGGTTTATGTAAACAATAAGAAAAAAGCGTGCGAGCTGTGCGGAATACAGAGCTTTGAATACGCTCTTCCCGCGGAAACAACGCAGGAACAGCTTTTGGAACTTGTCGATACGCTGAACAAAGACAGCAAGGTGAACGGTATTTTGGTTCAGTTGCCGCTGCCGAAACACCTTGACGAAAAAGCGGTTATCGAACATATTTCGCCTTTGAAGGACGTTGACGCTTTTCACGAAACCAATGTGGGAAAGATTATGATAGGCAACTATTCGTTCTTGCCGTGTACTCCTGCGGGTTGTATGGAACTTATTCACAGTACGGGTATTGAAGTCGCGGGTAAGGAATGTGTGGTTGTCGGTCGTTCAAACATAGTCGGAAAGCCTATGGCAATGCTCCTGCTCCACGAAAACGGCACGGTTACGATTTGCCACAGCAAAACGAAAAACCTCGCAGAAGTTTGCCGCCGCGCGGATATTCTTGTGGCGGCTGTCGGCAGACCGAATTTCGTTACCGCAGATATGGTAAAGGACGGAGCGGTGGTTATTGACGTGGGAATTAACCGCCTCGAAAACGGCAAGCTTTGCGGCGACGTAAAGTTTGACGAGGTAAGCGAAAAGGCAGGGTATATTACCCCCGTACCGGGCGGCGTAGGCCCTATGACGATAGCAATGCTTATGAAAAATACGCTGACCGCCGCGCGTATTCAGAACGGCTGATATGAAACAGGGAAACAATAAGTCGTTTTTGCGCAACGGAATAATATTGTTGGCGGCGCTTGCTCTGATTTGCGTTTTTATGCCCGAATGGGGCGCGGCGCAAGTGCTGGTTGTAATTCTTGTTGCTTTGCTTGCGGGTTTTCAATGGTTTTTGTATTTCTATATGCGAAACAAATAATTATAAGCCGCACCGACAAACGGCGCGGCTTTGTAATATTACAATCCGAGACTTACCTGCAAAGCGTCGTTTACCTGCGACATTGAGGAACTGTCAAGTTCACCCATACGCTCTTTAAGGCGGCGTTTGTCCAATGTACGCACTTGTTCCAAAAGCACAACGGAATCCTTCGCAAGTCCGCACGATGTTGCCTGAACGGAAATGTGGGTGGGAAGTTTCGTTTTTTCCTGCTTGCTGGTTATCGCGGCGGCGATAACTGTGGGCGAGTGCTTGTTGCCGACGTCGTTCTGCACGATAAGAACGGGACGAATACCGCCCTGCTCACTGCCCACAACAGGACTGAGGTCGGCGTAATAGATTTCTCCGCGTTTGACTGTCATTTTAAACACCTCTTCAAATATTGGCTGTATTTTCGGAACGTTCCGAAAATATTATTGACATTGTTTTTTTCTTTATACTGTCTTTTATACAGAATTTTGTGTCCGAAAGGAGCATTTTATGGAATGGAATAAACTGCTTTGCGCTCGCCGCGAATATACGAGCCCGAATTTCAATCCGCTTGACATTCGCTCGGAATTTCGCAAGGATTATCACAGAATTGTCGGCAGCGCGTCTTTTCGGCGTTTGCAGGATAAGGCGCAGGTTTATCCGCTGGAACGCGGCGATTTTGTCCGCACAAGGCTCACTCACTCAATGGAAGTGAGTTCGTTCGCGGGGTCGCTCGGCGATACGATTTTCCAAAGACTTATCGATAACGGTACAGCGGGAGTTGACAACGGCGTTCATGAAAACTGCTGTGATATTCTCGAATGTGCCGGACTTGTTCACGACATTGGAAATCCACCGTTCGGACATTTCGGAGAGTTTGCGATACGGGACTGGTTTAAGGACAATTTCCCGAAACTGAATTATAAGGGAGAACCTGTCGAAAATCTGCTTTCCGAGCAGATGAAAGCAGATTTTCTGAATTTTGAGGGCAACGCGCAGGCTTTGCGGGTGCTGACACGACTTCATCTTCTGATGTATTCGGGCAAGGGAATGAACCTCACATACGCTCTTTTGAATACAATCATCAAATATCCCGTAAGTTCCGTAAATATCGACAAAAAAAGCGGAAATATCCGCACAAAGAAAATGGGTTATTATTATTC
>JALEQE010000055.1 GCA_022766825.1 Oscillospiraceae bacterium | reverse complement strand
TTCTCAAAAACAACGGCATTGAACCTATTGATTGGAGCCTTGACTGACCGAAAAGAGATGATATTATGCTTGAATACTGTGTCTGCCCGAAATGCGAACGAATGATAATGCTGGACAGCGATTTCGACAGCGGATTTTGCTGTTACTGCGGAACACATATTCTTTACAGCGAGGCTCGTGAGGAATTGCTTGACGGTCTGCGCGCGTCAATTCCAGACGAATTTGCTATCGAGGCTGATTTGTCGGAGCTTATCGATGAGGACGACGCTGCCGACAACAGTTACGGTCTTGACGAATGTAAGAAAATGCACGCTAAGGCGCAGGAGTATCTCGGCAAGTGGGATTTCGGCAACGCTTTCAAGATGTTCTCCGAGGCGCTGGACTGGTATCCGAATTATTTCGAGAGCCGCTGTGGACTGCTGACTGCGGGTGTTCTGCGCCTTAAAGATACCGAAAACTGGGAACGCTACCTTTCGGAATGTATTGACCGGATACGTTCACAAAGCGACTGGAATATGGCACAGGCGGCATTGGAATACACGCTTGACATAATGAAAAAATTTCTGTCGAAAGGCGGGAGGTATGTTTCACCGTCATACACGGTCGGTTTTTTCGAGAAGGCCGCACGAAGTTTTCCTGCACTGAAACAAAACATTGCCGAAATACTCGCGCATTGTCTGAATATCGAAAACGCGCCATTTACAGACGCGGCAAGGCTTGACCACGAAACGACACAATTCGCCGTTGGAAATTGTCCCACAGAACCCGACAAAAATATGCGGCGCGGTATGCTTGTTGTCATTCGCTGCCATTGCGACAGCAATGTCAAGGAATCGCTCTGCAGAGCCTTGTACGTTTACGACCGGACGGTCTGGCTGAAATCACGCGACGCGGCAAGGATAAACGACGCTCTTGAACTCTGCGACGAAATCACGAACGGCGAATATCCATCCGCCGACGTGAAGATGGTACTTAACACAATGTACGATTTTCTTATGATGGGCGGTCTTGAACCAAACACGACCGAACACGAAAAAATCGTATTCCTGTCAAGCGTTTACACATTTGAGCAGATACGAAAAATGGGACGTTTTTTTGGCGGTTTTGTTTTCTTTAACAAGCTCTACGCCGAAATCTATCTGAAACAGCGCGGAGCGTCGCTAATTTCCGCCGAATACAAGCGAATACAGGCGAAAATTGCTCAATTATCGGGCTGACTGTCTGTTTCAATGATTACGGGTTTCGCAATGTCGCCGCGCAGAGTGTAATCGACAACAAGCCGTATTCCGTCATCCTGTGGATAAAAACGCTCCTCGGCGTTTACGATTTCATAATCGGAATAAAAATTGTCCTCAAAATCTCCCCTTTGCTTTTGGATTTCCGCAAGCGCGTCATCGGGACTTCTTAATATTTCCTTTGGAATATACTCGGTATAAACGCCCGATTTTATCTTAAACGGAGTGTTCTGTCCGAATATTTTCAAAACGCTTGTTTCCTCGCTGTAAACAGAATTTTCCGCACCCGCTTTTCCGAAAAAAAGCGGGTATTCGTCGTCGCCGTTTACAAGATATTTGAACACTTTCTGCTCCCCGTTCGGAACACTTATCGTTTCGCTGTACGGCACGAAAAACTCCTTGGTTTCCGTCCACTCGCCGATTATCTCCGCGTCTGCGCGGACAAGCAGAATATGATCCCGACCGTCGGGAACTGTTCCCGAAACAAGTAAATCGCCCGTATTCACTCCGCTGCCGTTTTCGACAACGCTTGCGCCTTTTCGAGCGATTTGACGAACAATCACGGCGGGGCGCGCGGCTACAATATTTCTCGGCGCGTTTTCCTCCAGATCGGGTTTTTCAATTCCCGTTTCCACACGAACATTCACACGAAAGCCCTCGCACGAAACGTCCGTCCAAGCACAGTTTTCAATCTCTGCCATAATACGGTGTTCGGCTTTGGAAAGCTCCAGACTGTCGCACGGAGCGCCTATTCTTATATTGCACTCGTCAAGTATCCGCATTATCTGAGAACGTGAAACGTCACCGTCTATCTTTATCGCGTGTACACTCGTCTGCCACAGCGATATCAAAAAAAGAAACAGCAGGAAACCAATCGCAAGTCCCGCGCGGTTACGATATTTTGACAGGACAAAATAAATTCCGCAACGTTTACCCGAACGCAGACGGACTCCGTTTTTTCTTGCAATATCCGAAACGCGGTAATAGTCGAGCGGAGAAACCGCGCCGCACAATTTTCCGTCAGAAAGTACTATGTTCCGAACCGCAATACCGTTTTCCAGAACCTCCGACAGCATTTTTTCCGTATATCCGCCCAGCCCTGTAAATGATACACTCCCCAAACGAAGTCCTTTGTTTTTTTTATTCATTACCGCACTCCTCAAACGTCAGCGAGTGAATACAACCCGTTATTTTAACGCCGCCTACGCCGAAATTTGAAAGCGTAAGCGGCGCGCCTGTTATTCTTATATTCATTCCATACACCGCCAGTACAATAAAGTTATCGTCAAGCTCTTTGATACAGCGGCAGTTTTCCACAAACAGCTCCGCGCCTTTTCTCAGCGCCCCGTTGGTTGATAAAGTCACCGTGCATTTTCGCGCCGATAATTCTTCCAACGCTATCAATTTTTCGCGAACGCCCATTTTTAACCCTCCAACACAGATACTTGTCTAATTGTATGCTGTCACGTCCTCAAAAATTACAGAGAAAAGCTCCCCGCGAACGGAGAGCAACATATTAGGCGCATATTCTTCTCAGCACTGTGACAACATAATCCACTTCCCGCGCCGTCGTGAAAACAGACGGCGAAAAACGGATTGTACCACCGTTTATCGTTCCGATCTTTTTGTGAGCGAGCGGCGCACAATGCAGTCCCCCTCGCATATAAATCCCGAAATCCGAGAGCCGCCGCGCGCCTTCCTCCGAGCTATAACGTTCAAAATTGAACGAAACGACGGGCGCGAATTTATCACTGTTTTGTCGGGTGATTTTGTTGTACAGAATAATTCCGTCTATGCGTGATACGGCTCTGCAAAAACGTTCGCACAGCATAAGTTCGTGCGATAAAATTGTATCTTCACGCCTTTTCACAAAGTTCACGCCCTCGCCCAATGCGACAACGCCCGCCGTGTTTATCGTACCGCTTTCAAAGCGGTCGGGTGGAAAATCGGGCTGCAAAATGCTCTCCGAAACACTTCCCGTGCCGCCCTCGATTATGGTTTCAAGCGGAAATTCGCCGTCCGAAATCATCAGTCCCGTTCCCATAGGACCGTACAGTCCCTTATGACCAGCCGCGCAGATTATATTCGCGCCGGTTTCAAGCGAAATCGGCAACACTCCCGCTCCCTGCGCCGCGTCAAGTATAAAGCACACGCCGTGTTTTCGGCACATTTCGGCAAGCTCCTCAATCGGCGCGCGAAGTCCTGTCACATTTGACGCGGCAGTACAGATAAGCGCCGCCGTGTCCGCTTTTAAAGCGCGTTCGGCGTTTTTTACCGTTTGTTCCGTATCGGCGGACAACTCAAACAACGTACAAGAACCGCCGTACTTTTCCGACGCGGCGAATACGGGACGAATTACAGCGTTGTGTTCCATATCGCTTGTGACGAAATTACACCCATCTTTCGCAAGTCCTTTTATTGCGAAATTCAGCGCGTGGGTGCAGTTCAGCGTAAACACGGTGTTTTCCGCGTTCGCTCCGAAATAATCCGCGCATATCTCACGGCTTTTGAACACTTCCTCGGCGGTTTTCATTGAAAACTCGTGTCCCGAACGTCCCGGGTTTGCGCCGCAGACGTTCATCGCGTCAGACCATTTTCGATATACCTCGCGCGGCTTTGGAAAAGTCGTCGCGGCGTTATCAAGGTATATCACAGTCTGCTCCGATTGAACCAAGCAGAGCGCAAACCTCCGCTTTGTTCGCGTTTTTATCGGTAACTTTAAGCACGAAACCGCACCCTGCTTTCCCGAAACCGCGTTCCACAGCGCAACGAAGACCGTGCTTCTGAAGATGTCTCAGCGCTTTTTGCGCCGCCGTAAATGATTTTATATAAACAGTTATCATAACCAACACTCCTTTATAATTGGCTTTTATCGCCTATGACATTATATGTTGCTCGCGCGTGAGTGTTCGTCTGTATTTTTCAAAAAATGCTCATAATTCCTATTGACACTTTTTGAAAAATCTGATATAATTAAGTGTAAAATATTTTATTACAGAGGTAAATATGAAACGTATCGCAAAATTTGAAAAGATCAGCTTTGAACAATTCAAAGCGGGTTATCCGAACAATGACGCAGAAAGCGTTTACAACGCGATAAAACTCCCCAAACGCGCCACAAGCGGCTCGGCGGGGTACGATTTTTTCGCGCCGTTCGACATTGAACTGAAAGCGGGCGAAACCGTAAAAATCCCCACGGGAATACGCGTTAAAATCGAGGACGGGTGGTTTTTGTCGCTCTATCCGAGGAGCGGGCTTGGATTTAAATTCCGCTTGCAGCTTGACAACACGGTCGGCATAATTGACAGCGATTATTACAACTCCGATAACGAAGGACACATTTTCG
>JALEQE010000040.1 GCA_022766825.1 Oscillospiraceae bacterium | reverse complement strand
GGATATACTCTTACACGAGCAACAGAGTGCTTTCTTCTGCCTGTGCCGTAGTAGTAAGGTTTAGATTCGTACATAAAAAGCCCTCCTTAAAATTTGTATTCAACGGGCTTCTGAGCCGCGTTGTTGTGCTCCGCACCTGCGTAGCAACGCAGTCTTGTGAGAGCTTTTCTTCCGAGTGTGTTATTGGGAAGCATACCATTGACAGCAAGTGTCATTGCCTTTTCGGGGCGTTCTGCCATCATTTTGTCGTAACCTTCCTCTTTGAGGTGGCCGATCCAGCCGGTGTGGTGACGGTATACTTTCTTTTCGAGTTTCTTACCCGTGAGAACTGCCTTAGCGCAGTTAATGATGATAACGTGATCGCCGCAGTCTACATTGGGGGTAAAAGTGGGTTTATGCTTGCCTCTGAGCAGGTGAGCGGCAGTAGCGGCTACACGACCGAGCGGCTTTTCGGCAGCGTCGATAATGTACCAAGTGCGCTTAACGTCAGCAGGCTTTGCAAGATAAGTTGACATTGTTTTTTCCTCCTGTTAAATTTATAATTACAATTCGCAACATTAGTAATTATATCACGCTTTTTCATTTTTGTCAAGGCATTTTTTACGTAAATTTGAAATATATCACGTTTTCTTTCTGTTTCTCTGCAATTCGCTCTGTTTTTCTCGTTTTCTTGAATTTCATTTCATTTTTTGCATTTACATCAAATTCACGAGAAATAACAAGAAAATCCCCGAAAATGCTTGATTTTCGGGGATATATTATAAATACTTTATAATACGGCTATTTTGTTTTAATTATGAGTTGTTGAAAAGTTCCGAATGTGTACCCAATCGATAAAGCATTAAAACAAGGACGTTTTCACTTATTTCATATATTAGGAGCCAATTCGGTTCTATATGACATTCACGAGTTCCTTTGTAATTTCCCATTAAATCGTGATCTTTATATTTGGGATCCAAGGTTCCGCCGTTAGCAAGAATATTAATAATTTTAAATAGTTTATCCAGATTTTTATTTTGCTTTTTTGCAAGTTTTAAATCTCGTTTAAACTGATTTGTAAATTTAACTTCGTATTTCATACGTCAAGTGCCGCTTTTAGCTCCTCCATACTTGAATATCCCTTAACCGATTTGTCATTCATAATTCTTTTTCCCTCTTTGATTGCGTCGGCGGTATTTTCATTCGGAACATCAAGTTTCAGCGCAAAAGGAAGCCCTCGCTCGCGAATTGTCGTTTTCAGAAAAATATTGACAGCTGTTGTCATATTTAACCCAAGTTCCGAAAAAATTTGTTCTGCCTGTTCTTTTACATCTTTATCTGTTCTGATATTTAAATTGGTTGTTGCCATTTTCGACACCTCCGTTCAAGTATATTATACTCAATAATTCGTCATTTGTCAATACATTGTCATTATATTTGATTTTCTGTAAAACGAAAAATCCCCGAAAACACTTGATTTTCGGGGATATTTTTGATATTTGCCTTAAATTGCCGCTTTCGATGTGTTCCTTGTCGAACCGATAAGCCGCATAAGAGGCTGATTTTTCTCAAACACGAATTTGAAAATAACCGCTCCCACAGTCATTGCGATAAGTTCGCCTACCGCTACCGAACCCATACTGATCCACAGCGGATCGCCGAGCAACCAAATCTCGATACCGACCAAAATACCGTTGCTTACAACAGGCAAAAGTGCGGCGAGGAATACGTTCTTGAAATAGTACATAGGAAGTACCGCCAATATTGTCGCGCCCACACCGAAAACCAAGTCGTACCACCCAAAAGGGCTGAACAGGTTCGCGATAAAGCAGCCGAGTATCATTGCCACGGAATAATCCTTGCGGTAAAAGCACAGAAGTACCAGAATTTCGGAAAAGCGGCACTGTATCGCGCTGAACGAAAGCGCGGGAACAGCGAGCGTCAAAGCGACGTACATCGCGGCGACAAGCGCAAGTCTTGTCAGGTTCTTTACGTTGAAAATTTCATTTTTTTGCATAAAAAAACTCCTTGTTTTTTAACGGTGGTTAATCAAAGAAAACACCGTATTAAATTTTACAATTACATTATAACACACTATATGGGAAAAGTCAATAGGCAGCACCGCATAATTATTGTCGTTCGATTGCGCCGTCAGATTTTTCGGCAGATTGTACAAATTGAGCGCAGACGGGCTGGCGCCCATCAAGCGAAATTTGTGCAAGATGACGGAAAATATGCAAGCAAAGCGCTAGACGACGTTAACGTCGTCTGAACAAAGGCGTTAGCCGTTAATTGTGCGGTGTTGCCGATAGAAAATAGGATAAAATATCGCGTTATCTTATCCTTTTTTCTATATCCCCGACCGCCCACTCGTAAACGCTCTGCCAATTATCTCCCGAAACGCTTTTGTAGATTATTTCAACATTCATAAGTCCGAGCAAATCCATTTTCGCGCGGTTGATTTTCTGTTTCGGTTTAAGTTCGTAGAAAAACGTTTTTCCAGCGGCTTTTTCACGTTTTTTACGGTTTAACAGCCACCACATATCGCTTTCCGCGAAACCGCACCCGAAACCGAGAATATACACGTCGCCTACAAGAAAAGCGTCCGTCCACGAGCGGATTTTCGGAGAAACTCCCGCTAAACACGCGCTTTCGTAGTAATTACCGTGCTTTTTGTTGAGCGCAATCATTTTTCCGAGCAGATTTCCGTAATAGTACGCGCCGAAAATCATAGACCCGGGTTTTCGAGCTTCTCCGTGAATATGCCAGATATGCTGCTCTGAGCCGTTGTATTCAACGAGGTTATAGGTATGTAGCATAAACGACGGTTCGCACCGCGAAACTTCGTCTGTGTGTCGCTGAATACGGCGCAGAGTGTTTTCGTTTATTTTTTCTTGTCCGAGAGCGGCGGTTTCGAGTTCATAGCTGTAATTTGTCGTCAATATTTCGTCAAAGCCCATATCGAGCAGTCGCTGTAAAAGCCGTATCTGATTTTCGGGTTTTTCCGTGCCGAGATTTCCGAGCCGTTCCTGTTCGTGTTGTAATGCCTTGTCCACGTTATCTTTTGTGACAAGTATCGCTTTCAGCGTTTCGGGGCAGCGATAATCTCCTATATCGTAACGTTCCTCGCGTTCATCGACGGAATTAAGCAAATCGTCCCACGAGTCGCTGTTGAACGCACGGTTTATTCCGTTTCCCAGCAACAGAATTTGAGGTTTTCCGTTTTTCATTTCATCACCGCCTAAACAGTAATCATATCCCGTATTTTTTCAAAAGTACTCTCGCCTATACCGTTTACGTTTACAATTTCGTCAACGGAACTGAAATTCCCGTGCGTATCCCGGTATTTCGCGATAGCACGCGCTTTTGTTTCGCCGATACCGTCTATTCTTTGAAGATGATGAACGGACGCCGTGTTGATGTTGACGGGGGCGGAGGTTTTTTCGCTAACCGTAAACGCCGAATTTTCAAGACTTTTGTCAATCTCACGCTGTAAACGTATGTCGTCCGCGGCGTTATTGTAGAGCGCGGCGACTAAAACAGCCGTTACGGCGATACCGACCGACACACGTTTCAAATTATGTAATACTATTTTGCCCTGCATTTTATCGCCCCAAATCATACGGTGATATTATTTCGTATTTTCTCGAAAATTTTCTCTCCGATACCGCTTACGTTGGTTATTTCGGAAATATCCGAGAACACGCCGTGCGTTTCGCGGTACTCAACAATCGCGGCGGCTTTTGTTTTTCCGATACCCGACAGCGTTTGGAGAGTTTCGGCGGTTGCCGTGTTTATGTTAATCAAACCGTTTTCGGGAACGCTTTCGGTTACTGAAACAGGCAGTTCGCTTGTTTCAGTGAATGGTATGGAATTATCGGTGATGAGAACGTCTTTTTGTGATGTTTCGGTTGAGATTTGTGAAATAATGTCAGTGCTTTTGATAATATCGGCTTTTTTCAGCAGAACTTTGTTTGCGAAAAACACAGCGATAACTCCCGCCGCCAAAACCACGACCGTACCTATTTTCAAACCCTTTGCGAGCTTTTCGGAAATCGGCTTTTTCATAGCGCGTTATTAAATGACGATAACCCGGTTTTATTTTTCATTTTTGCCTCCGAAATATACAAAGTATGCTTTTTCTTTGATTTTAGCATATTTTCAGGGCATTGTCAAGCCGGGTTTATAACAAAAAATCCTCCGGAAAACCCGGAGGATATATTGTGACAAGTCGGTACAGAGTTAAATTCCGCCTTCAAGATAACGTCTAAATTCTGTCGGATCCTGACATCTTTCAAGTCCGACTTCCTCGGCAATCTTGCCCATTCTGACAAGACGCGCAAGATCCTGGTCAAGCGTAAACATTCCGTCGTTTTTGCCTGTTGCGATAGTTGATGGAATTTGATAAATCTTACCTTCACGAATTTGGTTGGAAACCGCGTCCGTTCTGCACAGAATTTCCATTGCCGCGCAACGTCCTTTGCCATCAAGCGTGGGAACAAGCGTCTGAGAGATAATTCCGACAACGTTTCCCGCAAGCTGTGAACGGATTTGTCCCTGTGAGTGAGGCGGGTAAACGTCTATGATACGGTTAATTGTATCCGCCGCACCGGTTGTATGCAGTGTCGAGAGAACCAAGTGACCTGTTTCTGCCGCTGTTACCGCCGCGTTGATTGTTTCAAAGTCACGCATTTCTCCGACAAGTATAACATCGGGGTCCTCACGGAGTGCCGCACGGAGCGAACCTGCGAATGAATCGACATCCGCGCCGATTTCACGTTGGTTTACCATTGCCTGCTTGTGCGTGTGAACATACTCGATAGGGTCTTCGATTGTAATTATATGACAGCTTTTCTTACGGTTAATATGATCTATCATCGCCGCTAGAGTCGTAGATTTACCTGAACCCGTAGGTCCGGTTACAAGCACAAGTCCACGCGGACGCATTGCAAATTCTCCCAATGTTGCGGGGAGGTTGAGGTCTGCGAGTGTGGGGATTTCGTCACTCAGCAGACGTATTGCAACAGCGTGATAGCCGCGCTGTCTGTATACGTTGACTCTGTGACGAAAGCCTGACGCTGACGTATATGAGAAGTCCGTATCAAGACCTTTTGAAATCTGTGATTTGTGCTTAATGGATGTAATCTGGTTAATAATGTTAACAATGATAGGTTCTGTGCAGTCCTGATATCCCGACAGCTTTCTCAGTGCACCGTGTTGACGAACAATAGGCGGCAGTCCTGCGGTAAAGTGCAAGTCCGAGCATTTCAGCGCGCGTGCCTCGTCCAGTATCTTGTTGATGTCCATTACATTGTTTGTATGTTCCACTTGTCATTACTCCTTATCTTAATTCGCTACGCACCGTTTTTCCGTGTGCTTTGCTTTTGATGATCGTTGATTTAAACAGTGTATGTTGCCTTTACAAGTTCATCCATTGAAGTTCTGCCCGCAAGTACCATCTTGGTGACGTTGTCACGCAATAAAAGCGTTCCGTTTTTGGTTGCCTGTGCGCCGATTTCTTCCGCGGTTGCACCTGAGGAAATAAGTTCCTTTATATCCGGTGTAGTAACGATAATTTCGTGTATCGCAGTACGTCCAGCATAGCCGGTATTGTGGCATACGCGGCATCCGCCCGGGTGGGGTCTGTATATTTCGACCGGTTCTGTAAGATTCATCAGCTTAAGGCTCTCGGAATCAGTCAACAAAAACTTTTCTTTACACTCTTTGCACAGAAGTTTTACAAGTCGCTGTGCAACTATTCCGACAACCGAGGAAGCAACCATATACGGCGCAACACCCATATCAACAAGACGGACGATAGTACCCGCCGCGTCGTTTGTATGCAATGTCGAGAGAACAAAGTGTCCCGTGATTGCCGCGCGTATCGCGATATCGGCAGTCTCGCCGTCACGAATCTCTCCGACCATTATAATATCCGGGTCCTGACGGAGTATTGAACGAAGCGCCGCCGCGAAAGTCATACCCGCTTTCGCGTTTATCTGGCACTGGTTGATACCGTATATCTTCTTTTCGACAGGGTCCTCAACCGTTACAATGTTTACATTCGGTTTTGAAAGCTCGCCCAGCGTCGCATAAAGCGTTGTGGATTTACCTGAACCCGTAGGGCCTGTAACAAGCATAACTCCGTTCGGACAGCGGATTATCTGCTCGAACATCGCGTAATTGTAATCCGTCATACCAAGGTCGGTAATCTTTCTTGTCTTGTCATCGGCGGTGGAAAGCAAACGTATAACGCATTTTTCTCCGTATACGCAGGGAATTGTGGACACACGCATATCCAAGTTTACGCCGTCTATCGTCGTACCGAATCGTCCGTCAAGCGGTATACGTTTTTCCGCGATATTCATACCTGACAGGATCTTTATACGGGTAATTATCGAGTTGTGGAATGTCGGCGGAATTTTCATTTCCTGCTCGACAAGCTCGCCGTCAATTCTGAAACGAATACGCGTTCTGTCCTTGAACGGTTCGAAGTGAATATCCGTACAGTCCATTCGGAATGCCGTTTCTACCATCATATTTACAAGCTTTACGATAGGAGCGTTATCGATACGTCCTTCGGATTCCGCTTTTTCGAGATCCAGTGCGTCATCGGTTTCCTTCTCGCTTTCCAGCTCGTTCATCGTGCTGTCGATTGCCTGAGAGGAGTAATATTTGTTTATCGCCGCTTCTATCATTGTTTTGGTGGAAATCTGCGG
>JALEQE010000027.1 GCA_022766825.1 Oscillospiraceae bacterium | reverse complement strand
GTTCAGACAGATGTTCGGTGCAGAAGGTTATGAGGTTGTTGCTATCAACGATCTTACAAAGCCCTCTATGCTGGCAAATCTTTTGAAGTATGATACCGCGCAGAAAGGTTACTGCGGCATTATCGGCGAGAACAAACACACTGTTTCCGCTGACGATGAGGCTAATACTATCACAGTAGACGGCAAGACCCTTAAGATCTACGCTGAGAAGGACGCTAAGGATTGTCCTTGGGGCGAACTCGGTGTTGACGTTGTTCTCGAGTGTACAGGTTTCTACTGCTCTAAGGAGAAATCACAGGCTCATATCGATGCAGGTGCAAAGAAGGTTGTTATTTCCGCTCCCGCAGGCAAGGATCTTAAGACAATAGTTTACTCTGTAAATGAGAAGACTCTTACAAAGGATGATCAGATTATTTCTGCTGCATCCTGCACAACCAACTGCCTCGCTCCTATGGCAAAGGCTCTTAACGACTACGCTCCCATCCAGTCCGGTATTATGAGCACAATCCACGCTTACACCGGCGATCAGATGATTCTTGATGGTCCTCACAGAAAGGGCGACCTCAGACGTGCAAGAGCAGGTGCTGCTAACATCGTTCCTAACTCTACAGGTGCTGCTAAGGCTATCGGCCTTGTTATCCCTGAGTTGAACGGTAAGCTCATCGGTTCCGCACAGCGTGTTCCTGTTCCCACCGGTTCTACAACTCTGTTGTTTGCAGTAGTTAAGGGCAACGGTAAGGAAATCACAGTTGACGGCATCAACGCAGCTATGAAGGCAGCTGCTTCCGAGAGCTTCGGTTACAACGAAGATCCGATCGTTTCTTCTGATGTTATCGGTATGAGATACGGTTCTTTGTTCGACGCTACTCAGACAATGGTGTCTAAGATTGATGACGATCTGTATGAGGTTGAGGTTGTTTCTTGGTACGATAACGAGAACTCTTACACTTCTCAGATGGTAAGAACAATCAAGTACTTCGCTGAACTTTGATTGCTTAAAAAGTTACTAAAGGATTGCCCTTGGCTTGCCGAGGGCAATTTTTATAAACTGGCAAAATTCGATTTTATTTATGTAAAACCGCAGTTTTTCTTTATTGACAAGCTGTAAAATTTCTGATATAATTTAATAGCAGGAAATATTTTGGAAGGAGGTAATATCTATGAATGATGAAAAATCAGACGAACAAGTACATATTGCTGAAAATGTGGCAACTTCTTCATCAGACGAGCAGACACAAGGCAATGTAGCTGTGCATACAGCAATTCCGGAAAATAATGTTTGTCCGCCGAATGTCGGGGATGCACAGGCTTTTGCAGAACAAACAGCTGAAACCGAAAAGCAGATTGCACAGCAGCAGGAGCAGGATCAGAAACTGTTGGCAGCTTTAGACGAGGTGCTGGAAAAACAAAATTTGCAGAATGTCAGGGTCAGTTCAACCGCAAATCGCTCAAAAGTCGGACGGTTAACAGGAACAGTCGAAAAAAAAGGCGTCGGCTTTGTTTCTCTTGGTCTGATACTGGTGTTTATGGGAATTGTAATGATTGTCACTTTGTCTGCGTCAGAGCCTAATTACACAATACCCCTCAAACTATCCCCGATATGTGCTGTTCTTATTGGTGCGGAGATGCTGATAACATATCTTTTGACGCACGGACGACCACGCATAAACATTCCAAGCCTTGTTATCGCTGTTTTACTTGTTACAGGATGTTGTGTTTTGTGTTCAAAACTGGGCGGTGACTATAAGGAAGAGATTACTGAACATAACAACAGGACAGTTGCCGGTGAAATCTATGATAAAAGTTATAATGAACTTCGTAATCTGGCAGATATAACATCACTTAAAGTCGATGTTGATCTGAATACGCATAGTGACGGTAAGAAAAAGGGAATGCAAGCGATTTCTGCCGGTGATATTGTCAATATAAGTATTGAATTAGGCGGCGTTTATAATGCTCCTGAGAATTTCGCGGCTGACTGCAAAAAGATAATTGACGGTTATCGGTTAATGGGAATAAATATAACAAATTACCATTTTAAAAATGAAAGTAAGTTTCGTTCATACGCTCTTGATGTTGAAGGAAAATATGCTCAGGACTTTGACATCAGCCGTCTGGAGGATGCTGTCAATTATGTATATATTGATGATTACGATTATATTGAGGATATGGACGACTTTATCGAAGCTACTTCTGAAACCACATCTGCGACTGTATCCGACTGACAGTTCTAAAAGCGTGTATTAAAAGTTACACATCATATAAATAATAATTTATTGTTATAAACGGATATTTTAATTATTGAAAGGTAAATTTATGCTGACGATTGAAAATAAAACAATACTTTACAACTGTATTTTAAAACAATTCCCCGATCCCGGACTATATAAGGTATCAAGAATTACAGAATGGCTTTGCACCAACAACTATTCTCTTGATAAGTTTGGTTATGAAAGTTTCCGAGGATTTGCGGAAGATTTTCCTGAAATGTTTGCTTTTCAAAGTAATAATAATGACGAGTTTATCGAGATAAAAAAGTGGCAAACAGGGGAGGATAACAGAAAACCTGATAATGAGAGTGACGCTCATCCGGCAGACAGTTTTTTCGGTACAAATAATGTTATTTTAAATGATGATATTATTGAAATGACACAGCAATCGCTGTATGCTCTTACGAAAATACTTGATAATGGCAATACGGTCACTATGATGAAACAGGAGATTTACAGAAAGTTTGATGAAGCAAAATCAGACAATAAGCTTGTTTTTCTGGGAGAAAAATATACATTTCCTATAGATTATTGCCCGGATGGTTTTCTTGTGAACGGTGTGATAACCAAAAATTTAAGTCCTCATGGAAAAAGCCTGTATTTTTCGTTTGAAAAAACACAGATTTTCCGAAGCGAACCGATTGATCAAAAAATACATGTAAGATATAATATCGAAATTCCGACAAAAGACAAAAACAGAATTTATATGCTTCTTACAGAAAATTTCCCATGTGATCATCAGATCCATATGGCATCAATCAGCAAGTGTTTGCTTAAAAGCGGAATTGATAGGAATAAATATGGCTTCTTTAAAATGAAAGAGCTTTTGGCATCTTTGGATTTTCTGGAGCTTGAAGACGTAATTCTAGGTGGTGTTCAGCAAACAATGGTCACAATAAAACGTGTTCCCGGTTACACTGCTCAAACTGCGGAAAAGGTTCCCGATAAAGAAATACATTCAGATTCCGCTCGTATACCTAAAGGACTACTTACAGATTTTTGCAGTTTGCCTGTAAAGCCGATGGGAATTCTGGAACAATTCCTGAAAGACAGCGGAATTGAGGCAAGCTATGACTCTATTACAAAAGATCTATGCAATGATTTTGATAAAGCCCGCATGGAAGGTTCTGTCAAAGTTGCTGACGCAAAACTTGTATTTTCAAGCCGTTATGTGAAATCTGACGGCACAAAGGTAGAAATTACGATTAAGCCTAATGCGTATGAGGGCAAAGAGTGGTTTTTGTATTATGTCGATACCATTGTTCGTGAAAAAACAGGGGAGACAAATCCGGGAAAACAACTTGAGAATTTTGCATTTTTAGGAAACTGGTCAACATTCTTGTCTGATCTTGCGTCAAAAGCAGTTGATGAAGAGTGGGATTATAAAAATTCCTCGTCAAAAAGCTACCATATACTGATGCAATACATTAAATATACTTTCAGCCGACTTGTAAGAGAAAACAAGATATGTATTTCTGAGGATAAACGGTTTGCAGCATTCAACACAGGACTCGCTGATGATCATTATGATGATATTTACGCTTGTTTTGTCCCGAATGATTCGAGCAGTGAAACAGAATGGAGATATGCAGGTTTTTGTACGGCCGCTTCCGGTGGACTTGGAAAACAGCTTGTGGAATATTTTAATCCTCTTCCATCACCGCCTTTGTATTTTAAACGTAAGGAAGATTTGTTTTACAACGGCGCAAATCAGCTGCACACTGACTTTGAACATATAATTATTGACAATATAAAGCGGCTTCCTCTTCAATTTTTATATGATCAGTTTTTTGATAACAGCGAGGCTCGTGACATAACGGAAAAAATACGCTCAAGTCACGACCATGTTATCAGGTGTGACTTGTACGAACGTCTGAAACGTATTATTTGTGAAAACAGTCGTCTTTTTGTTAGAATACAAAATCGTTTAAAAGATGCTATTGAACTTGCACAAAAGCGTGTTCGCTGGAATTACAAAACCGCAATTCCGTCGTATTTCCCTAAACGTGATACGATGTCGCTTATGCTTCCTCTTGCATTGGTTGATGAGTCAAAACCTGATGTAGCTCTTGTAGTAGAGTTGACACGATCGGGTAGTTATCAGGGGCAGACAATTCTTACACTTCCGCAGGCATATATTGATGCACGACTTATCTGTAGATTGACGGGTGATTGGCTTGTTCCGTCGCAGATATTCGGAAGCGAGGAGCAGGAGTTTGCTGAGGGTGATTAACCATTACAATGGATAATGAGTATTTTGATTATAAAAATAATACAAAATACTTGACAAAAAGTGTGCAATGTGGTAAAATTAAAGTATAATAAAAAAGGAGGCTTGCATTATGGAAATGGAAATTACTTCGATGGCTATGTCTATGGCAATGTCAAACGTTCAAAACGGTTTGGCAGTCGGAATGCTTAAGAAAACAATGGATTCGTCCGAACAGTCAATGGAGGCTATTACCGAAATGCTTGATAGTATGCCTTCTCCCGATGGAAAAGGGCAGTTGCTCGATGTTCGGGTTTGACGAGTGTTTTTTTACTGTTATTTAACAATGAACAAAAGCTGCGTGGATTTTCCGCGTAGCTTTTGTTGTTTTACTTGTTTGTGTATGAAAAAAGAATTGTGTATAGTGTCCGCCAAGTAAACTGACTTTTATACCTCAAACTTAACCCGTGTATAACATTTTACCCTCTGTTAATGAAAACAGAGGGTAAAATGTTATGCGGGTTCCTGGTATCTGAGGGTTTCACGGCAGTTAGAAAAATGCTTTTATAAAATCTGAAGAATATGTATGTTTTCAAACCACCTGAAAAATAAAGAATTTCAGATAATCGGTTTCGGGAACATTCCATAAAATCGGATGGTCGGGAGACTGTCTGCGGGATTCAATCTGCCGCAAAGAAACTCCAGCGTCTTCTGCAGCATCGTGTAGCATTTGTTTGAACAGTGATTCCGTCATAAAATGCGAACAAGAACATGTAGCCAAATAACCGCCTCGATTAAGCAATCTCATCGCTTTTAGATTGATTTCCTTATACCCGCGAAAAGCGTCTTTAACGGTGCTTTTACTTTTGGTAAACGCAGGAGGATCGAGTATGATAAAATCATAGGGACTTTTGCCCGACTTATACAAATCGGTTAGCAAATCAAATACATTTGCGCAAGTAAACTCCATATTTTCGGTCAATCCGTTTAAATTCGCGTTATCTTTGGTCATTTTAATCGCTTCATCCGAAATATCCACAGCATTAACGTGTTTTGCGCCCGCAGCGGCAGCATTTAACGCGAATGCTCCGGTATGAGTGAAACAATCGAGTACGGTTCGACCTTTTGCAATACGGCGAATTGCCGCGCGATTGTATTTCTGGTCAAGGAAAAATCCCGTTTTTTGCCCGTTAATATAATCAACCGAGAATTTCAATCCGTTTTCCGTAATAGTAGTAATCCCCGATAAATCAGTACGCAAGCCATTCCAGAAGCCTTTGTACATCTCCATACCTTCAAGTGTGCGGATTTTCACATCA
>JALEQE010000012.1 GCA_022766825.1 Oscillospiraceae bacterium | reverse complement strand
ATATATTATATAGACATTTTGACAAATATGTGGTATAATTGTATCATATGGGAGAGGGAATGATAAAAAGTGCCGTTGGTAGTTATATTAAGTGTTGTCGCGACTGCAATTATAGGCGCGTTTAACATAAGAACCATATCGCAGATCTGGATAATCCCTGCAAGTTTTGCCGCAGGTGTGATAATCTTTTCGTTGTTGTTCTGGCTGGTTTTGTGGCTCACCTGTTTTTATGTGCCCGTAATGAAGGAATATAAAAAACCATCGCGAACATATCAGAAGCTGTTGAATATCGGTTATTGGTTTTTATGCACTGCCGCGCGGATAAAACCGCATATAACCGGTTTGGATAAAATTCCGAAAGACAGACGCTTTCTGTTTGTGTCAAATCATCTTTCGAGATTTGATAATATGGTACAGAGTATTGCTTTGAGAAAAACGCCGCTTGCATTTGTTTCAAAGCCGTCAAATTTCAAAATACCTGTCGGACGTCATTTGATAACACGGTGCTGTTATATTCCCATTGACCGCGATAATCCGAAAAACGCAATGAAAGCGATAAACCGCGCGGCAGAACTGATAAGCTCCGATTATGTTTCCGTTGGCATATACCCCGAAGGACACAGAGGAACGGGCTGTGATCTGCAGGAGTTCAGGGCAGGATGTTTTAAAGCAGCACAGAAGGCAAAGTGTCCTATAGTGGTGGCTACGATATTCGGAACGGAAAAAATTCATAAAAACTTTCCGTTTCACAGAACAGATGTTTATCTGGATATTCTGGAATGTGTTGAAATCGGCTCGGAAAAAACAACAGAGGTTGCTCCGAAAATAAAAAAGATAATGCAGGAAAATCTTAATAACTACAAGGAGAAATAAAACTTATGACAAATGTTCTGTATAATCCGTTGGCGGACAATAAGCGCGGCGAGGAAAACGCGAAAAAAATCAAGGAAATCTTAAAGAATGCTGAGCTGAAATTCGCGGATATTACTAAAATAGATTTGCACGAGTTTATAAACAATGTACCTCAAAAAGACAAGATTATAATTGCAGGCGGTGACGGTACGCTGAATTATCTTGTAAACAAGTTCAGCGGTAATGTTACAGGACATCCGCTTTATTATTACGCCTCCGGAAACGGAAATGATTTCAAAGTCGATATTTCCGAAAAAGAACACGGCAAAATAATTCGGCTTGATAAATACATAAAAGATCTTCCGATTGTTTATGTCAACGGTGGAAAAGGCGTCAGATTCTTAAACGGCGTGGGTTTCGGTATTGACGGTTATTGTTGTGAAGTCGGAGACGAGATGAAGAAAAAATCCGCTAAGTCGATAAATTATACTTCGATTGCGATTAAAGGTATGCTTTATGATTACAAGCCGAGAAATGCTGTCGTTACCGTTGACGGTGTAAAGCATAAATACAATAATGTATGGCTTGTTCCCACAATGAATGGACGTTATTACGGCGGCGGAATGAAAGTAGCTCCCGATCAGGATCGTTTGGCGGCCGATCGTATGCTTACAACCATGGTTTTCCATTGTAAAAGCAAACTGAAAACGCTTACCGTTTTCCCGACTATTTTCAAAGGAAAACACGTTGAACATACTGATATTATTGATATGTTGACGGGACGCGAGATAACCGTGGAATTTGACAAGCCTACACCTCTTCAGGTTGACGGCGAAACATATAAGAGCGTAAGCCACTATAATGCGTTTGCCAAATTGCCCGAGGATCACAACGAAGATAACGAAACGGCGGCGAATGTCTGACAATTTCTACAGAAAAAGTCAAAGTGTATTCTAAACATAATACATAGCAAAAAGCAGCGACTACGGTTCGCTGCTTTTGGTTTTTGTTGAAAGAATTTGCGATACTGATTATTCTTCCATCTGTTTCCCGAAATACATTGCCGCAGCCTGAACAAGGGCAGACTGTTCGGCAGTTGCGATGTCGTTGTCGTTGTCTGAGCTTAACATTATAACTGCGCCGTTTACATCTCCGGAAGCCAATATTGGAGAACATGCCACAGCGTATCTGTCCACTCCCTCGATAGGATTGAAATGCTGCTGTTCGTTATTCCTCAGTACATACGATTTGCGCTGTTCAATAAGGTCTTCAAGCGAACCCGATACACGGCGCTCTATAACTTCCTTTTTGCTCATTCCCGATACAGCGATGACATGGTCGCGGTCACAAATTACTGCAGGACGACCTCCGACTTTTGAAAGAACATCGGCGTATTGAGATGCTGTCGAACTGATTTCACCTATCGGTGAGTACTTTTTGAAGATTACTTCTCCGTCGGTGCTGGTATATATTTCCAATGGATCGCCTTCGCGGATTCGCATAGTTCTGCGTATTTCCTTAGGGATTACTATTCTGCCGAGGTCGTCAATTCTGCGGACAATGCCCGTTGCTTTCATATATCAATTCCTCCAATTATTTATTCAATAGCGTATGCTGTCGGTATTGTCTGCTATTTTGTGAAAAATATTCATATGTTTCGACAAAATCTGCGAACGGTCTTTCTATATTTTTCGTTTATATCCAAGGATTATATTTGTGTTCTAAACGTAGGTTATGTGATGATATAATAAAATTTTTCATTTTGCTTGACAAAAAACAATAAAAGTGATACAATAGTTTAAAAGAAAACATTTAAGGCAGCACCGCACAAAGAACGCCTTACGGCTTTGTCGTCAGTTGCCCTCTGTTGTGCAGCGTCCTTGCCGCACTTTTGGGGCAACAACGCAAACATCGTGTTTGCGCATCTTGCTTGCATATTTTCCGTCATAGCGTTTTGCGCGAAGCGCATAATGCGTGCACAAAATTTCGCTTGACCGCATTATCCGCCTTCGGCGGAAAACGCTGCGTCAGCCCGACTGCGCTCAATTTGTACAATCTGCCGCCGACACGAAGTCGGAAGGCGTTCGCCCAAGCGGCGCAGGACGCGCCGCACAAAAGGCGAACGCACTATTAATCTGACGGCGCAATATGCGCACAATCTCTGCGGTATTGCCTTAAGGAATCAAGGTGAGAATATGGTTCAAAGACCGATAGAGGTCGTTTTGAAAGGCGGAGAGTTCCGACAGTATTCGGATTTGAAATTTGCGCTACTCAGAAAACAATATGATATGAAGCGCGCCGAATT
>JALEQE010000003.1 GCA_022766825.1 Oscillospiraceae bacterium | reverse complement strand
AACGCTATGGCGAAAAATATGCAAGCAAGATGCGCAAACACGATGTTTGCGTTGTTGCCCCAAAAGTGCGGCAAGGACGCCGCACAACAGAGGGCAACTGACGACAAAGCCGTAAGGCGTTCTTTGTGCGGTGTTGCCTTAGATAACTTTCGAGAGAAAATCGCACAAACGCGGATTTTTGGGGTTGGAGAAGAACTCTTTCGGCGGGTTTTGTTCCAAAATCTGTCCTTCCGCCATAAACATAACGCGTGAAGCGACTTCACGGGCAAATCCCATTTCGTGCGTTACAACAACCATTGTCATACCGTCTTCGGCAAGCTGTTTCATTATTTCCAAAACTTCGCCTACCATTTCGGGGTCAAGCGCGGAAGTCGGCTCGTCAAACAGCATAACTTCGGGGTTCATCGCAAGCGCGCGGGCAATCGCTATACGCTGTTTCTGTCCGCCCGACAACATTCCGGGATATGCGTCCGCTTTATCAAGCAGTCCGACGCGATTGAGAAGTACCTCAGCCTGCTTGTCCGCCTCGGCTTTGCTCATAATTCCCAGCTTTACGGGCGCTAACGTGATATTCTTGCGTATTGTCAAGTGGGGGAACAAATTGAAGTGCTGAAAAACCATTCCCATTTGCTGACGTAATTTGTCAAGCTCCTTGCCTTTCGCGTGCGTTATATCAGCGCCCTCAAACGTTATCGTGCCATCAGTGGGTGTTTCAAGCAAATTAAGGCAACGCAGAAAAGTACTTTTTCCCGAACCTGACGGTCCGACAATAACCACTTTCTCGCCCTTTTCGATTGTTGTGGAAATATCTTTCAGAACTTCCAATTCACCGAACGATTTACAGAGATGTTCAACGTTTATCATTCTTCGCGAGCCTCCTCTCCATAACCGTAAACAGTCGTGACAAGCCCATTACTATAACGAGGTAAATCAAAGCCACGGCAATAAGCGGCATAAACGCCGAATACGTCTGACTTCTGATTATATCTCCACCTTTTGTAAGGTCTTGCAGCGCAATGTAACCCGAAATGGAAGTTTCTTTCAGCAATACGATAAATTCGTTTCCGAGCGCGGGAAGAACATTTTTGAACGCCTGCGGCATTACGATAAATGTCATTGTACGGCGGAAATTAAGTCCGAGACTACGCCCCGCCTCCATCTGACCGTTATCGATTGACATAATGCCAGAACGAACGATTTCCGCAACATACGCGCCCGAGTTTATTCCGAACGCCAAAACAGCACAAAGAACCTTGTCGATTTTAACGCTGCCGAAAATTACAAAGTACATTATAAGCAGCTGTACCATTGTAGGCGTACCGCGGATAATTGTGAGGTAAACCTTACAAATCCCGTTTCCAAGTCTCAAGAAAAAATGTCCGCCCTTTTTCGTGCACACTTTATCGTGAGTGGAACGTATAATCGCAACAGTAAATCCGAGTATCAAACCCAATATCAGTGCCAATACCGTTATTTGCAACGTTGTTCCCAAACCCTTGACAAGATACATCCAACGGTCTTCATCAATAAAATTCTGCTTAAACTCCTCAGCGAATTTCTGAAAAAAATTCATAGATATTCCTCTCCGAAAGTAGAAACGCAAAATAACGGTGCGACATTTTTTGCCGCACCGTTACGGTCAATTACTTCTTTGTTATAATTACCTGCAAACCCTTTGCGTATGAATCAGTAAAGTCAACGTTCTTCAATCTGTCCTCGTTTACCGTCATACCCGCAACACCCACATCAGCCTTACCCGACTGAACGGCGGGAATAATGGAATCAAATTCCATATCCTCAATTACAAGCTCCATACCCAGCTTATCGCATACCGCCTGCATAATATCAGGATCGATACCGACAATTTTGTTGCCCTCAACGTTCTCATAAGGCGGGAAGTGAGCGTTTGTCGCCATTGTGAGAGTACCGTTATCGCGCTTTACATCTGCGGGGGACTCATATTTAAAGTTGCCTGTGTCATCGCCGATATAGTTATTCAGGATCTTTTCGATAGTGCCGTCCTCTTTAAGCTCTTTGAGCGCGCCGTTTATCTTGTCAAGCAACTCGGTGTTGCCTTTCTTGACAGCCATTGCGTAATCCTCATCAGCGAACGGGTTGGACATAATCTGCAAATCATCGTTCTTGGAAACGAATACCTTTGCGGGTTCGTTATCAATGATTACGCAGTCAACTTTTCCCTGTTTGAGAGCATTGATAGCGTCCGCACCCTTGCTGTAACGCTCGATTTTAGCGGGCTCTTTACCCTCTTCGGGATTCTTTTCAAGGTCGGTTGCGTAAGTATCGCCTGTTGTACCTGTCTGAACAGCGATAGTCTTGCCCGCGGGGTCATATTCCTCACCTGCGGCAGAAGTATCACTTGCGGTGCTTTCAACCGCGGAAGCGTCCGTAGTCGAAGATGCAGCAGAAGTAGTGGCGGTGCTTGCATTCTCGCTTGTCACGGTACTTGTTGCCGCGCTGCTTGTCGCCTTGCTTGCGGTACTGCTTGTTGATGTGTTCGCGGTATTATTGCAGCCCGCGAGCATTGTAACGCTCATCAAAGCGGCAATAACCATAAGAGATGATTTTTTCATTTTCATAATTTTCTTTTCCTTTCGTATAATGTTCCACACGATGTTTTTTACATCTGTTATAGATTATAACACATTATTTTTCAAATGTCAACAAGTTTTGCGGCATTATTCCGTAATAATATTTGTGCGTTTTCACAAAAATAAGAGAAAAATTTAGAAACAAATGTACATATTTAATAGATTACTCTTTACAAGTCAAAAGAAGTGTGCTATAATATAGTATAAATTGTGATTATCACGAAAGGAATTTTTATATGGAACTGAAAAATTTGATTTCAGACGGCGAAAAAGTTCAGGTTTATGAATGTGACGGCAAATGCGTCAAATTGTTCAAAGACCCGAAAGAGCCTAAAAGCGTCGTTCTATACGAGGCGATAACCCATTCTCGCGTTGAGGAAACGGGATACTCGAAAATTCCCGCTTTTGAAGAAGTTGTTAAAATTGATAACAAATACGCGATTATTTACGAATTTACCGAGGGAAAAACTCTTGAACAGCTTATGTGGGAAAATCCCGAAAACTGCGACGAATATCTTCAAACAATGGTCGATTTACAACTTGAAATAAACTCGCTTTCCTCCGCGAAATTAAGCCGCCTTAAAGATTATATGAAACGCTCAATAGACGGACTTGATATAATCGATGATGTAAAAAAATATGAGCTTCTTAATCTTCTGGAAAAAATGCCCGCTCACTCCAAAATGTGCCACGGAGATTTCTCGCCCGATAACATTATTATCGGTGACGAAGGAACATTCGTTGTAGATTGGCTTAAAGCAAAGCAAGGCAACTCTTCTGCAGACGCCGCAAAAACGTATCTGAATTTCTGCCTGAAACATCACACGGAATGGGCGGAAAAATATCTGAAACTGTATTGCGCAAAATCCGGAACCGATATGAGTTATGTCCGCGATTGGCTACCAATCACAGCCGCCGCTCAACTCAAATTCAAAAGACCGGAAGAACGCGAACTTCTTCTGACCTGGATAGATATGGTCGATATGTATTGAGTGGTTTTCACAAATTTCATTTCTTGACATCTGTTCGATTTTGTTGTATAATATATCTGTGCAGAACATAAAACAAACATATGACAGGAGGATTATTTATGACATTTAACGAATTATTGGAAAAGGTCCGCATTACATTGGATGACATTGATTTTACCTATGTTCCTTTTATGGCGATACAGATTAACATTACCGGGAAAGACGGCGGTGTATTTTATATTGAGATAAAGGACGGAAAAGCCACCGCAGAACCTTATGAATATATTGACCGTTCCTGCGCTTTGACTATCGACAGAACAAATTTCTTAAAGCTTCTGAACGGAAAACTCGATCCCGTAACAGCTTATACAACGGGAAAACTTAAGGTTGACGGCGATCTTGCTAAAGCGCTGGAATTCTCCAGGCTCATAAAGAATAACCGTTGAATATTCTTGGATTTTCCCATTGCTGACAGAACAAATCACAACGATATAAAAAGCTCTGCGTAATTTCGTGCGCAGAGCTTTTTGATGTTTATGTTATTTTATTTTTTCTTTGTGGCTTTTGAGGGAGCTTCCGTTTTCTTTGCGGAATTTTTCTGCACCTTGTTCGCGATTTTCTGGAACTGCAAAGCCTTGTCAATGCTGCCCTGAACTTTAAGTTTTCCTGTTGTGAACGCTTTAACCGAATCAAGCTCGCCCTTGCATATCTTCAAGAAATCGTCGCCCGATACGATGAAAATGCAGTCGCGGTCGTAATACTCGTAAGGCTCAACATAAACCTTTCCTTCAAGCAATTCGATATATAATATACCCTCGCCCTCACCCTGAATATTGATCTGTACCGCCAGATGTCCTTCAAGACCGCTTAAATCGTTCGCGTAAATAAGATCTCTTACCTCTTGAAAAATCTCCTGAAATGTCATAAAATTGCCTCCTGTCATATTATCTTTCCGTGAGCAGATTGCTTGCGGATTATTTTCTTTGATGTGGTTTTCTCAAACTCCGTATCTCTCAGTCTGATTCGGCGGATTGCCTTTGCCGCTGACATTGACTTATTGATTTCCTTAACGGCGTCTTTTATCATATTTGTGAGTTCCTGTTCCGACAAACCTTTTACAGCGTCGCTGTTCGGGAAAATATCCGCGCAGATAACGTCATCGTCATCATACACCATAACTTCGGCTACAAAATCGTAATTGTCGAATTTGTTTTCCAGTTCTTCGGGGGAAACGTTCTCGCCGCCGCTTAAAATAATCAAGTTCTTTTTTCTGCCCGTTAAGAACAAACGATTTTGGTCGTCAACGTAACCCAGATCACCCGTGCGTAACCAACCGTCGGGAGTAAGTGATTTCTCTGTTTCAACAGGGTCTTTGTAATACCCCGCCATAACGGACGGACTTTTTACAAGTATTTCGCCGTCCTCGATTTTAACTTGACAACGGTTGACTATCGTTCCGACGTCTTCAAGCAAGTCGAGACAGTCTACGGGTTTTGACGCGATACGCGGCGAACATTCGGTCATTCCGTAACCTTGCAAAAGGTGTATTCCCATATCGTAATACGCTTTTTGAAGTTCGGGACTTAAATATGCGCCGCCGCTGAAAATCACTTTAAGTCTACCGCCGAAAACCGAATTTGCGATTGCCGCAATCGGGATTTCGGGTTTTGCCGCCGAAGCGGCTTTTATCTGCTTGTAAATCGTTTTCGCAATCATAGGTACAACAAGCATTATTGTCGGCTTGAACACTTGCAGATTCTGTGCGATGTGCATAAGAGAATCGTTCAGACAAAGCTGCGCGCCGTATCTCAATGACAGCAGGATATCGCAGGTGAAACAATAAATGTGGTGTATGGGCAGTACCGACATAACCGCACCATCGGGGCCGCATTCATTGTCAGAACAAGTCGCGTTGTCGATAAAGTTGCTGTTGAGCAGCATAACACCCTTGCTCTTGCCCGTAGTACCCGAAGTGTAGGAAATTGCCGCGAGGGCGTCGGGTGATACGGGAGCGGGTTCGTCGGGCGAATACCTTTCGAGGATTGATTTGAGCTCCGTGATATCCGAGGTGTTTTCGGCAGGAGTTTCGCTGTTTATGCGGACATACTTCACAATTGACGGGCATTTTTGCTTTATAATCGGGATAATCTGCTCGTATTTCGCGTCGAAGAAGAAAATATCGGAATCCGACCTATTGAGCAAATCGCAGATTTCGTCAACGCCCAAAAGAGCGTCGAGCGGCACGGAGGCGTTTCCGCCGAAAGCCGTTCCGAACCAACTGATAATCCATTCGTAAGAGGACGGACCGATTATCGCTGAATGAATCGGCTTGCCGCCGTTTCTGATTTCATTCACAAATCCGCATACACGGCAAGCGTCGGCGTAAAATTCGTTGAAGGTTTTTTCGCGGATTTCTTTGCCCGCTTTTTCACGGATATAAACTCTGTCGCCGTTTTCCTTCGCGGATTCCCGCGTCAAGTCAAGGATAGTTTTGATTTTCGTTGTGTCCATAAGCCCTCCGTTATTTTTTATGGCTTTCAAGGTACTTGATTGCCTCACCGACGGTGTTAATATTCACGATTTCCGTTTCGTCAACCGTAACTCCGAGTTCGTTTTCCAAGTCGCCCAAAACGCAGATAAAGTCGTAGGAACTAAGCCCCAAATCATCCACAAGGTTGGAATCCTCGGTGATTTGCTCGGGGGATACTTCCACATAGTTGCAGATAATTTCTCTCATCTTCTCAATCATAAATGTTCTCCTTAAATCATTTCAAGAATTTCGCCAATGGTTCTGTTTTCGTTTTCAATACCTCTGAAAAGAACACGGCAGAGGTAATAATAGAAAAACTCCATTTCCTGTTTTGTTACGGCGTCAACTCGGTATTCAAAGTTGAAGTTCAGACCGTTGTCCTCGGGACGGTGCATAACGGTGAGGTAAAGCGGCTGAGCCGCAACGCCATTTGTGTACCAATACGACTTATATTCCACATCGGGCATTTCCACAGAGCGGGTGTTGAGCGTGAGCGGCTGATATGTGAGACTTATACTCTCATAGCTCGCGCCGGGCTGTATTTTCCAGTATTTTCCGCGTTTTATTGTAAGTTCAATCGGGTCGTAATTCGCGTGACGGAAAACTTTGTTCTGTTCCGCTTCAATAAGCTTGATACCGTCAAGGAAAGTCATATCCGGTTCCATTATTGTGCGCAGCGGGAAAAAGTGTATTCTTGTTCCGCCGCTGTTTTTTTCAGAAAGCGTTCCTCTTCTCGAAACATTGCACTTGGCTGAAACGTCTTTTTCGTTGTCGTTGAATTTTGACAAAACCGTTCGCAATCCCATCATCAACAAAGCAGACATTGTAACGTGGTTTATTTCGCAGAACTTCATAAGTCTAACGGAAGCGTATTCGTCAAGGTGGAAAACGGAGATTGACGCTTGCGGGCTTTGCGAAACCACCCTTGCCCAGCGTTGGTTCGGATTTCCGTTTTCGCGGCGTTGTGTGAGCAGTCTTCCCTGCCCTGCGAAATCCGTATACATAGGTTCGCTTTTGGCAATTTCGTCCATCCAGAACTTCTCGTCTTTCTTTTTCGCTTCGGAATTATCCTCATACGCAAGGTCTTTTTCCAATTGATTGATATATGACATCATCGGCTTTGGCATATCCGTCCCATACATCATTGAGCAGTATATTTCTATAACAGTTTTGCTGAAACCTATTATAGAGCTTGAATCCATTGTCATATGGTCGATTTTGGAATAAATACCGTTAAAACCGTTCGGCATTTTCACCATTTCAATCACATTCATCGGTGAGTTGAAACGCTCAAACGGAATCGCCGTTTTTTTGCAAAGCTCATTATAAGCGTAATCTTCTGTTTTGCCGCTGAAATCGTTAAAATGAATTTCACGTTCCTCAAACGGCGCAATGTATTGATATATTTCCCCGTTTTCGTCTTGCGTAAACCGCAGACGCATTGTTTCATACATTTCATAAGCCTTGTAAATCGCTTTTTTGAGAACGCCGAAATCAACATCCTGCTTTACATAAACGCCCGTACCGATACAGAGTACC
>JALEQE010000028.1 GCA_022766825.1 Oscillospiraceae bacterium | reverse complement strand
ACGATATCAACAGCGGATATACAGAGGACGGAAAACTTGCGACCTATCGTGTGCGCTACAATGAAGCAAATCCGGATCACAAGCTGATTGAGGATTACATTAAAATTTCGGATAATTCGTTCTTGATGAACTTCCTGCCGTATTTGCTCCTTATCGGCGTTATGATTATTTTCACGTTTATCATAATGCGGCAGACAACCGGCGGCGGAAAGATGAATTCTTTCTCGCGCGCGAATGTTCGTCAGCAGACGGGCAAGAAGGTTACGTTTGACGATGTTGCGGGCGCAGACGAGGAAAAGCAGGAACTTGTCGAAATCGTTGACTTCCTGAAAAATCCCGGCAAGTACCGTGAAATCGGTGCGAGAGTACCGAAGGGCGTTTTGCTTGTAGGCCCTCCCGGAACAGGTAAAACTTTGCTTGCGAAAGCCGTTGCGGGCGAGGCGGGTGCGCCGTTCTTCTCAATTTCCGGTTCGGATTTCGTTGAAATGTACGTCGGTGTCGGCGCGTCGCGTGTTCGTGATTTGTTCGACCAGGCGAAAAAGCACACTCCTGCAATTATATTCATTGACGAAATCGACGCAGTCGGACGTCAAAGAGGCGCGGGTCTCGGCGGCGGTCACGACGAGCGAGAGCAGACTTTGAACCAGTTGCTTGTTGAAATGGACGGCTTTACTGAAAACGAGAACATTATCGTTATGGCGGCAACAAACCGCCGCGATATACTCGACCCCGCACTGCTCCGTCCGGGACGTTTCGACAGACAGATAGTCGTAAGCTATCCCGATATCAAGGGACGTGAGGAGATACTCAAAGTTCACACGAGAAACAAGAATATCGGCCCCGACGTTGACCTTAAAACAATCGCGGCAACAACAGCAGGCTTTACGGGCGCTGACCTTGAAAACCTTGTAAACGAGGCGGCTCTGCTTGCGGCACGAAACAACAGAAAAGCGGTTACGAAAGCGGATATCGAAGAGGCGACCGTTAAGGTTGTTGCGGGACCCGAAAAGAAATCGCACGTTGTTTCCGAGGACGAGAAAAAGCTCACCGCTTATCACGAGGGCGGTCACGCAATCACGACTTATTTCTGCAAAACGCAGGATAAGGTTCACCAGGTATCGATTATTCCGAGAGGAAGTGCGGGCGGATTTACAATGCACGTTCCCGAGAAAGACCGCAGTTTTGTTTCCAAAACGTATATGGAGGAGAACATTATTGTTCTTTTGGGCGGACGTGTCGCGGAAAAGCTTGTGCTTGACGATATTTCGACAGGCGCGTCAAACGATATCGAGAGAGCAACGAACGTTGCGCGCGATATGGTGACACGTTACGGTTTCTCCGAGAAACTCGGCCCGATACTTTACGGAAGCGCGGAACACGAGGTATTCCTCGGACGCGATTATTCGCAGGGCAAGAACTATTCCGAAACTGTTGCGAGCGAGATTGACGCGGAGATACAAGAAATTATCGAAACCGCTTATGAGAAAGCGAAAGATATACTCACTGTTCACCGTGATTTGCTTGAACGTATCGCTCAGTATCTGATGAAACACGAAAAAATCGACGGTCCGTCGTTCTATAAGCTTATGAACGGCGAAATCAGCGTTGACGGCGACGAGGTAACGCTTCAGACCGAAAAGACGGAAGAACTTGCCGAGGAAAAAGTTGATATTGATAAAAAGGCAGAAGAAACCGAGACAACACAAATAAACGATACCACTGAAACCAAGTCAGACGACAATAACGAGTAATAAAAATAACCGCTCCGTGAAACGCGGGGCGGATTTTTATGGAAAGGGATAAAATGGCAATCGAATATATAGACAAAGCGCCGACATTGGAAGAATATAAAGAAATGCGCCGAGCGGTCAATTTTATGGTTTTGTCCGACAGAATTGCGAGCAATGCGCTTAACAATGCGTTTCACATTACGACAGTACGCGACAACGGAAAGGCGATAGGAATGATACGCGTTTTATCAGACGGCAGTTACGCGAATTTCATCACTGATGTAATCGTAATTCCCGAATATCAGAAACGCGGTATCGGCACGGAAATGGTTCGCCGAACGGTTGATTTTATGAAAACGACTTTACAGCCGGGCGAAACCATTGTATTGTATTTGATGAGCGCAATCGGAAAAGAGAGTTTTTACAAGCAATTCGGTTTTAGAGAACGTCCTAACGAGGTTTGGGGCGCAGGTATGAGTCAATGGATTACAAAACCTATAGAAAACGATTGACATTTTTTCCAAAATGTGCTACAATATGATAAAGGTTAATGTTTGAAAGTGAGGTATCATTATGGAAAGAGTATGTGAAAAGTGTGGTTCTTTGGTAAGCGGTGATGTGAAATTCTGTCCCAGTTGCGGCGCACCTATGCAGTCTGCGGTTGATCTGGGCAAGCCGGAAACATCGCCACAGCCCATTCAGCCGAATTACGGATATACAAATATGCCGAATAACGGTTATGGTATGCCGCAATACGGTCCGAACATCAATCAGGGTGGAGTGCCTCAGCAGGCGATGACAACGGGGCAATGGGTTGGAACAATTTTGCTGTGTACCTGTCTTGGTATTATCAGTCTTATTCTGAATATTGTTTGGGGATTCAGTTCAAGTACTCCCGAACCCAAACGCGGATTTTGCCGCGGTATGTTCTTTGCGGAACTAATTTTAATGGGCATTTCTATTATTCTTTGCATCATTCTTGTTGTATTTTTCCTTCCCGTGATAAAAGATCTTATTGAATCAAGCAATGATCCAATTTTGCATTTCTTCAACTCCTGATTTGATTTTATGAATATTTCCAAAATAATCAGGACAATTATTGCTACTGTTTCTTGTTTTCTTCTTGTATGGGTGAACTTGAATTTTATTACCGCGGGTACTATAATTGGTTCTGTTTTGTTTGGCGGAATAATCGCGCTTTGCGTTTTTTGGAAACCTTTTTGTCGTTTAATAAAGCGTATTTGGAGCAAAATCGGCGGAAAAATAGCATTGATTTTTATCGGAACAGTCATCGCGTTCTGCGCGGTGTGCTGTTCCGTATTTTCGGTAAAAATGGCGATATACGTTGAACGTCCGATAGATAATCCGCAGGCAGTGATTGTTCTGGGGTGTCAGGTACGCGGCGAAACGCCGAGCATAATGCTTGAAAACCGACTTGATACCGCGTTAGAAACACTTAACGAATATCCCGATACAGTTTGTGTAGTAAGCGGCGGAAAGGGAAAAGGCGAGGATATTTCCGAGGCGGAGGCAATGCGGCGGTATCTCACGGAAAACGGTATTTCCGATAGTCGGATAATTATTGAGGACAAGTCGAAAAACACACGGGAGAATATTAGCTTTTCCAAGGAAATACTTGACGAGCGCGGCATTGACAGAGCGATAATTGTGACAAATGATTTCCACCAATACCGCGCAGACATATACGCACGCCGAAATGGTCTGACAGTCGGTCATCATTCCGCCGAAACGCGTCGGTTAAATCTGATCAACTACTGGGTACGCGAATGGGCGGCGCTTTTTGACGCGCTTATTCGAGGATAAAGTCAGGCACGGAACTTTCCTCAAACGCATAAAATAATCAAGGGTAAAACACACAGCCGTTCCGTGAGGTGGCTTTGCCCTTGAATAGCCGAGCGGCGCGGGTTGACGAGTTCGCACACGGCTGTTGAAATACCCAAACGGGCTGACTATCCAAAGTCAGCCCGTTTATTTGTATTGTATTTTGTTTCAGGTTTAATCATCTTAGCGGCGCGCCCGCAATTCGCGAGCGTAAGCGAGCGAATTTGCCGCCGTCAGGCGGCAGTTTTGCCGCTTGCGGCAAAACGTGGGCGCACCACGGCTTTGACGAGTGCACCCCGTTTTCAACGTTTCGGTTTACGGTATGGTTTGACGGGGTGCGCGAGGAAAAGCCCACCGCCCCAAGGCGGCACCCCGTTTTGCCTGTGCGATTTAATCATTTGTTTTCAAGCGCATGTACAAGCTCTTTGAAGTATCTGCCGCGTTCCTCAAAGTTTTTGTAAAAACCGTAGCTTGCCGAGGCAGGGGAGAGTATAACTCGGTATTCGGCATTTTCGGCGGCAAGCGTTACCGCCTGTTCCATATTGTCGGCATACAGCTTTCTGACACTGGGTGAAGTGATAAGTTCACCAATTCGTTTTCCGCTGTCGGGCAGTAAAATCACCGTCCGAACAGCTCCCGTGTTCAGAAAATCGCCCAGAATGTCATAAGAAATTCCTCTGTCCATACCGCCGAGAATAAGGCAGTCCGCGCCGCCAAAAGCGTTCACGGCGGCGATTGCCGCTTCGGGAATTGTGGAAATACTGTCATTGACGTATTCCACACCGTTTATTATGGCAACACGTTCAAGACGGTGTTCCAGACCTTTGAACTGCGGTAAAGCGTCAAGACACGTTTGTAAATCCGCTCCCGCTTTGACCGCCGCCGCAAGCGCGACCGCGATATTGTACATATTATGTTTCCCGCACAACTGTGTTTTGATTTTTTCGGACTCGATTTCTTCACCAAACAGGAAAATTGACTTTCCGTCCGTCCACACATCAGCTTTATTCCCAAAATCGCACGAAAAAACATTACTTTCGCTTTGCATCGGAAACAGTTCGGCATTTACAAACGCGCTATCGCCTTTATTCTGAAAACGCGTTATATTGCGTTTTGCGGCGGCGTATGCGTCAAAATCAACATAATGGTCAAGGTGTTCGGAGAAAATATTCAGCAAAACCGCTATATCGGGCGAATGCTGCACAAATTCCAGCTGATGACAGCTCATTTCGCACACGGCAACTGTTTCGGGTGTCATTTCCTCAAAACGTTCAAGAGGTGGTACTCCGATATTCCCGATTAGCATTGACGGAACGGAATTTGCTTGCAAAAAGTGATAAATCAGCGAGGAAGTCGTTGATTTTCCTTTTGTACCCGTAATTCCGATTATTTTGCAAGGTTTCAATCGCAGAAGAACTTCCGTTTGCGTGAGTATTTTCGCTTTTGTATCGGCGTTGAGTTTGTCTTTGATTATTACACCGGGCGATTGCAGAATAATATCATAATCGGCGCATTTTTCAAGGTAATTCTCGCCGCTTATTGTTCGTATGCTCTTGTCGGAAAATTCTTGCGGTTTCATATCCGCAACCGCGATTTCCGTACAACAGTTCAGCTGTTTAAGTATTTCGAGCCACACTTTTCCTTCGCGCCCGTAACCGAGTATTACTGCGCTTTTCTTATCAAAAATGGGTGTCAGTCTGTCAATGTTCATCGTTCAAGCTCTCCAATAAAGGAACAAATTTTTGCGGAACAAAATTGTTTTTGTCAAAGTAATTATCAAGAGTAATGGGTTTGTATCCCGCGAACTTTTCCGCAAATCGTTTCAGCAAAGCGGGCGGGTTGTCGGCGCGTTTGTCAAGCGCCATTTTCAGCGAAAGCCGCACCTCGTTTTTCGTTCCGACACACTCAAACGGTTTGTCCTCGCCGTCGAGTATCAGACCGTCAAACATTTCCGAAAGCTCTGTTTTTTCAAGCATATTGCACCCGAAAATACCGCACAGAGTATCATCGTCAAGAAATGCCGCCAGCAGAATGTACACATACAGGCATTTTGCGCAGTTACAGCACCAGACGTTTGTTTTTGAACCTAAATTACAGCTTTGGAAAACTCCGAAATATTGCGGGTATTTTACAAATTCACGCGCGATTTGCCATTCCGACAGCGGGCGCAGTAAGCTGAAATATTCGGGAACTGTTCCGAACTCACCGAATGTTTTTTGGCAATAATCACGGAAATCGCGTTCAAATTCCGTTGATTTGCTGTATTGATGATTGATGTTCGCACCCTCGACATAGGTTTCGTTTGCCGAGCTTTCGTTCGACAGCGCGATATATCTGACGCCCTTAATCGTCCCGAAAAGCATAGCCGAAAAAGCAACAACAGCCGAAAACGGCGTGTGACCGTTCAGCCAGCCCGCCGCGTTGCGTTCAAGCAATGTTTTGTCAATTGTGCGGCGCGGCGTTATCGCTTTGTCGCAGTCAAGTCCCGCCGCTTTTACACAGCCGAGTGTTGCGCCGCGAGCATTGATAATGTATGGCGTGATGTCCTCGCCTGCTTTTCTCATCAGTTCAAGCGTTACAACGCTGTCCTTACCGCCGCCTACGGGAACTAGCGTTCCCGAAAGTTCACGCGAGAAAGCGGAAAGCGGTTTCGGTTTGGGTGCGGTTATCGTCATAAACTCATCAAACGAGGTGTGTATTTCGTTCCTGTAAAAAAACTCGCCCAAGCCGTTCCAATAAAGCTTTTTCCACCAATTTATCTGCCATTCCGAAAGACCGCCGCAACGAATTTCAACATTCGGACAGCACGCGCATTTCCAATAGCTTACAAGTTCCGCCATTCCGAGTGAGAAAACAAGCGTTTCAATGTGTTCTTTTGGAATATCGCTGTTTTCAAGCAGACTGTCAAACGTCCATTCGGGGTAGAAGTGATATTCGTCGATAGAAAAATGATAGCGCAGTTTGTTTTCGTTCAACTCAATTCCGTGATAAATGAACAGCGGGTGTTCCGCGCGTAGTTCTTCAAATTTTCCCATTTCCGCTCCTTAAACAATAATTGGTTTTGATGTAAAATCAAATCCGCAGGGAAGAGGTTCTTCAAAAGCAAGGGAATAAATATCTGTAAGTCTTGATTCAAATTCCGCTTGTCTGCGCGCTGTATGCGAAGTTCGTGAAAGCGCTTTCAATGAAGTGTCAATCGGCAGAGGACAGTTCGCGGCGGATAGAATTTCTTTGCCGCGCGAATTCATTCCGAGAACTCGGATATACGAGCATTTTTCCTTTGAAATATCCTTGTCAATGCCGAGAAAACCGCATAAAGCCGCTCTTCTGATACGTGCCAGCGTGTAGCGTTTTGTTTTTGTCATAAAATAAATTCCCGAAAGCGAATTGCCTTTGCGTACAGCTTTGTAAAGTCTGTCGCCCAGTCCGCCCGAGCAGTCGGCGATACGGTCGAAATCGTTAGGCGACATTTTACGCAATGCCGCAAGAACAGCGCGTTCAAGCCGCATAATATCCGCTGTCGGTGCGTTTGTTACAGGCGCGTATTGCGAATAATCCTCGCCCGCCGCGATTTTTTTTCGTATTGCCGACGCGCTGATAAATTCGGCATCGTCGTCGCTGTCGTGCGCCGCGCCGTGCCGTTTTATCGTGAACGGTTCGATTTCGCTTCCGATACTGTCAAGCGCGCTTATATATTCAATCGCGAGAGTGTTGTTCGGTGACGAAATCAGTTCCGCAACGTCGTCGGTGTAAAATTGCAACATCGCTTTTTGGAGCGCGGAGGGATAGCTGTTGCCTTGCTTAATCAACCTGTCAAATTCATCGCTGTGCGTTGTGTATTCAATTGCGCCCGCCGCCTCTTTGAGAGCGACAATATCGCCGCATTCGCTGCCGAACGCGAGCATATCCACACAGCCGAGCGCGGAGGCGATTTCAACCGCGCCGCGCGCAAATCCCGCCGCCGAAGTGAGCGAATAACGCGCGGGAAGTTCGATAACAAGGTCAACGCCGTTTTCCAATGCTGTTTTTGTGCGTGTGAATTTGTCGAATATCGCCGCAGAGCCGCGCTGCGTGAAATTTCCGCTCATTATTGCCGCAACGTGCGTTGCTCCTGCCGCGCGAACCTGTTCAATCAGATATTTGTGTCCGTAATGGAACGGGTCATATTCCGCGATAATTGCCGCTGTTTTCATAATTCCCTCCGTTTTTTCGATTATGGCTACTGTTATATTGTACTACTTTTTACCGATAAAATCAAGCGTTTTTATAAAACACGACGTAAAAAATCAGGTCGGTTGTCTATTAATTGATAATATTTTACAAAAACCCCTTGATTTTTTTTGTGAAAAGGTTTACAATATAATAGTATTATCCTATTATATTTTGGAAGGGGTTATAATATGAAGATTTTGGTTATCAATGCGGGCAGTTCTTCTTTGAAGTATCAACTTCTCGATATGGATAACGAAAGCGTTATCGCAAAGGGAAACTGTGACAGAATCGGCATTGACGGTCACATCAAGCACACTACTTTCGACGGAAGGGTTGTTGACATCGACAGCAGTTTTCCGACTCACACCGAAGCTTTTGAAAAGCTTGTTGAGGTACTTACAACCGGCGAGGCGTCCGTGCTTAAATCTATGGACGAAATCTCCGCTGTCGGTCACAGAATAGTACAGGGCGCGGAGGTTTTCAGCAAAACTACTCTTGTTACAGATGAAGTAATCCAGCAGATTGATGATCTTGCCGATCTGGCGCCGGTACATAATCACGCTCATGCGTTGGCGCTGAGAGCGTGCAAAAAGGTAATTCCCGCGACAACGCCGCAGATAGTCGTATTTGATACGGCATTCCACCAGACAATGCCCGAAAAGGCGTTTATGTACGGCTTGCCTTATGAGTGCTACGAGAAATATCATGTAAGGAAATACGGTTTCCACGGCACATCACACAGATTTGTTTCACAGGCTCTCGCAGACGCTATGGGCAAAGATATCAAGGATTTGAAAATCGTTTCCTGCCACCTCGGCAACGGTTCTTC
>JALEQE010000129.1 GCA_022766825.1 Oscillospiraceae bacterium | reverse complement strand
CGGTATTATTTTCACCGCTGTTATAATGATTGCGGGCACGATAGCTATTGAACTGTTCGCAGAACCGTTTTCGGCGGTGTTCGGACTGTCGGGTGAAACGCAGAAGCTGTGTATCGGCGCAATGCGGATAATATCGTTTTCGTTTGTGTTCGCGGGCGCGAATATCGCTTTTCAAGGCGTGTTTCAGGCGCTCGGCGGCGGTCTGGAATCGCTTGTTGTATCAATATGCAGACAGGTTGCGTTTATTTTCCCGTTTGTGATTTTGTTCTCGGAACTTGCTAAAAAAGATTACGGATATATACAAACGGTATGGCTGTCTTTCCCGATTGCGGAAGTATTGTCAACGGTGGTCGCGGTTTTGCTGTTCAGGAGAATATACGCGAAAAAGGTGAGCGTATTTCACGACGATGATCGCCAATGTCCAAAATCCGATAATTTTCTGCTTGAGGAAAAGTAAATCAGATATAAAACGGGAATTTTGGGAGAATAAAAAACAAAACCGCATAACAATGCGGTTTTGTTGCTATATGTGGTATCAATGCCAAATAGATTTGCCGCTTGTTGGTAAAAACTATACAAAGTTGTTCGTAAGAGAGTATATGCGTTGTTTTGGCGATAATTATTTTTTAGTTGATAAATCCACGCGCGGAAAAGCAAAAAAACGCTGAAAAAGCCGAGCTGAAAGCTCGGCTTTTAGTGTGACATCGTTACCAAAAAGATTTTCGCAATATCCTTACAGCGAAAACGAAAAATCCCAATGAGCGTTTCATTGGGATTGACTGCCCGGTCACCGGGCTGGTTGGGATAGTTGGATTCGAACCAACGGAATGACAGAGTCAAAGTCTGTTGCCTTACCACTTGGCTATATCCCAAAATAAAAGGCACAGGCACGAAGCCTATGCCTGAATGTTATGGGGTGGGTAAGGGGAATCGAACCCATGATCTCCGGGACCACAATCCGGCGCTTTAACCTACTAAGCTATACCCACCGTATTACGGTATTATCACCGCATTATCCGCGGACATACGTCCACAGGAATTTTGCTGAACAGAGATGTTCCGCAATGGTACGCCATGAAGGATTCGAACCTTCGACCTACCGCTTAGAAGGCGGTTGCTCTATCCAGCTGAGCTAATGGCGCATACCGAATAAATAAAAACCGCCGAAATTCAGCGGATTGGAGCGGGTGATGGGAATCGAACCCACGCGGCCAGCTTGGAAGGCTGGAATTCTACCATTGAACTACACCCGCAAATTTAATACTTGTATATTATATCACGTTTAAATGCACTTGTCAAGGGGTTTTTGAAAAAAATTTAATTTATTCAAAAAGCGTTTGCCGTTGTTTCGAGAACTGTGTATCAATTGATCTGTGTCAATTGTTATTTTATTGGAATTGGGGTTGAAAAAATCGGGATAGCATGGTATAACCAGAGTTTATCACCTGAAATGAAGAAAAAATTAAAAATAGGTAGAATTTATCCTATTTATGTTGTATAATATTAGCAAGGAAGGAGGAGTTGACTATGACGGTAAATACTAACACTCTTGTATCAATAACAGAAGCCAATCAGAACTTTTCAAAAATCGCAAGAATTGTTGATGAAAACGGTTCGGCAATTATTCTTAAAAACAACGTTCCGCGTTACATTATAATGGAATTTCCTGAAGCCGAAAAACTGCAAACCGCTCCTGATGAAGATGTTCAGACAATATCACAGCGATTGATTGCTAAAAATCTTCAGGCATACAAGGAGTTGGCGAAATGATACGTCTGACAGAAAAACAAATCATTAGTATGCACAGTTATCTTATCGAAGCAACGGGTGGTATGGACGGTGTGCGCGATAAAAGCTTGCTTGAATCCGCGCTTGAAACCCCATTTCAGACTTTTGAAGGAGAAGACATTTATCCTTCGTTACTGTGAAAAGCCGCAAGACTGGGTTTTTCGCTGATAGCAAATCACCCATTTGTTGACGGAAAAACGCATTGGCGTACACGCAATGTTGGTTTTCCTTGAGCTTAATGGTGTTGAGATAAACTGCACTCAGAATGAGCTTATTGATGTTGGATTATCGCTTGCAGGCGGTTCAATGAAATTTGAAGAATTGTGCCAATGGCTAAACGAGCATAACTAAGGCAACACCGCACGAAGAACGCCTTACGGCTTTGTGCGGTATTGCCTTAATATAGTGTGAAAAGGAGCAACCACCCGATTGCTCCTTTTTCATATGTTCTCCAAGCCGAAAGGCTCATTTTTGCCTGTTTTCAGATTTCCTCATATATACTGTCGAAAACCTGTCGCCTTGCGATATATACGTCACGGCTGTTCCCGTCGGTATAACACAGCATATCGCCTTTTCCACCCGACATATAGGATTCGTATTCCCAAGCGGTGAATACTTTTGTATACTTTTCCAGAGGTCGTGCGAGAATGGTTCCGCTCTGTTCTGAACGACATTTTCTGGCGAACGGAATAAGCCCGCAGGGACTATCTGCCGCAATATCCGTCACTGACGGAGCGTATTCCAGCTCTTCCGTGAACGGCTCGTCAAGCGGAGTGTATTTTGCGTTGAATACATTTGCCTCCAGCGGATATACCTCTCCGAGAATACCTATCATTATATAAATATCTTCCTTGCATTTTATGGAACATCGCCCTCAAGGGTTCGTATCCTTACTTCTCTGCCTGCCGGAGCGATATCGGTAGATCTGACATAACCATAAAATCCGGGCTTTTTGCGGTATCGGTGCAGTTTTTGCGGTTCGGAGATCTCGTCTGTATAGCATATAATGTCATAGCCTTCAAAGTATTCGTCCATTTTGTCCGAAAAATACTGCTCCGGCGTTCTTCCCGCGCTGATTTTGTCAAATCCGTCGCTGAAGTTCCGGAGATATATCGGACGAGGGGGTTGACCAGTAATCATTACCGTCGCTGGAGTTATATTTTCTGCCTTCCGCCGCGTCATACGCTTTCATTGTAAGTATATTTTCGGAAACGACCACAGCACTTTTATTATCGTCTGAAATGTGTATAACACGCCATTTGATCGGTTCTCCGTTGTATTTCCCGATTGAAAGCGAGTCGCCGAGTTTCACTTTTGATTCGGTGTTGGATTGATTGCTCTGAGCCGTGTTTTCGGACGGTGTGCTGTCTGTATTTGTGTTTTGCGCTTCGGAAGAAACAACAGGGTCGCTTTCAGAAGCGTTTGAGATATTCGTTAAATTGAAAATTATGATGACCGCCGCAACCAACGCCGCCGCTGTCACACTACAGCCAGGATTTTTAATGGCAAATGTCCTCTGCCGGATGGCTTTTTCTTCTCCGAAATCATATTGTGTTCAACTGTTTGTTCCGGAACAGCGTCCGGGTTATCGCTGTGGTTTTCCGCAAATTCGTTTATACATTTTATGATTTCGTCATGTCCTTTATTGGGCTTCGCGTTCAGCCATTGGTGAGTCATCAGAAAGTATTCCAAAGACTTGCTGAGGACGACGTCTTCCAGCTTATACACGATAATGGATTTTTTCTTGCTGACAGCTCTTTCCGCTTCTCTCAGCACATGGGGTGAATTGTTGGCGCTTTCCGAAAGCAGGAGGAGCATAACGTCACAGTTGTCAATACCATTGATTATCTCCTCCGCATATTCATATCCCGAACGAATGTCCCTGGGCGCTAAAAAACAGCTGTGTCCGTTTGCCTCGATACAGCTGCACACCTCCGAAGCGATTTCCTCTTCATTTGATGAATGTGATAAGAATACACGCATATAATTTCCTTCGAATATTTTTATACTCTAATTATACCATATTCGGTCTGGATTTTCAATACTTGTTTACGATAATTCTGTTTATGCCCTTGTTGCCTTATTGCTTTCCTACTTGACTAATACAATGAAAAATGATATAATAATATTGTTGTTATTATAAATCTGGCTTTATAAAGTGCAGGAGGGACGTTATGGATATAGCTATTGTGGTTTGCTGTGCGATTATTATCATTCTTCTGGTAATAATACTGATAAAGCAATTCAGACCGACCGATAACAAATCTTCGGACAATATTATAAATCGCCTGGATCAGCTTTCACAAACACGCGAAAGTGATAACCGTATGCTTATGGAGCAATCTTCGCGTCAGAGCGAATCAACCGTTAATCAGATCGACAGATTAGGACGGGATATACGCGATTCGCAGGAGCGTCAGCAGAAATCTTCCTCGGAAACTCTGACAAAAATCGAGGAGCGTATGAATACTCTGCGCCGCGAAAATCAGGAAAGCCTCGACAAGATAAACAGCATTGTTACCGAAAAAATGCAGAGTACCCTTGACGAAAAGCTGAATACTGTTATGCAGACCGTGGTTAAAAACATTTCGGAACTCAGCAAGAATTTAAGCGACAGCCTGGAAAAACAGCGCGGTATCACTGCCGAACGTCTTGATAAGCAGGAAAAATCGACAGTTGACAGTCTTGAAAAGCTGAGGAACGCTTTTGAGACCATCCGCAAGGAAATAAGCGATACCTTGATAAATATACGTGAATCCAATATGCGGGATATGGACAAGCTGCGCCGTGAAAATCAGGAAAGCCTTGATAAAATCAACACAGCCGTAAACGAAAAACTGCAGAAATCGCTGGACGATAAGATCGCCAAGTCCTTTGAAACCGTAAATCAGCGGCTCAAAGAGGTTTATGAGGGGCTGGGCGAGATGAAGAACGTAGCGAACGGCGTTAAGGATTTGAAAAACGTTCTGTCCAATGTCAAGACGCGCGGAACTCTGGGAGAGATACAGCTCGGTGCGATACTGGAAGAAATACTTTCTCCCGAACAGTATGGAGAACAGATTCAGGTCGAGCCGGGAAAGGGCGAGCGCGTTGACTTTGCCGTCAGACTTCCCGGACCGAATGACGAGGGCGTATGGCTGCCGATAGATTCCAAATTCCCCGGAGATACATACTCGGCTTTGCAGGAAGCGTATGAATCGGGAAATCCGGACAGAATAAAAGCGGCGCGTAAGACTCTTTACGATGAGATAAAACGCTGTGCGAAAAGTATCAACGAGAAGTATGTCAAGGTTCCGTATACAACCAACTTTGCAGTTATGTTTCTTCCGTTTGAGGGACTATATGCCGAGGTCGTAAATATGGGACTTATCGAAGTATTACAGCGCGATTATAAGATAAATATCGCGGGACCGTCAACTATGGCGGCAATGCTTAACAGCCTGAGAATGGGCTTTGCAACGCTGGCGATACAGAAGAAGAGCGGACAGGTTTGGGAAATACTTAAAGCGGCAAAAACCGAGTTTGAGAGGTTTGAATCGGGTCTTATGAGTATCCAGAAGAAGCTTCGCGGCGCGGACAGCGATCTTGACGACCTTATCGGAAAACGCACACGGGCTATCAACCGCAAGCTCGCTTCGGTGGAGAAGTTTGATAACAGCGAAGAAGCCGCAAAGCTCCTTGACGACTAGTTTCAGACGGCGGTATTAAATTGTTATGTTTGTATAATCTGAGCAAAATACCAAAATTTTTTTGTTGAAATTTACTGTTGACTAATCGGATAAAAAGGTCTATGATATTAAGGTGAGTAAATATGGGATTTATACTATATAATATATAGTAATATATGGATAATATATGGCGACAGTAGATTTTCTGCCGATAACGGTGATATAGATAAAAGGTGGTGCAAAGATGGAGATTTTGCAGCAAATCATTGATATGGATAAAGCGGCGGCGGCTCGTGTAAGCGCGGCTGTCGAGGAAGAACGAAGACTTTCAGATGAATCGGGAGAGGGTTCGGCAAAAGCCCGCGAGGACGCGGTTGCTGCCGAGCGTGCAAAGACTGAGGATTTCTGTAAGCGGCAGGCTGCGATTTTGGACGAAAAGCTGTCAAAGGCGGACAAGATACTCGCCGATGAATGTTCAAAGCTCGATGAAAAATTTTCCGCGCACAAGTCCGAGTGGAAAGCGGAAATAATCGCACGGATAACGGAGGGATAATATGTCGTTTGCTTCAAACGCCGTTATCGCAAAAGTAAAAGCCGTATGCGGTCATTCGCTGAAACGAGGGGATTATGTTCAGCTTTCCGCAAAAGAGAGCGTGGCGGATGTCTGCGCCTACCTGAAACAAACCGAACGTTACGGAAAAGCACTGGCGTCCGTAAATCCTCAGACAATCCACAGAGGACAGCTGGAAGCTATGCTCCGAAAAGCCGTTTTTGATACTTTCGAGAGGTTTCACACTTTCGACCATACGGAAAGCCGAGTGTTTTTCAAATATATTGTTATGGAGTTGGAGAATGAGCAGGTTTTGGCGGCTTTGCAGAGCGTGACGAGCGGTGTTTATGTGGCATACATCGCGGCTTTGCCGATGTTCTTAACGGAACATTCGTCCGTTGATTTACCTGCTTTGGGAGCTGCGCAGAGTTTTGCGGAAGCGGCGGCAATATTGCACGGAACGCGCTTTGAAAAAACCGTATGCCCCGCGCTTGTTGAAGCGCAAACAACGGGAAAACTTGATATATGCAGTGTTGAGCGGCAGATTTATACCGATTACTATATGAATATGCTCAAGGTTGTGGAGAAGAATTTCAAGGGCGCGGAGAAAAAGGACTTGAAACGTCTTATTCTCGGTGTTATCGATATGAAAAACGTCACAACGCTTTACAGATATTCACGGCTGTTCGGCGCGGGTACCCAAAATGCTAAGGACGCTTTGATACCTTTCAGACGGCGGCTATCCGATGAAACCATAGAGCGTCTTGCGGCTCAGGGCGATATTTCAAAAGTAGCGGCGGAGCTTGATGAAATTGGTTACGGACTTCATTCGCAGAAAATCCCCGCAACAGTGGAGCTGCTTACCGATAAAATCAGCCTTGATCATCTGAAAAAGCTGTTAAGCCTGTCGCAGAGTTCGTCTGTGGTTTATTTTGCGTTTATGGAGCTTATGGGACAGGAATTAAAAAATATCAAGACAATTATTGAGGGAATCCGCTACGGTCTGGACGGAAGCGCGATACTTGATATGTTGGTAATTTAAGGCAACACCGCACAAAGAACGCCTTACGGCTTTGTACGCATCTTGCTTGCATATTTTCCGTCATAGCGTTTTGCGCGAAGCGCATAATGCGTGCACAAAATTTCGCTTGACGGGCGTGTCTCCCCCTGCTGGGTGAGGTGTCACGCAGTGCCAGAGGGGCTGACCGACAGACCAGCCCGCCTGCGCTCAATTTGTACAATCTGCTGCCGACACGAAGTCGGAAGTCGTTCGCCCAAGCGGCGCAGGACGCGCCGCACAAAAGGCGAACGCACTATTAATCTGACGGCGCAATATGCGCACAATCTCTGTG
>JALEQE010000117.1 GCA_022766825.1 Oscillospiraceae bacterium | reverse complement strand
GTTCATAAACGCACCTCTTATGGATTTTTTTAAAAGAACGCCGTCAAAACAGCGTTACCATAAAAATATTTTAGCCAAAATAGAACGTATGGTCTTGGCAAAATGGAACGATTGGGTATAATATATTATAGACCGTTTGGTCTACACATATTATGCTTTAAACAAGCAAGAAAGAGGTAATTAAAATGGCAAAGAAAATCTGTAATATTGTTCTGATTGTCGGCGGTCTGCTTGCATTAGTAGGCGCAACGGTGGCTGGGATGAATTTGGCGCTTAGAACCAATATGCCTGTTTCTGCCTTTTACGCAATGGCGATCCTCGCATGTATCAGTGCGATTATGTTGCTTGTTGGAGGGATAGGGGTACTTGCCTTTGCCTTTAAAACAGCAGACGCTAAAAAAGGTAGAGCATTAGCTGGCGCTGTTGCGAGGATGGTTTTCGGTGTTGCGGCGTTTGTTGGGCAGTTCCTTATCAATCCGTTCACGTCCGAGAATGCTATGCTGAGAACGATTGAATTCTATACAAAAACTGTTTCGGGTAAGATTCCCAATGGCAGTAACTTGGAAGCAAATTTGCTGACAACTGCTTTAGTCGGATTTCATATTATTGCGGTTTCGGGGTTTGTTCTTTTGATTATGGGTATGGAAGGCATAGCTTCAAAGAAAAATAAGTCAGCGCAATAAATGCAGTTTTGACAACGTTCAAAAATCCCCCGCGTTCAACGAACGGAACGCGGGGGATTTTGATTACCTTTTAGGGCGTGCAAGCGCATTTTCAGTTGCGATTATTCGCCTGTTGTTGATAAAAGCCTGTAAATTCTCACAGTAAATTCCACTGTGGAATTTACTGTGACAATGGTTTTACTGTAATATTGAATTAAAGTAGTTGACAATTGTGTGAAAAAGTGGTAGAATAAATCTGTATAAATATATATCGGGCGAATAACCCCCTAATTAAAAGGAAGGTAATTTACAATGGAAATCAAAATCCAAAAGACAACAGCTCCCAAACAGAAACCCACCGACGAAACAAAGCTGGGTTTCGGTCACATTTTCACCGACCATATGTTCGTAATGGAATACGATACGGGTATGGGTTGGCACGATGCGAGAGTAGTACCGTTCGGCGATATTTCTCTTTCCCCTGCGGCTATGGTTCTGCATTACGGTCAGGAGATTTTCGAGGGGCTTAAAGCGTATCGCACAAAAGACGGCAGTATTCAGTTTTTCCGTCCCGAAGAGAACTTCAAGCGTTTGAATGTGTCCGCGGAACGTCTTGTTATTCCGCAGATACCCGTTGAGGACGCTTTGCAGGCTCTGCACACTCTCGTTGAGGTTGATAAGGATTGGGTTCCGCATACAGACGGCGCGTCTTTGTATATTCGTCCGTTCATTTTCGCAGCAGACCCGTTCCTCGGTGTTCGCCCTGCGGATAAATATTACTTTATGATTATTCTGAGCCCGTCGGGTGCATATTATTCGACAGGACTTCAACCTGTTTCGATTTATGTTGAAACAAAGTACGTTCGCGCGGTACGCGGCGGTATGGGTTACACAAAGACGGGCGGCAACTACGCGGCTTCTCTGCACAGCCAGGACGACGCGCACAAGCAGGATTATTCGCAGGTACTTTGGCTTGACGGCGTTGAACAAAAATACATAGAGGAAGTCGGTGCGATGAACATTATGTTCGTTATCGACGGCGAGGTCGTTACTCCTATGCTACAAGGCTCTATTTTGCCGGGTATCACGAGAAAGTCCGTTCTCGAACTTTGCAAGAAGTGGGGTATGAAAGTATCCGAGCGCAGAATTACCATTCAGGAAGTAGCCGACGCTTACGATAACGGCAAGCTGGACGAGGTATTCGGCACAGGCACGGCGGCTGTTATCTCTCCTGTCGGTCATCTTAAATGGGGTGACAAGGTTATGGAAATCAACAACAACAAGATTGGCGCGATTTCACAGAAACTGTACGATACAATGACGGGTATGCAGTACGGCAAATTGCCCGATGATATGGGTTGGATTGAGAAACTCTGATTTATTGACTTTTGAAATGTCTGCTGAAATACGAATTTACATTTAAAATAATATTAAGAATAAAAAATTATATCTATTATTGTTACGTCCGTGGCGATTGTGATTACTGTGATTGTTACGATTGTGACATCTCACAATACCAAAACTGCCAAGAAATTTGACAAATTGTATAATTCTGCAATAAGCGAGATATTTGTGATGGTTGACGGATTGGACAAATGCACAACAACGCAGAAAATGCTTGAATATGTTATGCAAAACAAAGATCGTGCGAAAAATGCCATCGATGATATTCGTTCTGTGTGCGATTATTTTGAGAAAGTTCATGTGCCGAGCCGTCTGAAAAGCGAGCTTGCCGCAATTAAAAACAGTTTGTCGGATATGCGGAAGTTTGTTGACAGTATAGAAAGCGTATTCGCGGCAACTTTGATAAGCGATATGCAGGAAAAGTGTCTTGTCACCGCCGATTATGTTGATAAAGCCAAAGAGTTCGCAGAGGCTGAAAAGTCGTTTTTCGATAAACTTGATCGATTAAGAAACAGAGGAAAAAAATTCAGCTTTGTGTGGCTTTGATATAATGTGGAGGTCCAATGACAAAACGAATTACCGCTATGATGACGGCAGTCGTTATCATAATAACGCTTATGCTTTCAGGCTGCGGAAAGCAACTGTCTATGCAGGATTATTACGACCAACTCGGCGCGAATTTTAAGGAGTATGTTGCGGCAACAAAGGATTTCAGCTCTATTCAAATGAACGTGACGACAGCCGCTCAGGCGGAACAGGAAAAGAGCAAAGCGCAGGAACTGTGCAAAAAAGCCGAAACGGTGCTCGATAAGTTCGCGAAAATGCAGCCGCCGTCAAAGTGTTCCGAAAAGCACAACGAGTTGATTAAGTCGATTGAGCTTGAGAAGAAATTCTGGGAGTCGTCGGCAAAAATATTCGCGGCAAAAACAGACAGCGAGATTTCACAATATACTAGCGACGCCGAGGCGGTTTTTGACGGCACGCCTTCGGAAAAACAATTCGCGCCGCTGTACAAGGATTTGTATCTGTCTGTAAAAGCCGAGTTGGAAAAATAAACCATTTGTTAGGAAAGGATATATAACAGTATGAAAAATACCGAAAAAACTCTCGATCAAATCAAGACCTTGTGTATTCACAGAGGTTTTGTTTATCCGGGAAGCGAAATTTACGGCGGTTTGGCGAACACTTGGGACTATGGTCCTCTCGGCGTCGAGCTGAAAGAAAACATCAAAAAAGCGTGGCGAAAGAAATTCGTCCAGGAAAACAAGTACAACGTCGGTTTGGACAGCGCAATTTTGATGAACCCGCAGACTTGGGTGGCTTCGGGTCACGTCGGCGGATTTTCAGACCCGCTTATGGACTGCAAGGACTGCAAAACCCGTCACCGCGCCGACAAACTGATCGAGGATTTCGGCGAAACAACAGCCGACGGTTGGAGCAACGACAAAATGATGCAGTACATCCGCGAAAAAGGAATTAAATGCCCGAATTGCGGAAGTACCAATTTCACGGATATCCGTCAGTTCAACTTGATGTTCAAAACAGCGCAGGGTACGGTCGAGGACAGCAAGAGCGAGCTTTATCTCCGTCCCGAAACTGCACAGGGTATTTTCGTAAATTTCGCAAATATTCAGCGCACAAGCCGTAAAAAAGTACCGTTCGGTGTGGCGCAGGTCGGCAAATCGTTCAGAAATGAAATAACTCCCGGTCAGTTTATTTTCCGCGTGCGTGAGTTTGAGCAGATGGAGCTTGAATTTTTCTGCAAGCCCGGCACAGACCTTGAATGGTTTGAGTATTGGAGAACATACTGCAAGAACTTCCTTCTCTCTCTCGGCTTGAAAGAGGAGAATATCAGACTTCGCGACCACAGTCCCGAAGAGCTGTGCTTCTATTCAAAGGCGACAACGGACTTTGAGTTCCTGTTCCCGTTCGGCTGGGGTGAACTTTGGGGCGTTGCGGACAGAACCGACTACGATCTCACACAGCATATGAAAACAAGCGGCAAGAGCCTTGAATATTTCGACCCCGAAACAAACGAGAAGTACATTCCGTATGTTATCGAGCCATCGTTGGGCGTTGAACGTCTGTTCCTAGCGATTGTATGCGACGCTTATGATGAGGAAACCCTTGAAGACGGCAAGTCGCGCACGGTAATGCACTTGCACCCCGCGCTTGCACCTGTGAAAGCGGCGGTTCTTCCGCTTTCAAAGAAACTCGGCGACAAAGCGGGCGAGCTGTACGAGGAGCTTTCAAAGTACTTCTGCGTTGACTACGATGACGCAGGCTCTATCGGCAAGCGTTACGCGCGTCAGGACGAGGTCGGAACTCCATTCTGCATAACCTATGATTTCGATACCGAAAACGACAACTGCGTTACAATTCGCGAACGCGACAGTATGCAGCAAGTTCGTATTCCTCTTTCTGATGTGAAATCCTACATTGAGGAACGTATTTTCTTCTGATAAAAAATTTCTCCCTGTTTCGGCAGGGAGATTTTTTTCCAATTTTTGAGAACAAGCACATTCAGTTTGTTGAAAAAGTCTTTTTTCAGGCCGGCGAGAAATCCTTAGATGCGAGAAACTCGCATAACGGCAAGGCTTAATGCCTGCCGTTAGGCGGAGTGACGAAGCAGATGAGGATTTATCGACAGACTGAAGCATATTTTTGTTTTCAAACGTGTATAATAAGTGAAAACGATTACCGTTTTTTACTCAGCGTTACACATATTACACCAAAATTTGAAGGCTTATTTGTACAAACTGCATAAAATCAACGCACTTAATTGATTGATTTCACGAAAATAAACTAAATACTTGACAAATTGATGAAAATAAAGTATAATAAGACTGTAATTTAAGCTAAATGTGTAAATCATATTAGCTTTACCGGTTACACTATTTACACTATTTATTAACGGAGGAATATCTATGAAACTTAAAAAAGTTTTAGCCGGAGTTCTTGCTGCGTCAAGTGCTTTGACTCTGGCAGGATGCGGTTCCGACACGAGCTCTACATCCAAGAGCACATCGAGCAAGAGCACATCGAGCGGCGCTGCAACAAGCGGAACATCATCTGCCGCTACTTCGGGCACGACTTCGAGTGCTACTTCAAATGCTACTTCCGACACAACTTCCGGCGGCAGCAGCGATGAGTGGTTTGACACCAGCATTAAGGGTCTCAAGGTTGACGAGAGCAAGATCAAACCCGGTATGAAGCTTACCGTTCTTACAAACCGTACAGACCGTGTTGAAGGCACAGGCAACGGTTACTTCAAGGAAATGGTAAAGCCGTTTGAAGAGCATTACGGCGTAACTGTTGAAATTACAGCTGATTCGGACGCAACTGCTGTAAAGCAGAAAATCACAAGCAACCTCGAAGGCTGCACAGATGTTATGTGGATTCCTTCTATGAGCGTTGCAAAAGCTGCTGAATATTTTGAGTCTGTTGGCACGGTAGGCGAGCTCTCCAACTACACCGACATCACAAATAAGTGCATAGGAGAAGGCGACAACGCATTGGTATACGGTGTACCTACCGGATGCAACGCTGACGGTATTGTATACAATAAGAAGATATGGGATGCAGCTGGCATTACTGAATCTCCCGCATCACCCAGTGAGTTCGTTGCAGATCTGAAGAAGATCAAAGAGACCACTGATTCTACTCCTATCCTTTGCTGCTATACCGATAAAGAGCAATGGGTATTGGCAAAATACATCCTGCTGGCACCCGGTTCTTCCGGAGATCCTTACTATAAAACCAAGCTCCTTGTAAACGGCGGCGACCTCTTTGTTGAAGGCGAGCCTTACTATGAAATGGCACATATGCTTTTCGAAGTATATTCCAACGATGATATACACGAGGCAGGCGCATCTGCTGACTGGCAGCAGTGTAAAGCATTGGTTGCAGAAGACACTGTAGCAACTGTAGTATCCGGTTCATGGGCTGTTGAGCAGTTCGTTCTTGGCGGCAAGGAAGCAGGCTATGACGAAGAAGAACTCAAGAAGATCACTCTTTTGCCTCCGCCCTACACCGCTCCTGATGGCAAGCGTTATGCAAGCGTTGGTGCAGATACCCTTTGGGGTATAAACAAGACTATTTCTGACGATCAGAAAGAACTTGCAAAAGCATTCGTTAAGTGGTGGGTAGAGAAATCTCCCTACGCAAAGGACGAGGGCTTCATCCCCGTACTTAACACCGCTACTATTGAGGATTATCCCGAATCTCTCCAGAGCTGGTCTGATATTGAGTACTTCTCCAATGCGCAGACTCCTGCAGCTATATCCACAACATGGGATGATATAGACAAGGCATCCGCTGTTCTTGTTGAAGCTGACCCCGATGGCACGAACTATAAGAATAAGATTGCTGAGCTTGCTCTCAGACACGGTACAGAAGAAGAATTCAAGGCAATCCTTAAGGAATGCAACGAGAAGTGGGCAACAGCTCGCGATGCAGATAAAAACCTTAAGGCATTCCTCGAAACCGAAGAGTCAAAGGCTTATATCGATGAGAGATTTGCAAAGAAAGCAAACTTCTGAGTTGTCATACGAAATATTCGTGGGTTGAAATTTAAATTATTTTTTTGGGGGAGAGATCTCCCCCAAAAATCTTAAATTCTAAGTGAAAGGACGATTGTTTTGTATGGCATTAGGTAGAAAAAGCATGGGCTATACAGCGCAGAAATATCTGACAACATTCTTGTTTCTGATTATTCCCGTGGTTCTGCTTGTAGTGTTTACGCTCATACCTGCTGTGAATATGGTAATATATTCATTCCAGAACCGTGAAATGACAGGTTTTAAAGCATGGGTTGGGTTTGATAACTATATCAGAATTTTCGGCGGCACATCAGAAACATTCCCAAATGCGGATTTCGGATATTTGGAAACCCTCAAAAACTCATTATACTACCTGGTAGGTTCGTTTATACAGCAGGCACTTGCGCTGTTTGTGGCGACAATCCTTTGCAGTAAAATCAAGCTTGGCGGTCTTTTTAAGGGCGTTATATTCTTCCCGTATCTGATGAACGGTGTTGCAGTTGCGTTGATATTTAAGAATCTGTTTGGATTCGGCGACGGTCTGACTGTTCCTCAGGGTACGTTAAACTCGATTTTGTCATTGTTTGCGGGCGAGAGTTTTGAAGGTATCAAATTCCTGAACGACCCGAACAATCCCGTTATGGCGAATTTATGTCTGGTATTTGCATCTGTTTGGCGATATATAGGTTTTGATATCATAATGTATATCTCGGCAATTCAGTCCATATCTCCTGACGTTTATGAGGCGGCGGATCTTGACGGCGCTAATTCATGGCAGAGATTCTGGTATATCGTATTCCCCAGCATAAGTCCGATAGTATCGCTCCAGTTGATAATGGCGGTTAAGGGTGCGGTTTCCGTTTACGAAATCCCGTTCATTATTACAGGCGGTAACTATGGCACTATGACGTTTGTCATAGCGGCAAACAACACGGCGTTCGGTCAACTTGACGCAATAGGACTTGCATGTGCACTTTCTGTTGTTTTGCTGATTATTACGCTGATTGTAACCGTAATTCAGAAAATTGCATTTAAGGATAAGAGGTGAGGAATATGAGCAGTAATTCGCATTATTTCGATTTAAAGGATTATAGCTTTAAGGAAACTCCGAAAAGCGTCAGAATCTTTTGGTCGATAATGAAATACGTTGTTTTGGCAATAGCGTGTCTATTGGTTTTAATTCCTCTTCTGACAGTTCTTATCGGCTCTTTCAAGACAAAGCAGGAGTTGTTGCACACGTCGGCATTCGTACTCCCTAAGTCTCTGGAATGGTCAAACTATGCGTCCGCGTTCACTAATGGTCGAGTTCTTGAAGGTTTGGGCAATACGATATTTATCGTTGCTGTTTCTTGCATAGGCTCGGTTGTTACAGGTACTATGACGGCTTTTGTGTTGCAGCGTTTCAATATGCTGTTCACTCGTCTTATTAAGGCGGTATTCCTTGCAACGGCACTTCTGCCTACGATTACGATGCAGATTTCTGTTTATCAGATAGCAGTTAAGCTTCATATCGTCAACACTTACGCCGCTCCGCTGCTGTTATACATCGGCACGGATATTATCGCGGTAACGATCTTCATACAGTTCCTCGATAACATTTCCGTATCGCTTGATGAATCGGCGATTTTGGACGGTTGTTCGTACCCGCGAGTTTATTGGAGCATAATTCTGCCGATGCTGCGTCCCGCGATAGCGACGGTATTGGTAATGAGATTTGTCGCAATTTACAACGACTTCTATACTCCTTACCTGTATATGCCTAATCACAGAGTGGTGTCGACGGCATTGAAGGATTTAACTACCGGTTCAAATGTCAGCTGGAATGTGGTTTTTGCAGGCGTTATAATTTGTATAATTCCTTCGTTGATTATATTCTTGTCAATGCAGAAATCAATTTACAGCAATTTGGTTTCCGGCTCTGTTAAAGAGTAATTCAAAACAACAAATCGCGTCCCGATGGGGCGCGATTTTCTATTTAAAGAATGAGCAGTAAGTTGTTATTTGTTATTAGTCACAAATAAATGTCTGCGCAAAAACGGTAAGGAGTTTTTCGGCTTGCTTACATTTATGACAACATTGATAAACTTTATAAAGCAATAAACAATCAATAATTCCCTTGCCATAATAACATACGCGCGCCCACACGGACGCGCGTTTTTTATCAAAACAACAAGAAAAAATGACAGATATGCACGATAAAAATTCATTTTCGCGTATGCACCGACACAAACCAAATCGTGCTAAAACACAGTTTGGAGCGAGAATATTGTGCGAATTGTGAAAATATTGAGGCGAAATAAACTTTTGTATTGCAATGAAGATAACAAAATTTGTGCATTGTGACAGGATTTGAAGAGA
>JALEQE010000103.1 GCA_022766825.1 Oscillospiraceae bacterium | reverse complement strand
AAGCACCTTGCCTTTGAAGAACTGACCCCCACCCTGTTGCGGGAAATGGTAGAGAAAATCGTGGTGCATGAGTGCAGTTACGACGAGAACGGCACCCGCAGGCAGGACATTGAGATTTATTACAGCTTTGTCGGCAAGATTGACTTGCCCGAATAACCGCCCGACCTATCCGACACAATGGCCAAGTGCCGGATAGGAACGGCAAAATTTTTTACACTTCTAATGCTTCTTTATCACACATTAGCAATTGCACCCGGCTTGATTTAAAAATCTCGCCGGGTGCTTTGTTTTATGCTTTCACAATATAAATATAAAAAGGCTGCGCGGAAACCATCCGCACAGCCTTTACGGCATTCACGATAAACTCGTTTACAGCCGCCCCTTAACAAATCGGGATTTAATAATTACCAAAAAGATGCCGGGCATCGCCAATCAATATTGCCGTGTATTCCCATGTACTTATCGGTGATTTGAGGATTTACTCCCCGGAAGTCAGTTTTCGCCTCTCTGCTTAGCAAAGCACTCGCTGCACAGTACAGGTCTGTCGCCCTTCGGCTCAAACGGTACTTTTGCAACTCCGCCGCATACCGCGCAGGTCGCTTCATAAAATGTTCTCGGTCCTCTGCCTGCATTCTTCTTCGCGTCGCGGCAAGCTTTGCATCTCTGCGGCTCGTTTTCAAAACCTTTCTCCGCATAGAATTCCTGCTCTCCCGCGGTGAATACGAAATCTGCGCCGCAGTCTTTGCACTTCAGTGTCTTGTCTGTGTACATAGTAATACCTCTTTTAAAAAATTTTGTTTCACCCGCCCGGAATCGCACCGGGTTCTCCGCAGCCCTATGCCGCAGTGCTTTTCTTTTAAGCTATCGGGCATTATTTATAAAAGTGCCTATTCATCGCTTATCCGCATAAAATCTGCGTAGCTTTGTCCTTGCTCTCATCACAGCGTTATCAACGGATTTTCTGTCGATTTTAAGCAGTCCGGCAATTTCATCGTATGAAAAACCGATCATCACCCCGCACATACACCTGAACTCCAGAGCGGTAAGCTCTGTACGCATATTTCTGAACAAAGCGTCGCTGTTCTCCCTGTCAATTACAATTTCCTCGGGAGTAGGCTTTGTATCGGCAATTTCCTCAAGCTCGTTCTGCTCCGCCTGAGAAATTCTGCTTTTTCTTCGCAAAGATCTCCTTGCGGTATTTTTCAGCTTATTATCAATACAAACAAAAAGATACGACGGAAAATCGCCCTTTTCTTTTTCGTACGTCTGTATAGCCGATAAAAGTGCCTGCATACCGTCCGAAACAAGCTCTTCGCGGTCAGCAAGAGCCGAATATTTATCAACGGCGGAAAAAACAGTTTTCATATAACGCGAAATCAATTCCGCTGTTTTTCCGCTGTCGGCGAAATTATTTTCGAGAAGCTCCGTATCACTCATACAGGAATAATCCGTCATAATTATCTCCTTAATTGTGACAATTTCGTGACAAAAAACAATTTCATATTATATTGTAACACATTTTGCTCATTTTGTCAATAAAAATATGTCAATTTTGATATTTTTTTGATATATAATAAATATTTTTCAAACTGCGTACTTTTCTCTTCCCGATTTAAAAATATTACCTCCGTGAGAGTCGATTGCGACAATAAGCGGAAACTTCTCAAACTTAAGCCGCTTTACGCTTTCACAGCCAAGATCTTCAAACGCGATTACTTCACACTCCGTTATACACTTGCACGCCAACGCGCCCGCTCCTCCAATCGCGCAGAAGTACACTGCCCCGTTGCGGCATATCGCGTCGCACACTGCCTGAGAGCGTTCGCCCTTGCCTATCATTGCGGAAAGTCCGTTATCAAGGAACTCCGGCGCATACACGTCCATTCTGGACGAGGTTGTAGGACCGCACGATCCAATTACCATACCGTCCTTTGCGGCAGTTGGTCCTGCATAATATACAGCCGCGCCCGACAGGTCATACGGAAGTGGCTCGCCCTTGTCCAGCAGTGCTTTTATTCGCTTATGTGCGGCGTCGCGCGAAGTGTACACCGTGCCGGACAAAAGGACTTTCTCACCCGCTCTGAGCGTTCCGGCTTTTTCTTTTAACTCACTCGTGTTTAATTCTGTCATTTTACCCCTCTTAATTATAATACAGTAATACAAATAAAAGCCGAGATCGCAAGACCTCGGCTCTGATATAACCGCCGCAGTTTTACTATATGTGAACAGCAACATTGAGGCAGTTTCAGCGCATAACCGAAAGATTCTCTATCTCAGGTGTCGAAAAAATCTGATACATTTACTTAAGCAAGCAAAAATTTTCTATATTATTTAAGGTTGTTCAGAAACCTCCAAACAAATCAGCGCCCATACTCATATCGCTGTCGTCATCCGATGAATTTGAATTGCTTTCACCGAAATCCCATATCGAAGAATCATCCGCATTCGGCGCGGCGGGATCTTCAAGCGACGAATCGGACATATCCGCATCTGATTCCGACTCTCCGAAATTTCCGGATTTTTCCATAGCAAGAAGTTCATTTTGAAGAGCCGCCCACGGATTGGAAGAATCATCTGCTTTGGTTTCGGGAACGCTTGCTTCCTGCTCAGGTTCAGTCTTTTCCTTGTCAGCATCACCTGCCGCCTTGCCAAATGTAGCCTCAGCCTGTTTAAGCATTGCCTCAAGCGCATTGCTGTCGTCATCGGAAGCGTCCATATCAAAATCCGTAACTTCTTTTGAAGGTTTCACGGCAAACTGTTCTTCCTGACGCTTTATAGCCGCAAGCATATCGTCATCCATATCGTTTTGCAACGTCGAACTGTTGGCTGTCTGAGCAAGGATCTGTTTTTCAAAATCATCACTGAGATCAGCTTTTCCGCGCTTTTTAGTGCTTATCGGCTTAACCTCGTCAACAATTTCATCTTCCATACTCAGATTTGAAGATCCTGAAAGGTCAAACTCGTCCAGCACAACCGGACCGGGAGCCGTTGCGGGATCGTCAAGCGGCTGAACTTCCGTGATCATTTCAAGGTCATCGTTCATACTGCTTGTTGTGTCATCTTCAAACGCGGCAAACAAATCATCCAAAAGAGTCGATTTTTCAGCAGGCTTAGGCTCAGAAACAGGTACATCTGCTTTCGGCGCTTTCGCCTGAGGAGCTGTTATCTTTGAAAAATCAGGAACCTGAACAGGCTCTGCGCTCTGCGCGCCGAGAAGCTCCGACGCCTTTTGATTAACCTCTTCCACACCGACTGTTACTTTATTTACAAAGTCACCGAGGATCTTCATAAACTCGTCAAGTCCCGCCGTATTCACACTGCCGGAACCTGCATTCTGCGCGCCGGAAATAATCTGATTTGCGGTTGCCTTGGCTTTTTCAACGGTTTCCTTTGCTGTAGCGTTTGCCTTATCAACAATTTCGCGCGCTGTAATATTGGCGTTTTCGATAATCTGCGCCGATTTCTTTTCAGCGGCTTTGGCGTCTCCCGCTGCCGAGTTTGTCTTCTGCTTTAATTTACGCTTGAGTTCATCGATCTGAATAAGCAAATTATCAGAGTTTCTGCGGTCTGTCTTCAATTGAAGTTCAAGATCTGCGATTTTCTTTGAATTTTCATCCTGAATTGCTTTTATCTTTTTATCAGCGTCCTGCGCCTTTTTCAACGCGTCCTGAGTTTTTTCATCGTTAGCTTTTTTATCTGCCTCGATCTCTTTCATACGCTGATTAAGATTTGCTATGTAATCATTAACCTCTTTCTTGTCAAATCCCATAGGCTTGACGCTGAATCCGCCTTCTCCGCCTGCCATAAAAACACCTCTCGTTCTGATTTATCATCGCCGTGCAAGTAATAATAACACAACGAAACCAGCCGCCGAAACAACGACGGTCTTTTCTTATAATCTTATTATACCACATTATTTTCAAATATACAAGTGTTTTAACAAATTTTATAAATATGTAAATTTTGCATTGTAATTTTTGGCAACTTTGCATAAATATCAACGTTGTATTTTGTAAAATTTATAGATTTTGCTCTTTGGTAAAGCCAAAGTTGGCAAATGTAGTTGATATTTCGGTGAAATTTGTGTATAATTTATTTTAGGGAATACCTACAAACACAAAAAATCATATTTCCTCAAACTCTTTATGCGGATGAGTTAAAAAAAGAAACAGAAAGGATTTGATAATATGCTGGATAAAACAATGACATTTTCCGTTCACGAGGACAGAGAAAATGAAATGAAAGAGATCCTCACCACGGTTTATGACGCTCTCAAGCAGAAAGGTTACAACCCGATAAATCAGCTTGTGGGATATATTCTGTCTGAAGATCCTACATATATCACCACATATAACAACGCTCGCGGGCTTATTCGTCATATTGACAGGGACGAGCTTTTACAGGTTCTTGTAAAATCGTATCTTTCAAATTAAGCAAATTAAGTCAAAGTCGTGATTTGTTTTTGACAATTCGGAACATTTCAGTATTGCAAAACAAAAAATCATTTCTTGCAGCATATGAATATTGTCGGATAACTAAGTCTGTAAAAATCGCTCTGCCGGCATTCGGCAAGGCGATTTTTTTCAGTGAATTTTACCATGATTTTTTGATTTTTTTACAGCAAATTGACATTTTATGTGCAAAATACACAAAATATTTTTTTTGAACTTGTAAGATTATTATAATTTTATTATTGACATATTTTGAATTAAATGGTATATTAAAAATGCAAAGAAAATTACGAAGCGTTTTAAGTCGTGTATAAAACGTGTATTCGATAAAAAAGCGTTAAATAATTTTCAGAAAATCAAACATATTATATTATGTGTGGAAAAGAAAGGAAAAACGTTATGAAGACATTATTCAAACGTACTGCTGCGGCAGCTGCTGCGGCGGTTATGACTCTCGGTCTTGCTGGCTGTGGCAACAACACTTCCAGCAACACAAGCACTTCCGGAACAAACAGCACCGCAGCTGACAGCAGCGCGGCAACATCTTCTGCGACAAGCAACGCGGCAATAGGCGGCGAGGATTCAACTCCCGCAGGAAACGGCGGCACGCTCGTTATCGGCAGTATCGGTCCTATCACAGGTCCTGCGGCTATTTATGGTATCAACGTACAGAACGGCGCACAGCTCGCTGTTGACGAAATCAACGCGGCAGGCGGCGTAAACGGTATGACTCTCGAACTGAACTTCCAGGACGACGAGCATGACCCCGAAAAGTCCGTAAATACTTACAATACTCTTAAGGACAAGGGTATGAAGCTTTTGGTAGGTACTGTTACATCAGGTCCTTGCGAGGCAGTTTCCAAGGAAGCGGCTAAGGACAATATGTTCCTTATCACTCCTTCGGGTTCTTCCGTAAACGCAATCACAGCTGGCGACAACTGCTTCCGTATGTGCTTCAACGATCCTCAGCAGGGTAAAATCGAGGCTGACTTTATCGCTGAAAAGCTCGAAGGCAAGAAAAAAGTCGGCGTAATTTATGATAGTTCCGATTCTTATTCAACAGGTATTCTTGAAGGTTTCAAGGAAGAAGCGGCTGCAAAGGGTCTTGAAGTTGTAGCGGAAGAGGGCTTTACCTCTGACAGCAACAAGGACTTCTCCGTTCAGATTCAGAAGATGGCTGACACAGGCGCAGAAGTTTTGTTCCTCCCGATTTATTACACCGAAACAGCTTTGATTCTTGAACAGGCTGACAAAGCCGGTCTTGATATCCCCGTACTCGGCGGCGACGGTCTTGACGGTTTGATTGACGTACTCGCTGACAAGGTTGCTCTCGCAGACGGCGTTTACGCTTTGACTCCTTATTCCGCAACTGCAACAGATGAAAAGTCTGTTAAGTTTACAGAAGCATACAAGGCTAAGTTCCCTGATGCTGATGCTCCTATTCAGTTCGCGGCTGACGCTTATGACTGCGTATACGCAATAAAGGCTGCACTTGAAAAGGCTGGCGTAAACGACGCTTCTATCGATTCCAAGGAACTTTGCGACAAGCTGAAAGCGGCTATGGTTGAGATTGAATACGACGGTATCACAGGTAATTCCAAGTGGACAACCGACGGCGAAGTTACCAAAGATCCTAAGATTATGCAGATCAAGGTTACTGACGGTAAGGGCGTTCTGACCGATATCGGCTAATTTTACTTTAAGGTAGCACCGCATAATTATTGTCGTTCGATTGCGCCGTCAGATTGTACAATGAGGACGACGCAAGGCTGTATGCAGCGTTTTGCGCGAAGCGCATAATGCGTGCTAGGACGAATTGTGCAAGATAACGGAAAATATGCAAGCAAAGCGCTAGACGACGGTAACGTCGTCTGAACAAAGGCGTTAGCCGTTAATTGTGCGGTGTTGCCTTAACATACTGAATTTTATCGCAGACCGTACAAGGGCGTACATACTCTTGTACGGATTTTGCGTATAATTCAGATGTTATAGGTAAGGGGCAAGGCAGAACATAAACTGTTGGTTCTGTCTTCTTCTTACCTATAATATCCGAATAAAATTGAGAGGAAGATAATATATATGAGCTTTGTTTCGTATCTGGTAAACGGAATAAGTCTTGGCAGTATATATGCGTTGATAGCTTTAGGCTATACAATGGTATACGGTATTGCCAAAATGCTGAACTTTGCCCACGGTGATATTATAATGGTTGGTGGATACGCCGCGTTTATCACTATGGCGACAACCTGGTGTCCTTTGTGGCTTGCAATGGTCATTACCGTTGCGGTTTGCACGGTTTTAGGCGTTGTTATTGAAAAAGTAGCGTACCGCCCGTTAAGAAGCGCACCTCCCCTTGCGGTTTTGATTACCGCAATCGGCGTAAGCTATTTACTGCAAAATATCGCGCTTTTAACGCAAACGGCAAACCCCAAAACGTTTACTTCAATTGCGGCAGGCGCACCACCGTTTATGCAGGTGTTTGACGGAAAAGGCGTTGTTTTCTTCCGTGAAAATCCGTATAAAGCAGACGGAATTAAACCCGTTCTTACAATTTCTATGGAAACATTCCTCGCAATCGTCGTATCTGTCGCAATAATGGTTTTGCTGACATTGTTCATCAACAAGACAAAAGCGGGCAAGGCAATGCGCGCGTGCAGTGAAGATCGCGGCGCGGCTGAACTTATGGGTATCAACGTCAACGGAACAATCTCGCTTACGTTCGCTATCGGTTCTGCGCTCGCGGCAGTTGCGGCAGTACTGATGTGTTCCGCTTATCCGCAGATTACACCTTACACAGGCTCAATGCCTGGTATCAAAGCGTTTGTCGCGGCGGTATTCGGCGGTATCGGAAGTATTCCGGGCGCAATGATTGGCGGCGTGTTGCTCGGCGTTATTGAGTTGCTTTCAAAAGCGTATATTTCCTCTCAGCTCTCCGACGCTGTTGTATTTTTTGTACTGATAATCGTTCTTGTTGTTCGTCCTACGGGAATTATGGGCAAGAAGATTAACGAGAAAGTTTAAGGTGACTGATATGAAAAAAACAACAAAAAATAACCTGATAACTTTCGCGGGAACTGTAATTTTGTGTGTAACATTCGGTATACTCAATCAGGCGGGAATACTTAACAGTATGACGTCGGGATTGCTTGAACCTATCGGTATTTACGTTATTATGGCAATTTCGCTGAACCTTGTTGTCGGCGTACTCGGAGAACTCTCACTCGGTCACGCGGGATTTATGTGTATAGGCGCTTTTTCTTCCGCGACCGTTTCGCAGATACTTGTTAATATGGGTACTGTTCCAACGTGGCTTGCGTTTACAGTCGCAATAATTGTCGGTGCGATTTTCGCCGCAATTCTTGGCATACTCATCGGCATACCCGTTATGCGTCTGCGCGGTGACTACCTTGCTATCGTTACTCTGGGGTTCGGTGAAATCCTCAAATCACTGTTCAATAACATCTATATCACGTCAGATAAAAACGGACTTCATTTCGGCTTTACAAAACCGCCGGAGAATATTGACGCAGAAACAAAAGTTGAACTGCTGAGAGGTGCGAAAGGAACTTCTGCGCCCGAACTCACTAACTTCTGGGTCGTTGCGGCTGTTCTGATAGTGTGCTTGTTCATTTTGCTGATGTTTATTGATTCAAAATCGGGACGCGCTTGTCAGGCTGTCCGTGACAACTATATTGCGGCGCAGTCTGTCGGTATAAACGTAACAAAATTCCGCCTTATGGCTTTCACACTTTCAGCGGCTATCGCGGGCGTTGCGGGTGCGCTTTACGCTCATTCCATCTCGAATATGCTCCCGAAAAAATTCGACTATAACCTGTCTATATTGATTTTGGTATATGTCGTACTCGGTGGGTTGGGAAGTCTGCGCGGTTCGATTATTGCGACAATTATTCTGTACGCAATTCCCGAAGTTCTGCGTATTGTAAATCAGAATATTATTCAGTATCGTATGCTGATTTATGCAATTATACTGATTTTCCTGATGTTGTGGAAAAACGCGCCGTTCTTTATTCATATGCGTGAGAAGATTGCGGCAAGCGGATTCGTTCAGAATATCAAAAATAAGTTCAGGAAAAAAGACAAAACTTCGGGAGGTGCAGAAGCGTGAAAGAGCAACTTAACAATTCTCCCGAAATAATCGAAGGTTCACCAAATATGCTGGAAATAAACGAGCTTTCGATTCAATTTGGCGGACTCAGAGCCGTTGACGGACTTAATATGACAATTAAAAAACATCAGTTATACGGTCTTATCGGTCCCAACGGCGCGGGAAAAACCACCGTGTTCAATATGCTGACAGGTGTTTACAAGCCAACTTCGGGATATATAATTCTCGACGGCGAAAACATCACAGGAAAATCTCCCGTTGAAATTAACAAAATCGGTATCGCGAGAACTTTCCAAAACATTCGTTTGTTCAAAGGAATGAGTGTCCTTGATAATGTCAAGGTCGGTATGCAAAACTCTTCAAAATACACGACTATTGAGGGTATACTCCGTCTTCCCCGCTATTTCAAAGAAGAAAAGCAGATGACCGAAAAAGCGATTGAACTTCTGAAAGTGTTTGAGCTTGACGGTGAAAAAGACGCGCTTTCACAGAATTTGCCTTACGGCAAACAGCGCAAGCTGGAGATTGCACGCGCGCTCGCAACCAATCCGAAACTGCTTTTGCTTGACGAACCCGCCGCGGGTATGAACCCCAATGAAACCGCGGAACTTATGGAAACGATACGCTTTGTCCGTGATGAGTTTGATATGACAATACTTCTTATTGAACACGATATGAAACTTGTTTCGGGAATATGCGAAGAGCTTACGGTGCTGAACTTCGGTCAGGAACTTGCGCACGGAGAAACATCTGCTGTTCTTAACGACCCGAAGGTCATTACAGCATATCTGGGAGAATAAACATTATGGCTATGTTGGAAATAAAAGATCTTGAAGTGTATTACGGAGCTATCAAGGCTTTGAAAGGCATTTCGTTCAATGTTGAACAGGGCGAGATTATCGCGCTTATCGGCGCAAACGGCGCGGGAAAAACCACAACGCTTCATAC
>JALEQE010000014.1 GCA_022766825.1 Oscillospiraceae bacterium | reverse complement strand
GGCAACGGACGTACAGCGCGGCTTATAATGAACTATCAGCTTATGAAAGCGGGCTTTTTGCCGATAAACATTCGCACAGACGACAGGATAAGGTACTATGAGAGCCTTGACAAATACGCCGCCGACGGCGATTTGACAATGTTCGCCGAGCTTGTCGCAGAACTTGAAGAACAACGCATTGACGATTATTTAGCGATTGAATTTGACAAATAATAATTCCCTCCCGTATCGGGAGGGAACGTTTTATATACGGTTAATCAATCCTTGATAAGCTCAATGATTGCCATTTCCGCAGCGTCGCCGCGGCGCGGACCGATTTTGTAAATTCTCGTGTAACCGCTGTTTCTTGAAGCGTACTTGTTTTCCGCAACATCATTGAAGAGCTGCTTTGCAACGTCCTCCTTTGTGATGTAGGAATATACCTGACGCTTTGTGTGAAGTGTATTCGCCTTGCTGAGCGTAATCATCTTCTCCGCCTCCGCGCGAACTTCCTTTGCGCGTGTTACGGTTGTTTCAATTTTTCCGTTCTCAAACAGAAAAGTAACCATGCCTCTGAGCATTGCTTTTCTGTGGTCGCTGGTGCGTCCCAGCTTTCTCGTACCCGGCATTTCGTTTTCTCCTTTCGATAGGATTTTCGTTAAACGTTCGGACTGTCACCGAACGTGTTTCAGTTGTTTTCCTCGGAAGACATCAGGTCAAGACCCAGTGACTGCAATTTCGCCTTTACCTCGTCGAAAGACTTCTTTCCGAGATTTCTCACCTTCATCATATCCTCAGGCGACTTGTTTACAAGATCGCCGACGGTATTGATGCTTGCTCTCTTCAAGCAGTTGAACGAACGAACGGAAAGCTCCAGTTCCTCAATAGTCATTTCAAGAACCTTGTCCTTGCGGTTTTCTTCCTTCGTTTCGATAAGCTCCTGCGGGTTGATCTCGTCGGAAAGCTCCGCGAAAAGCTGAAGTCTTTCGATGAGTATCTTCGCCGCATACGAAACCGCTTCCTTTGCGGAAATCGTTCCGTTTGTCCATATCTCGATGATGAGCTTCTCATAATCCGTTCTCTGACCTACACGGGTGTTTTCAACCGTGTAGTTGCATTTAAGAACGGGTGTGTAGATACTGTCGATCGGAATTACTCCGATAACGGGCTGCAGCTGCTGTTTGTTCTGCTCCGCAGAAACATAGCCTCTGCCTCTGTCAAGCGTGATGTCCATATAGAGCTTTGCGCCTGCGCTCAGCGTTGCGATGTGCATACCGGGGTCGAGGATCTCGACTTCGCTGTCGGTCTTGATGTCGCCCGCGGTAACTTCGCATTCGCCCTCAGCCTCTATATAAAGCGTTTTGGGAGCTTCGCCGAACATTTTCGCTCTGAGTCCCTTAACGTTCAGAATAATTTCGGTAACGTCTTCTTTTACACCGGGAATAGTGGAAAACTCGTGCTGTACACCGTCGATCTTAACGGAAGTCGCAGCAACTCCCGGCAATGAGGAGAGTAACACCCTTCTCAAGCTGTTGCCCAAGGTGTTCCCATATCCGCTCTGGAGAGGTTCCAGAACAAACATTCCATAAGTTCCGTCCGACCTCAGTTTCGAGGTCTCTATGTTGAGCTTTTCAATTTTTTCAAGCATTGGTACCCTCCCACCAGTTTACACCGCCTGCGGATACCCGCCCGCGGTCAATTATCCTGTGCTTATATCGTCATCAAAATCTGACGCCGATACCGCCCGCCTTTTCAAACGGGCTTTGCCGTATTCCTGTTAATTTTAAATCAAACCGTATTTGTCTATACGGACAGTATTGACAGCTTTTATGCGGCGTAATCACCGCGGCGGTATGAATTAAAAATAACTGCACTAAATATCTGTATGCTATCAAAAAGCAATTATTTAGAATACAGCTCGATAATCAGGTGCTCTGCGATCTCATAATCGAGGTCGTCGCGCTGGAACTGGCGTGTTACCTTTGCGGACTGCTTTTCCTTATCAACGTCAAGCCACATAGGAGTGAGTCTGCCGCCTGCAACTTCCGCAATCTGCTCAAACTTCTTGCTCTTCTTGCTCTTCTCGCGAAGAGAAATTGTGTCGCCTACTTTAACTCTGTAAGAGGGGATGTCAACTCTCTTG
>JALEQE010000089.1 GCA_022766825.1 Oscillospiraceae bacterium | reverse complement strand
GGCGGCAGATTGTACAAATTGAGCGCAGGCGGGCTGACGCAGCGTTTTCCGCCGAAGGCGGATAATGCGGTCAAGCGAAATTTTGTGCACGCATTATGCGCTTCGCGCAAAACGCTATGACGGAAAATATGCAAGCAAGCGTGCAACAAAGGCGTTAGCCGTTAATTGTGCGGTGTTGACTTAAATTCGGCTGAAAGAAAGGTGTTATATATGGATATTCTTATTGTGGGCGGCGGCGGACGTGAACATGCAATTGCGCGCGCTCTTTCAAAATCCCCGAAAACAGGCAAGCTGTACTGCGCGCCCGGAAACGGCGGCATTTCCGCGATTGCGGAGTGTTTCCCCGAGGTCAAGGCGACCGACATTGACGGTATAGTCGCGCTTGCGGAACGCTTACAGCCCGATTATGTATTTGTTGCGCCCGACGACCCGCTTGTTATGGGTTTGGTTGACAAGCTTAACGAAAAAGGGTTCAAAACATTCGGACCGAAAGCGAACGCGGCAATTATTGAGGGAAGCAAGGCTTTTTCCAAGTCGCTGATGAAGAAGTACAATATCCCCACGGCGGCTTATGAAACGTTCACGGACGAGGAAAAGGCTGTTGAGTATATACAGAAACAAAACAGTTATCCTACCGTAATAAAAGCGGACGGACTTGCTCTCGGAAAGGGCGTTATCATAGCAAAGAATTTTGACGAGGCAAAAAACGCCGTTCACTCTATGCTTGTTGACGGAAAATTCGGCAAGAGCGGCTCGGAAATCGTAATTGAGGAGTTTATGGACGGTACGGAAGTTACCGTGCTGGCATTTACGGACGGCAAAACCGTAAAGCCTATGGTGTCCTCAATGGACCACAAGCGCGCGTATGACGGCGACGAGGGCTTGAATACGGGCGGTATGGGTACGATTGCTCCCAACCCGCTTTACACGGAGAAAATCGCCGAGGAGAGTATGGAGAAGATTTTCAAGCCGACAATCGCCGCGATGAGCGCGGAGGGTAGACCGTTCAAGGGCTGTCTGTATTTCGGGCTTATGCTTACAAAGGACGGACCGAAAGTTGTCGAGTACAATTCTCGTTTCGGTGACCCCGAGGCGCAGGTTGTTCTTCCGTTGCTTGATACCGACCTTGTTGATATTATGGAGGCGATTTGGGAAGAAAAGCTCGATCAAATCGACATTGAATGGAGCAAGAGTTCCTGCGCTTGCGTTGTAATGGCAAGCGGCGGTTATCCCGAAAAGTACGAAACGGGTAAAGAAATAAAAGGTCTTAATTCCGACGGACAGGCAGTCGCGGCGGCGGACAGCGCGTATGTTTATCACGCGGGAACGAAAGTTGACGGTGGAAAATATTACACGGCGGGCGGAAGAGTTCTCGGCGTTACCGCAATGGGCGGCGACCTTAAATCCGCGCTTGCGAAAGCGTATTCGGCGGTTAAGACGATTTCGTTTGAGAAAGCGCATTACCGCACGGATATCGGTCATAAGGCTCTCGGTAAGTGATTATGACGATGAATTTTGTCGCGCCTTGCCGTTTCGGGCTGGAAAAAACTTTATCCTTTGAATTGAAGAAAATAGGCTCGGAAAACGTTCGTGCCGAGGACGGCAGGGTTTTCTTTTCGGGAAACGCCGAAATCTGCGCGAAAGCTAACGTTTTCTGTGCTACCGCGGAGCGTATCTGCGTTGTTCTGGGACAGTTCCGCGCGGAAACCTTTGACGATTTGTTCGAGAATATCAAGAAACTGCCGCTTGCCGATTATATCGGCAGAAACGACCAATTTCCGAATAAGGGCAGTTCTCTGAAATCAAAGCTGACAAGTATTCCCGCAATACAGAAAATAGTCAAGAAAGCGATGGCGGTAAACCTCGGAAAAGCATACGGCGCAAACGTTTTGCCCGAAAACGGCGAGTTGTGCCAAATACGCTTTTCGCTGATGAAAAACGAGTTTACTTTAATGCTTGATACAAGCGGAAACGGCTTGCATAAGCGCGGTTATCGCGCTGTAAGCAACGCCGCGCCCATACGCGAAACGCTCGCGGCGTGTATCGCGGATATCGCGAGAATACGCGAAAACGACTTTGTTATCGACCCATTCTGCGGTTCGGGAACGCTGCTTATTGAGGCGGCATACAAGGCTCTGAATATCGCACCCGGGCTGAACCGCCGTTTCGCGGGTGAACGTATGAAATTTCTCCCTCAAAGCGTGTGGAAATTGGCTCGCGAAGAGGCTCGTTCTCTTATCCGCAAGGACGTGAATTTTCGCGCTGTCGGTTACGACAACGATCCCGAATGTGTTCGGCTGACAAAC
>JALEQE010000082.1 GCA_022766825.1 Oscillospiraceae bacterium | reverse complement strand
GAGTCAAGCGTTTATTTCCGTGCCGACAATGAAAACACAGTTCACTTGGTTAATTATTACGCTGTCGCGGGAACTTTTTCCGATGTGAAGCAGTTCGCGAACCTAGTTCTTACCGAACAGCGCCAAAGCGACGCCAAAAACGAGCTTGAATATCTCAAAGTCACCCGTTCGGATATGGATAAACCCATTGAATTAGAGTATATGTCCAAAAAAGCGGAGCTTGCCGAAAGCGACAGCGATGCGGTTACAACGTTCAACACGCACCGTCTTGTTGAACCAATCACAGCGGAAGTCGATGTAACCAAAGGCAAGGACGTGTGCTACGGCGTTTACGGGCTTTCGATGAGTTCGTGCGAATACCTTGAACAGACGGACGATAATTTGAAGAAATGCGGTCTTGATAAGCCTTTCACGACAGTAGAATTCAGATATGGCGAAAAAGAATACGAGTTGCTTATCGGAAACGAAATCCGCGAGGAAATATCCGATACGGGAAGCACGCCGATGTCCGCTGTTAAAGGCTACTACGCGATTATGAAAGGCGTTGCGGGAATATACACGATTGATAAGGATAAAGCACCGTGGTGTACGGTTAAAGCGGCGGACATTGTTTCTCCGCGACCGCTTTCACCGTATATTTACTCGGTTGAGAGCGTTGAAGTAAGAGTTCCCGAGGGTAAGTATAAGTTTGACATTGACAGCGAAAACAAGACTTTTTCCAATGACGGGAAAAAACTTCTTTCGGAAGAATTCAAGAGTTTTTATCAATTGCTGATAGGAGCTGTCGGCGAGGAATTTTACACGGGCGAAGTAAACGGCGAACCAATCGCTGAGGTTACGTTTAATTACAAGAGCGATTACGTTGACGCATACGGAACAGAAAGCGACACGCTTTCTTATTACGAAAGCGATGACAGAAAATGTATTGTCGCTCTGAATGGCACGCCGATTTTCAAGGTTCGGAAAGTTTATACCGACAGGCTTTCGGAAAATGTCAGCGCCGTACTAAACGGCGGCAAAGTCAATACCGAATGGTAAAAAACCAACTATATACGGCGTTCGCAGAGTCCCTGTGATTTGCGTTCGCTCTCCAATGCACAGGGCAGAACAGGAGGTTTATTATGGCAGACGAAAAATTGTTGTATTACAGAGGTTTTCCGCTGATAAGAAGCGGCAATACGATTTTTTACGGCAGCGGCGGCGACGCGTTCGCGGCAAAGCTGACAATCAAGGATACAAAAACGATTGCGGACGCGGAAGTGCCGAATAAAATTATGGTGCAGCTGCTTCCCAAAAATCCCGCTGATGTTGCTAAGGCGCGCAAGGGTGATTTCATAGGCTTTTATGAGGCGCTTGATACCGCTCACGTTTGGCTTTCGGAAGTCTTGTTCTGACAGTTAATCTGAGAATACAATAGTCCTGAAAACCGTCTTTCATTGATAAAGTGAAAGGCGGTTTTTTTAGCAAACATAAGGCTGATAAAAAACATTTACTGTATTAGAGTATCAATTTACTTAAATTTGCGAAAAATCTAACCGCGTAAACACACGACAATTTGTGAGTTTTAATTTGTTAAATTGTTGATTTTTACGGAAAATTATGCTATAGTATAGTTACAACTTTTATTATGCGAAAGGAGTAACTGTTATGCCACTAACTTTTAAAATCGGAAACCTGTACGAGGAAATATGCTCCGAGCCGCACGATACGCAAAACGACGCCCTTGTTGTGCCGCGCATACCCTTTGATAAAGATTATATGGGTATCGCAAAAAAATGCCGCAGGATATTGTCGATGAGATTAAAGCACATTATTATTGCAAAGGCGAATGTACTCCCCGAGCGTCGGGAAATATCTCCCGCAAAAGCATTTATTCGCGTTATGAATGTCCGACCGTAACATTAACTGCGGGGTACAAAAATGTTGCCGATTACCCTAATCGTGATTCCCTGATACATATTCCCGTGTGTAATTTCTATCGCGGCGACGATGCGGATATGGATTTGAATTTGTATAAATTGGAACGTGAATATATTTCGGTTCTTGACTGCGCGAGAAAAAACAGAATTAAAAAAATCATTTTCCCGTTGCTTGGCGTTGATGAGGAGATTGCGGAAAACAACAGGTGGACTTGTGAATGCGCCGCTTTTGTCGCAGATTACAGCGTGAGAAAGTGGCTTACAGTCAACAGCGATAGTAATATTAATGTTGTTATTTATACTCCCAAAGACATAGACGGAATTATTTATTTGCAAGATAATGATACAACAGAGCAAACGCAAGATGAAACCGAATGCGTGGAAACGAGTTATTCAAAAGACAGTTCTACAACAGAGCAGACACAAGATGAAACCGAATACATAGAAACAAGTCTGAACCAAATCGTTCAATCCGAAAAGGTTATCACCAAACCACTTTGTATTATTAAATCGACAATTGAGTTTGACCAATATATAAAAGACGGCGGTAAAGAAGAAAAATATAATTCATATGTCCTTAAAGAATTGGTTAATAAATGGAATAAATTAAGTGAAAAGCGGTATAGTGATAACGAATTAGCAAAAATAATAAGGTTTACACGTGTTGGTGATTTTATAAATTGTGTATTAAGAGAAGAAGAATTTCATGATCCTTGTGAACAATATTCTTTGGGCATGGCTGTGATAATGCAGTTTTCGGTATATGACCGTTTTAAATTTATGCATGCGTTAGGCTTTAATGATTATCCGGATAAGAAGTGGCACTATGATTTGGAAAATATGCTTGTCGAAAGTGTAATTTCTAAAAATTTTAGGAACGGCCAACCTTCACTTACGATGAAAGAATTGTTGGAAAAAAATACGGAAGTAGATGAAGAACTTTTTCGTAAAATTGATGCGGAACTCTATAATAACGACAATGAGAATTACCTTACCAAACCGAAAAAACAAAAAACGAAAAGAAATACAAAAACAAAGGAAAAATGTCAAGAAATATGATAAAATTTCAAGTCCGCCTTATAGGCGGATTTTTTTTGACATTTTTTTAGAATTTATGTCGAACCTAAAATAAAAATAATTTTAAAGTTCTGCATAAATGGTTGAATTATGTATGAAATTTTGCCTCCGGAAATGCTATAATTAACTCACAACGGGACAACAAGTTCCGAAATGAAAATTGAAGAGAGGTACACAACATGTATTACATTGAAGAATCATCATACGGAAAAACGGAAATATCCGTGGAGAGCTTACAGCTCACACAAAGGAAATTGTTTCTCGGTGACATAACGAGGGACACAAGCAACGAGTTTGTTAAACAAATGTCGTACTTATCAAGTTCCGCAGAACCAATCAACATTTATATTAACAGTAATGGCGGCGAAATAAACGCGGGGCTTGTAATCTACGACCTTGTCCAAAGCAGCAAAGCACCTATTAACATGTATTGCGTGGGAGCGGCTTGCAGTATGGCGGCAGTTATTTTGGCGGCGGGGTGGAAAGGCCGCAGATTTATCCTCCCGCACAGTAAAGTTATGATCCACGAGCCGCTTATCGCGAACGGCGTGGGAGGTTCGGCGACTTCTATCTCGCGAATGTCAGATTCGATACTTGAAACCCGCAACCTTATCAATCAAATACTCGCGGAACATACGGGTAAAACAATCGAGGAAATTAACAGCGCGACATCGTTTGACAACATGATGAACGCTATAATCAGTATATGATTGATCGGAAATGGCGCGACAGTTGTGGATTTAATCGCAGGCTTGTCTGTTCCCGGAAAATTTGGCATTATGCTGTTTATTATGGGAATTGTCGGGCTTGCGAAGAAAAGTAAAAACCAAGAATATTAACGGAGGTAGTATTATGACAGGAAATGACGCAGTGGAAATCAAGTTTCTTATGGAGCAAATCGCTAACAGTCAAAGTTTGATGAACGAAATTGAGAAACAGGAAAATTTGGTTACGTATTTATCGAACAAACAGGAAAGTTATCACAAAAGGGGACTTGTAAATGTGAAAAATGTTCTCTTGATTGCGGTATGGATTTCTTTGGCAAACATAATTGCTGGAACAATCTTTCAAAAAAATCCCTCGGCTATTGTTATCGCGCTTGTCGAGATATTCATTGTTGGCTTGCCGATTGCGCTGATAGTGTTGTTTAAAAACAAAGCAAAATCTACTCAGAGGGAAGTCAACAAAGAATGTGATAATCTTGCGAATATGAAGAATAACAGCACGCTTAATTGGCTGCCGTTCAATTACAGGGATTCTTTTTCGTACAAATATATCGCTAAATACATACATAACGGCAGAGCGTATAACCTTAAAGAGGCGATTAACCTTCTCGAAACCGAACAGCACCAGGCAAGAAGGTTCTGAAAAATAAACTGTGTAAATGCGTTTAATACCCAAAATTCTGTTAATACTAAAAATGCAGCCGAACAGGGCAACGCTGAGGAGCGACCCGACGCAGGCTGTGGAATAAAACGGTGAAGGACAGCAGCAGAAATGTTGCTGCCTTTGCATTTTTCACCGGATATTCCTGAAGCGGATAAACCTCAGGGGTTTGGGGACAGAGTCCCCATCAGCCGTCAGGCTGCGAACCTATCCTCGAAGAAAATTGCGAACTGTGCGTACGCCAGTCCCCAGTCTCGAATAGGCATAGTCCACTTCTTTGAAATCTCCACAACGCTCATATAGATAACCTTGCGAATGGAATCATCAG
>JALEQE010000024.1 GCA_022766825.1 Oscillospiraceae bacterium | reverse complement strand
TCTTTTCCAGAAATTCTTTTTTGTTGGTTCTGGCTGCTCCAAACTCATCATTTAATTCTGCCAGTGTCATCTGTTTGTTCATATCTTTATTATACCACTTTTACCACTATTTTGCAATATCTTTGTGCGGTGTTGCCCTAATTTCTACTTTATTATATCATCAATTCTTATTTTGTCGAAGATTATTATTATTCACTTATCACATCTATATGCATTACCTGGGCGTACATATTAAAAAAGCGCACCGCAATAGAACACACAAAGTGTGTTCTATCTGCTGATTAGCGGTCGTCAAATGCAATCGTACTAGCACGATGCATTTTCCTCGTCGCCATAACAAAAAAGCCCCACAACCTGCATTTCTACAAGTTATGGGGCTCATATTATTTACTGCATAAACTCTATTTTACTTAATAGAATTTTCGCCTATTTTTGTGCTATAGCAGCCTGTGCAGCTGCAAGTCTTGCGATCGGAACACGGAACGGTGAGCAGGAAACCTAGTCCAAACCGATCTTGTGGCAGAACTCAACAGACGTGGGATCGCCGCCGTGCTCGCCGCAGATACCGCAGTGGAGGTTCGGATTAACGGGCTTGCCGAGGTCGATAGCCATCTTCATCAGCTTGCCAACGCCATTCTGATCCAACTTGGAGAACGGATCGTTCTCGTAAATCTTCGCGTCATAGTAAGCACCGAGGAACTTGCCCGCATCATCTCTTGAGAAACCGAATGTCATCTGTGTGAGGTCGTTTGTACCGAAGCAGAAGAAGTCAGCTTCCTTAGCGATTTCGTCAGCTGTAAGAGCAGCACGCGGAATCTCAATCATCGTACCAACAGAGTACTTGAGGTCGGAACCTGCTTCCTTGATTACAGCGTCAGCGGTTTCAACAACAACGTCCTTAACGTACTTGAGCTCCTTAACTTCGCCAACCAGCGGAATCATAATTTCGGGAGCAACGTTCCAGTCGGGGTGATTTTTCTTAACGTTGATAGCCGCCTTGATAACAGCCTTTGTCTGCATCTTAGCGATTTCGGGATAAGTTACAGCCAGACGGCAGCCACGGTGGCCCATCATCGGGTTGAACTCGTGCAGAGAAGCGATAATTGCCTTAATCTTCTCAACGGGCTTGCCCTGTGCCTTTGCGAGAGCCTCAATATCAGCTTCCTCGGTAGGAACGAACTCGTGGAGAGGCGGATCCAAGAATCTGATTGTTACGGGACAGCCTTCAAGAGCCTCGTACAGAGCCTCAAAGTCGCCCTGCTGCATCGGCTCGATCTTATCAAGAGCCTTTTCTCTCTCTTCAACGGTATCGGAGCAGATCATCTCACGGAAAGCCGCAATTCTGTCGGAATCAAAGAACATATGCTCGGTACGGCAAAGACCGATACCTTCAGCACCCAGCTCTCTTGCTTTCTTAGCGTCTGCGGGAGTATCAGCGTTGGTTCTAACCTTCAGCTTTCTGAACTTGTCAGCCCAAGCCATAATTCTGCCGAATTCGCCTGCGATCTGCGCGTCAACGGTAGGAATAATGCCGTCGTAAATGTTACCGGTAGAACCGTCGATAGAGATGAAGTCACCCTCATGGTAAGTCTTGCCTGCGAGTGTGAACTTCTTGTTCTCCTCGTCCATATTGATGTCGCCGCAGCCGGATACACAGCAAGTACCCATACCACGAGCAACAACGGCTGCGTGAGAAGTCATACCGCCGCGAACTGTCAGGATACCCTGAGAAGCCTTCATACCGGTGATGTCTTCGGGAGAAGTTTCAAGACGAACGAGTACAACCTTTTCGCCTCTGGAGTTCCAAGCCTCAGCGTCTTCCGCTGTGAATACGATCTTACCGCAAGCAGCTCCGGGAGATGCGCCCAAGCCCTTGCCTACGGGTGTAGCGGCTTTCAGTGCCTTTGCGTCGAACTGCGGGTGAAGCAGAGTATCAAGGTTACGAGGATCGATCATAGCAACAGCCTCTTCCTCGGTTCTCATACCCTCGTCAACGAGGTCGCAAGCGATCTTGAGAGCAGCCTGAGCGGTTCTCTTACCGTTACGGCACTGGAGCATATAGAGCTTCTTGTTCTCAACAGTGAACTCCATATCCTGCATATCACGATAGTGATCTTCGAGTATCTTGCAAACCTTAACAAATTCCTTGTATGCTTCGGGGAACTCCTGTTCCATCTGAGTAATGGGCATAGGAGTACGAACGCCTGCAACAACGTCCTCGCCCTGTGCGTTCTTGAGGAACTCGCCCATGAGCTTCTTCTCGCCGGTAGCGGGGTCACGTGTGAACGCAACGCCTGTGCCGGACTCGTCGTTCAAGTTGCCGAATACCATCGGCATTACGTTTACGGCAGTACCCCAGCTGTAAGGAATATCGTTGTCGCGGCGATATACGTTCGCGCGGGGGTTGTCCCATGAACGGAATACGGCTTCGATAGCGAGCTTCAACTGTTCAATCGGGTCAGACGGGAAGTCTGTGCCGAGCTGGTTCTTATATTCAGCCTTGAACTGATTAGCAAGTTCTTTGAGGTCGTTAGCGTCGAGCTCTACATCGTACTTAACACCCTTCTTTGCTTTCATATCGTCAATCAGCTTCTCGAAATACTTTTTGCCGACTTCCATAACAACGTCGGAGAACATCTGGATGAAACGTCTGAAAGAGTCATAAACGAAACGCTCGAATTTAGGATCGGGGTTGCCTGCGATCATAGCAGCGGCAACTTCGTCGTTAAGACCGAGGTTAAGGATTGTGTCCATCATACCGGGCATGGAAGCGCGCGCACCGGAACGAACGGAAACGAGCAGCGGATTCTGCTTATCGCCGAATTTCTTACCGTTGATCTCCTCCATCTTCTTGACGTATTCCATAACTTCCGCCATTATGTCACTGTTGATTTTGCGGCCGTCCTCGTAAAACTGGGTGCAAGCCTCGGTTGAAATAGTGAAACCCTGCGGTACGGGCAGACCGATGTTGGTCATCTCCGCGAGGTTAGCACCCTTTCCTCCGAGCAGCTCACGCATATTCGCGTTACCCTCCGAGAACATGTAACAATACTTCTTGGCCATTGGATTATTCCTCCTGTAAATAGAAAATAGAATTTTCAGAAGTGAAAAAAGAATAAAAATCCTTTCCTTTTTCAACCTCTAATTCTCTATTCTCTATTATAACACAATTATTAAAAAATTGCTAGATATTTTTTTAAATTTTTTGAAAGATTTTACAAAATACACAAAAAGCGTGTAAAAAAACAAAATTCCCTTTTCGGAAACCCGAAAAGGGAATAAAATCAGCATAATTATTGTTTTTACTTTACAACACGAACGCTGATAACATTCTCAACCGCTTTGAGCTTTTCCTCGATACCCGAAGTGTCGCCCGTAACGTCAAGACAAGTATAAGCGTATTCTTTCTTGGACTTGTTCTCCATATTCTCGATATTAAGTCCCGCGTCGGAAATCGGCTTTGTGAGATTGCTGAGAACGCCCTCCGCGTTTTTGTGAATAACGCAGATTTTTGCGTTGCCCGTAATCGGCATTGTCATATTCGGAAGGTTTACAGAGTTGGTGATGTTGCCGTTTTCGATGTAGTCAACAACTTCCTTAACCGCCATAACCGCGCAGTTGTCCTCGCTTTCGGGCGTGGACGCGCCGAGGTGGGGCAGGCAGATAACGTTTTCGTGACCGATAAGGTTGTCGCTTCCGAAGTCGGTGACATAGCAAGCCATTCCACCGTTGTCAAGAGCCGCGATAACGTCTGCTTCAACAACAAGAGTGTCACGGGAGAAGTTCAGCAAGCGAACGCTCTTTTTCATCAGCGAAATCGCCTCCGCGTTTATCATACCCTTTGTGTCGGGCGTTGCGGGAACGTGGAGAGTAATATAATCGCACTTTTCGTAGATTTCTTTTACGTCTTTTACGTAATTTACTTTGCCCGAAAGTTTCAAAGCGTGTTCAACGTTGAGATAGGGGTCATAGCCGTAAACTTCCATTCCGAGACTTGCCGCCGCGTTGGAAACCAGAACGCCGATTGCGCCCAAACCGATAACGCCGAGCTTTTTGCCCATAATTTCGGGACCTACAAATTGGCTCTTGCCTTTTTCAACGAGCTTGCTTACTTCGTCGCCCTTGCCTTTGAGCGTTTTAATCCACTCCATTGACGCGGGGATTTTTCTTGATGAAAGCAACAGCGCGCAGATAATAAGTTCTTTTACGGCGTTTGCGTTTGCTCCGGGTGTGTTGAATACAACGATACCCTTTTCGGTGCATCTGTCAATCGGAATATTGTTTACGCCCGCGCCCGCTCTCGCGATTGCGAGGAGGTTGTCGGCAAATTCCATATCGTGCATAGCCGCCGAACGAACAAGAATAGCGTCGGGGTTCTTTACGTCATCACCGAAGCTGTATTTGCTCTTGTCAAGCAAATCCGTACCGCAAGCGGCGATTTTATTCAGAGTTTGTATGTTATACATAGTAATTTTCCCTCTCAAAAATAATCAAGAATTTTTCTTCTCGAAGTCGGTCATAAACTCAACGAGCTTTTCAACGCCCTCGATAGGCATAGCGTTGTAGATAGAAGCTCTCATACCGCCAACGGTTCTGTGACCCTTGAGGTTCTCAAAGCCCGCAGCCTTTGCTTCCTTGACAAACTTCGCGTCAAGCTCCTCGTTGCCCGTAACGAACGGAACATTCATAAGCGAACGGTCCTCGGGACGAACAGTACCCTTGAACAGCTTGCTCTGGTCGAGGAAGTCGTAAAGTACTTTTGCTTTCTTTTCGTTGCGTTCTTTCATAACTTCAAGACCGCCCATCTTTTTGAGCCACTTGAATACCTTGCCGCAGATGTAAATCGCGTAGCAGTTGGGAGTGTTGTAAAGCGAATCTGCGTCCGCCTGTGTTTTCCATTTGAGCATAGTGGGAGTTCCGGGGAGAACGTCATCGGTGATGAGATCCTCACGGATAATCGAAATAACAAGACCCGCGGGGCCTACGTTTTTCTGAACGCCGCCGTAAATTACGCCGTATTTTGTAACATCAACGGGTTCACTCAGGAAACAGGAGGAAACGTCTGCAACGAGTGTCTTGCCTTTGGTGTTGGGCAGAGTTTTGAATTTTGTACCATAAATCGTATTGTTTTCGCAGATGTAAACATAGTCCGCGTCCTCGGGAATAGGCAGATCGGAGCAATCGGGGATATAAGAGAATGTCTTATCCGCGGAAGACGCAACCGCGACAGCCTCGCCGTAAATCTGCGCTTCCTGATATGCTTTCTTTGCCCACTGACCCGTGATTATGTAAGCCGCTTTCTTGTTCTTCATCAGGTTCATAGGAACAGCCGCGAATTGCTGTGACGCGCCGCCCTGCAAAAACAGTACCTTGTAGTTGTCGGGAATGTTCATCAGCTCACGGATATCCTTTTCCGCGGTTTTGATGATGTCATCAAAAGCCTTGGAGCGGTGACTCATCTCCATAACGGACATACCTGTACCGTTAAAATCAAGCATTTCGTCGGCTGCTTCTTTCAAGACTTCTTCGGGCAGAACCGCAGGACCCGCGCTGAAATTGTAAACTCTCATTGGATTTCCTCCTGTAAAATACACCAATTGTATTAGTTATTTTTAGGGTAAAAGCCACCCTACAACTCCTATTATATTACTTTTTGCTCGATATGTCAAGAGTTAAATACCTGTTATGCAAAATTTTTTGTTCTTTTTATTGTGGTGCGACATTACACTTAATTTTCACTTGACTTATTGCGCGCGTTGATGTATAATATAAAATGTATTTTTGTATTCCGACATAGCGTTGTTTGCACCTGATAAGCCGGAACTCATAAAAAATAAGGAACAAAAGAAGAAAAAGAGGAGCATAAATTGGACATTATAACAGTCGAAAACCTATGCTTTGATTATGTAACGGAAGACGATAACGGCAATGTTACAGAACGTAATTCCGTGCTGAAAAACGTGAATTTAACCGTGCCCGAGGGGCAGTTTCTTGCCGTACTCGGTCACAACGGCTGCGGAAAATCAACGCTTGCCAAGCATTTCAACGCTATCCTTGCGCCGACAGAGGGCAAAGTTACCGTGTGCGGAATGGATACCGCTGACGAGGACAAGCTGTACGATATACGTCAGTCTGTCGGAATGGTTTTCCAAAACCCCGACAATCAGCTTGTCGCGACTATCGTTGAGGAAGACGTTGCTTTCGCACCCGAAAATCTCGGAGTAGAACCGAAAGAAATCCGCAGGCGCGTTGACGAGGCGTTAAAGCAGGTGGATATGTACGAGTTTCGCGAACACGCGCCGCATCAGCTTTCGGGCGGACAGAAACAGCGTGTGGCAATCGCGGGAATAATCGCAATGCAGCCGCGCTGTATCGTAATGGACGAGCCTACCGCGATGCTTGACCCGAAAGGCCGCCGCGAGGTTATGAAAACGATAAAGGAACTCAACCGCGAAAAGGGCATTACGGTTATACTGATTACGCACTATATGGACGAGGCGGCGCAGGCTGACCGAGTTGTGGTTATGGACGAGGGGCATATCATTATGGACGATGTTCCGAGAAAGGTATTCGCCCGCGCTGATGAACTCCGCAAAGTCGGTCTTGACGTGCCGCAGGTAACAGAGCTTTGCTGTACGCTCCGCAAAAACGGTATTGATATTTCAAACGAGATTATTTTCGAGGACGAATGCGTCGAGGCGATTTCCGCTTTGCCTTTGAAGAAAAAGAAAGCGGATATTTCGCCGAAACCGCCGAAAAACGATAATTTCGAAGAAAAAAGCGAAATCGCGCGGCTTGAAAATCTCACCTACAAATACAGCGTGGGAACTCCGTTTGAGAAAACCGCCGTCGACAATGTCAACTTGACTATCGCGAAAGGCGAGTTTGTCGGAATAATCGGGCATACGGGCAGCGGAAAGTCAACGCTTATACAACACCTCAACGGACTTATCAAGCCGACTGAGGGAACGGTTTTCATAGACGGAAAGAACATTTGGAGCAAGGAAGTCAATATCCGCGACATACGTTTCAAAGTTGGATTGGTTTTTCAGTATTCGGAACATCAGCTTTTCGAGGAAACAGTCGAAAAGGATATTTCTTACGGTCCGAAAAATATGGGACTTTCCGAGGAAGAAATCAAAATAGCGGTGGCGGATGCGGCGGAGAGTATGGGAATAACTCACCTGCTCGGAAAATCACCGTTTGAGCTTTCGGGCGGTCAGCAAAGACGAGTAGCATTAGCGGGCGTTCTCGCAATGGACCCCGATGTGCTGATACTCGACGAACCCGCCGCGGGTCTTGACCCCAAAGGTCGCGACAAGATACTCGGACTTATAAAACAGTATCACGAAAAATCGGGAAAAACGATACTTCTTGTATCGCACTCAATGGAAGATATTGTAAAATACGCGGGCAAGGTGCTTGTTATGAACAAGGGAAAGCTGTTTTGCTATGACGATACCGACAAGGTATTCGAGCGGACAAGCGAGCTTGTTTCAATCGGTCTGGACGTGCCGCAGATAACGCGGCTTTCGCACAAGCTACTTGAAAGCGGCATAGACATCGGCAACGACATCTATACTGTTGAAAGGGCGGCAGAGCGGCTTTTGACGCTCTTTTAAGGAGATATATGATAAAGGACATAACAATAGGGCAGTATTTTCCCGGAAATTCGGTAATTCACAGAATGGATCCCCGAGCGAAAATGCTGCTGGATATTCTGTATCTGGTGATATTGTTCACCGCGAAAAGCTTTACAGGACTGCTTATCGCAACGCTGTTTATGATACTCTGCTATATCGTGGCGAATGTAAAGCTTATTATGATACTGAAAAGCATAAAGCCGATTTTACCGCTTATGCTGTTCACGGCGATACTCAATCTGCTGTTTATCAAAGGCGAAACTCCGATGTTCCATTGGTGGATAATCTCGGTTTATCCCGAGGGAATACGAACTTCGCTGTTTATGATTTTGCGTATACTGGCGCTTATTATTGGAATGTCGCTGCTGACTTACACAACGTCGCCGATTATGCTTACGGACGCTATCGAACGGCTGTTGTCGCCGCTTAAAAAAGTGCATTTTCCCGTTCACGAACTCGCGATGATGATGACAATTGCTTTGCGATTTATTCCTACGCTTGTCGAGGAAACCGACAAGATTATGTCGGCACAGAAAGCGCGCGGCGCAAACCTCGAAAGCGGCGGAATAATTCAGAAAGCGAAATCTCTTATCCCGATACTCGTGCCGCTGTTCGTTTCATCGTTCAAGCGCGCGAACGAACTCGCCACGGCTATGGAGTGTCGCTGCTATCACGGCGGCGATGGAAGAACACGTTTACGTCAGCTGAAAACCGCTCCGCGCGACTATCTCGCGGCGGCGGTTATGATACTGCTGTTTGCGGGGATAATCGTTATGAACTGCAACCCGCTTATTCCGTAACGGAGGAGAAATGCGCAATCTGAAAGTATTTATCGCGTATAACGGCGCGGCGTATCACGGATTTCAGCGGCAGGACAATGCGATTACCGTACAAGAAGTAGTTGAAAAAGCAATCGGAAAGCTGCTCAAAACCGCGCCGCCTACTATTTACGGCTGTTCGCGAACGGATACGGGCGTTCACGCGCGGCGGTTCTGTTTTAACGTGCATATTGACGGGAAAATCCCTTGCGAGGGCTTTATTAAAGGAATGAACACGCTTTTACCCGATGATATAGCGGTGATTTCCTGCGAGGATGTCTCGGACGATTTTCACGCGCGTTATGATACAAAGGCAAAGGAATACGTTTATCTTATCAACAACAAGCCGAGCCGTGACGTTTTTTTGCAAAATCTCGCTTACCATTATCCGTATAAACTCGACATTGAAAAAATGAACGAGGCGGCGAAACTGTTTATCGGCGAACACGATTTCGCGGGATTTTGCAGAGCGGAAGGAAAAGCAAGGGTAAAATCTACCGTTCGGACGATTTACAACCTCGGCGCAACCTTGAAAGACGGCGTTTGCGAAATAAGAATACGCGGCAACGGTTTCCTATATAATATGGTGCGGATTGTCGCGGGAACGCTTATTTATGTAAGCGAGGACAAACGAACGCTTGAAGACGTTCGCAATGCGATTGAAACGGGCGCGCGCGATTTCGCGGGGGTAACGCTCCCGCCCGACGGACTTTATCTCAATGAAGTGTTTTATGACGAGATTTTGGGTACTTGACGAACAGGGACGAAATGTGCTATAATAGATAATGCGAAAGTATGCGGGGCGGTGAAAATATGGACGAACGCGATGATATAAATCAATACCGCAAAAAACGTAAGCGCAAAAAATCGGTTGTCAGGCTTATCGTTTTCATTCTGGTTGCGGCGGCAATAATAATTGTAATAATAAACTGGAAGAACATTTTCGCACCGTTAAAGGATATAGGCAGTAAAAACGGAGAGGGCGGTTTTCCGATAAACCTCACGGGAAGCGCGAACTATGTTATGGGCGAGATGGGAGAGAATTTCTATCTTCTCACCGATACCTATTTATATACCTATAACGATAACGGAGCGGAACTTTCAAACAAACAGCACGGCTTTCAGAATCCTGTCTGCTCTTCCAATGATAAGCGAGCATTGGTGTATGACAAAAACGGCAAGGATATGAAAGTATACTCCAAAAATTCGGAGCTGTATTCAAAATCGTTTGAGGACAGCATTGTGTTCGCGCAAATGGGAACGGACGAACGCTGTGCCGTTGTTACGACATCTTCAAGGTATTCAAATTTCCTGTATGTGCTAAATTCGGAGGGTAAACAGATTTTCCGCTGGGCTTCACCCGATGAAAAGATAATGCAGGTTTGTTTCGGCGCGGACGACAAGAGCATTTATGTTTCCGTGGTCGGCGAAAGCAACGGCGCACTTTTGAGCAGCATTCTGCGGTTTGAGGTGAGCGGCGGAGTAAGCGAAACGTGGCGCACCGCAATAGGAAACAATGTATCCTATTCGCTGGAAAAGTGTTCGGACGGAATATATGCGTTAACGCCCGATGGAGCGTTCCTGCTCAACGAGCAGACGGGAGAAATCAAGGCGTCAAACTCGTATTCAAAGGAAGTCTGCGGGATAACCGATACGGACGGTATTCGCGTGACGATTTTCCGCGATCCCGTTTCCAACGGTGAGATAGCAAATGTATATAATGACGCTCTGGAGGTATCTTCGGCGGTTTCTCTGGATAATTCATCGGTGTTTGATGTTCGGGGCGGAAAGCTGTATGTTCTTAACGGAAATATATTGACGGTTTATGACGAGAGCCTTGAGAAGCTCAAATCATACGATCTTGATGATGATTATTCCGATATAAAAGTAATCGGAAAGCACGCATATTTGCTGGGCTACAATCAAGTTCAGCGATGGGAATTGTAACACTTAAAAATACTTATCGTTTTGGAATTTGACGAAAGGAAGAGATATGGGAGAGAAATTTTCGATAGTGTTTGACGTGGCGGTAATCGCAATATTGGCAGTATCCGCTTTTGTCGGACTTAAAAGAGGTTTTGCGAAAGTCGTGCTGGGGTTGGTGTCAACCGTGGTAGCATTTGCCGTGGCGATGGGATTAAGCAGTCCGATCGCGGACGCCGTTTACAAAAGCTGGATAGAAAAACCGATTGAAGAACAGCTTGACGAAACAACAAACAAGCTGTTCGGAGGACTTACGCTCGGAAATATTGCCGACATTGATTTTGAAAAAGTGAAAATAAACGGAGTAAACGTAGACGAGGTCAAGATCGACTATGCCAGAACGCAAAAAGCCGTTGTGGATATGTCGAAGATAGACCTGCGAAGCACCGGAGTTACAAAAGCGGATTTTGAAAAGCTGGGAATTACCGATGATACAAGTCTGGGATTGCTTAACGCTAAAACAGCCGACCTTTCAAAGAATGATATCGAAAATTACGGACTGGGTAAGCTGGCGGTGGCACAGTATATTTCGGTCAATATGGTTCAGCGTCCCGAAATGAAAAACCTTAACGTTATTGTGGAAAAGGTCGGGAAATTCCTTCCGAGTTTATCGGGAAGCGCAGTGACGGACGGGATAAGCGTTTCTGCGGTAAGAGCGGTGACGCTTAAGATGTTCGACACGAAAGGAAGCTTTAAAAGCGCGGTTATGGACGGAATAATTGCCCCTAACTGTACAATGCTTATAAGGACAATCGTTTTCGGCATACTTTTCCTGCTGACGATGCTGATACTGCGTATAGTGGCTTCGGTAACGTCACTTATCAACAAGATACCAGTTATCGGAAAAGTCAATGCGTTCCTCGGATTTGTGCTGGGACTTGTTGAGGGAATTGTTGCGGTGTTTATCGTCTGCCTTGTTACAAGGCTTATCGTGTCGCTGTGCGGAGCAAATTCCATATTGTTTAATGATACGGCGATAAATTCCACATTCGTATTCAAATTATTCTACGATTTTGACTTCCTGAATTTCTTGACTTGATATATTCCGGGGAAAATATAGCCGGAAATGCGGCAGACACTTACTGTCGCCGGAAAACAAAAGGAAAGGGGGACATATTTAATGATGATGTGTTCCAGATGTAAAAAACGTCCCGCTGTGATGTTCATTTCCACAATGAGCGGCAGCGAACGCAAGAACGAGGGACTTTGCATAAAATGCGCGAAAGAATTGGGACTTCCTCAGGTGAACGATTATTTACAGCAGATGGGTATTTCGGAGGACGATTTCGACAGCGCGTGCGAGTCGCTTTTCGGAGATGACGGAATGCTCAGCGAGGATATGCTTGGTCAGTTCGGCGTTGGAGATAATTCCGAAAAGACCGATGACGCAGACAGTCCAGACGGTATCAATGACGATGATACGTCCAAGGATGACGACGGACTTTTTGAACGCGGCGGAGCAGGTACTATGCCGAATTTCCTGAAGAATCTGTTCGGCGGTTCTTCCGACAAAAAGGAGTCGGAAAAGGATTCCGATGAGAAAAAAACACGCAAGAAATCGGAAAAACCCGACAAAAAGCGCAAGTGTCTTGAAACCTTCTGCACAAACCTTACTCGTAAGGCGAAAGAGGGAAAAATAGATACGGTTGTCGGACGTGAAAAGGAAATATACCGCGTTTTGCAGATACTTTCCCGCAGAACGAAAAACAATCCGTGCCTTATCGGTGAACCGGGCGTCGGCAAAACCGCAATCGCGGAGGGTATCGCACTGAAACTGGCGAGCGGCGATGTTCCGTTCAGATTGCAGGGCAAGGAACTGTACCTGCTTGACCTTACCGCGCTTGTCGCAGGAACTCAGTTCCGCGGACAGTTTGAGAGCCGTGTTAAATCGCTTATCGATGAGGTTAAGAATGCGGGCAACGTTATGCTGTTCGTTGACGAAGTGCATAATCTCGTGGGTACGGGCGGCGACTCGGATGGCTCGATGAACGCAGCGAATATCTTCAAGCCCGCGCTTTCGAGAGGTGAATTGCAAGTTATCGGCGCGACAACATTCGCGGAATATCGCAAGCATATCGAAAAAGACAGCGCATTGGAACGCCGTTTCCAGCCAGTTACGGTAAACGAGCCGACAATTGACGAAACAATAACCGTTCTTAAAGGAATAAAGAACTATTACGAGGATCACCACAAGGTACATGTTACCGATGAAATCGTCAAAATGTGCGCGGTTCTTTCGGAACGCTACATCAACGACAGATTTTTGCCCGACAAGGCACTTGATTTGCTTGACGAGTCCTGCGCGTGCGCGTCTTTGGAAAATGAGAGCATCACCGAATACGAAAAGCTGAAAACGGAGATTGCCGCGCAGAAAAAAGAACAGAGCGAGCTTGCCGAAGCAACCGATAAGGATTACGAACGTCTGGCGGAGCTGAAAACCAAAATTGCTCAGAATGAGGAAAAAGTCGGTCCGCTGAAAGAAAAAGCGGAAAACGTTTATGTCACTATGGACGACTTGTCCAAAGTAATCGAGCTTTGGACGGGTATTCCCGCAAGCAAGATAAAGGAAACCGAGTTTAAGAGAATGGCGTCGCTTGAAGATAATCTCAAAGCGAAGATTATCGGTCAGGACGAGGCTTGCGAGCTTGTCGCAAAAGCGATAAAGCGCAGTCGTATTCAGCTTTCCGATAAGCGCCGTCCTGCGTCATTTATCTTTGTGGGACCTACAGGCGTAGGAAAAACCGAGCTTGTCAAAGTTCTGGCGAAAGAAATGTTTGATACGGTCGATCCGCTTATCCGTCTTGATATGTCGGAATATATGGAGAAGCACAGCGTTGCTAAAATAATCGGATCGCCTCCCGGATATGTGGGATATGACGAGGCGGGACAGCTCACCGAGCGCGTCCGCAGAAAGCCGTATTCGGTTATTCTGTTTGACGAAATCGAAAAGGCTCACCCGGACGTTATGAATATTCTCCTGCAAATTCTTGACGAGGGCAAGATAACCGATTCTCACGGCAGAAACGTAAGCTTTGAGAACACGATAATCGCTATGACATCAAACGCGGGTTCAAGCGACGGAATAAACGGTATCGGTTTTGCTAAAACCGAAGAGGATATTTCCAAAGAACGCGCAATGAAAGGTCTGCGTGACTTCCTCCGCCCCGAATTTCTGGGAAGAGTTGACGAGATTGTTGTCTTTAAACCGCTGTCCGAAGAAAACTACGCGGCGATTGCAAAACTCAACCTTGAAGAACTGCGCGAGCCGCTTTCCGAGAAGAACCTCGAACTCAACATTTCCGATGATGTTTATAAAGCGGTGGCGAAAAAAGCGTTCGGCGGAAAATTCGGCGGACGTGATATCCGCAAGGTTATACGCACGGATATTGAGGACAAAATCGCCGAACTGCTTATCGATAACAGCGAGAAAACGCTTAAATCCGTTGAAATCACGGCAAACGGCGATGAAATCGAAGTCGGCGTAAAATGAGCGTTGTTATGATAACGGGCGGCACGGGCGCGATAGGTTCGGCAACTGCGGCAGAGTTTGCGAAAACAGATGATGTGATTTTCACTTACCATCAAAACGAGGTAAAAGCAAAGTCGCTTACAGAGGAACTTCATTGTTCGTGTGTACAAATGGATACCGCGGATTATAATTCCGTTCAATCGGCGGTGCAGAGCGTTCTGAAAGAATTTTCGCATATTGACGTTCTGGTAAACAACGCGGGAATTGCGCTGATAAAGCCGTTTCTTGACACAACCGCAGAAGAGTGGCGGCGAATGATTGACGTTGACCTTAACGGCGTGTTCAACGTGACGAAAGCCGTCGCGCCCTCAATGGTGAACCGCAAAAGCGGTGCTGTTATCAACGTTTCGTCGGTGTGGGGAGTGTACGGTGCGTCTTGCGAAGTCGCGTATTCGGCGGCGAAAGCTGGCGTTATCGGATTTACGAAAGCGCTTGCGAAAGAACTCGGCTTGTCGGGAATAACCGTGAACACGGTAGCTCCGGGAGTTATCGACAGCCCGATGAATAATTCGCATCTGTCGCCCGAAGAATTGGCGGAGCTTGCGGAAGAAACACCGCTCGGACGTCTCGGACAGCCTGCCGAGGTGGCGAGCGCGATACGTTCTCTAGCCGAAAACCGTTTTATTACGGGTCAGGTTCTCGGAGTTGACGGTGGTTTTTGCTGACAATATTTCACATTATTTCTTGATTTAGTGATATAAATAAAAAAACGCTGTCATTTTTTGTGCAAATTGCTATAAAACAACCGAAAAACTTTGTCAGAAAAATTTCAAATATGCGGTTGAAATTTTTGTGAAAATATTGTATAATAATTTTGATTTTGAAAATAATCCTCGAAAAATCGAGTTGAAAAGGAGACAAAGATAGATGAACACAGCGTTTAGAATGTTGCTTGAAAGCGCGGGTTCAACGAGCGAAAGCGCAATTGACAGACTGCAGGGTCTGCCGGATGCGTCGGCACAGCTTTCGGATCCCGATTACTGGGGTTCTGTCGGAATAATGGCACTTACAGGTATTCTGGTGGTTTTCCTTATTCTTGCAATTCTGATATTCTTCTTCTGGCTTATGGGAACTATCTTTAAAGCAATCGATAAATCGAAAGCCGAAAAGAAAGCTTCTGCGGAAGCTGCAAAAAAGACTGAAGTGCCTGTCGTTGAAACAGAAACCGTAAGCGAAGCGCCTCAGGATGATGAAGAGGAAATTGTCGCGGTAATAAGCGCGGCTATCGCGGCTTATGAGGGTGAAGGCAATTTCACTATCAGAAGTATCAGAAAACGCGGCGACGCTTCCGCACACACTCGTTCTGCTTGGAGCATGGCGGGTCTTAGCGGCAATATGCGTCAATTCTGAGTAAAACGTAAGAAAGGAATACCGCAAAATGGAAATATTTAAAAGTACTTTTACGGGACTTATCGACTCGTCCGGCTTTATGGGTCTTGACATAAGGAATATCATTATGATATTGCTGTCGTTTGTCCTGTTCTATCTAGCAATCAAGAAACAGTATGAGCCGTTGCTTATGCTGCCTATCGCGTTCGGTATGTTGCTTACCAACTTACCGTTTACGGGACTGTATCATCCCGAATTGTGGAATCCTTCCACAAACCCGTATTTTGCGCCGCAGTATGTGGAAGATGGCGCAAATATATTCGTGAACTTCACCAAGGAAACCAGTCTTGATTATGGCAAGGTTCTTCACGAAGGCGGTTTGCTTGATATGCTGTATCTCGGCGTTAAACTGCAAATCTATCCTCCGCTTATATTCCTGGGTATCGGTTCTATGACGGATTTCGGTCCGCTGATTGCTAACCCGAAGAGCTTTTTGCTCGGTGCGGCGGCACAGGGCGGTATCTTCTTCACCTTCGTCGGCGCTTGCTTGCTGAACTTAACGGGTCTCGGCGGCGGATTTACCCTTAAAGAAGCTGCGTCTATCGCAATTATCGGCGGTGCGGACGGTCCTACGGCAATTTACCTCACGTCAAAGCTTGCTCCTCAGCTGTTGGGTTCAATCGCCGTTGCGGCGTACTCATATATGGCGCTGGTTCCTGTAATTCAGCCACCGATTATGCATGCGCTCACCACCGAGAAGGAACGCTCCGTCAAAATGGGTCAGCTCCGCGAGGTGTCGAAAATCGAGAAAATCGTATTCCCGATTGCAGTTACAGTTATCGTATCGCTTATCGTACCGAGTGCCGCTCCGTTGGTCGGCGTGCTGATGTTTGGTAACTTGATGAAAGAATCTGGCGTTTGCGACAGACTTGTAAAGACGGCGCAGAACGAATTGATGAACATTATCACGATATTCCTCGGTATCACGGTCGGCGCGACTGCCGTTGCGGAAAACTTCCTCAGCTGGAAGACGATATTCATTATCGTGCTCGGACTTATCGCGTTCTGTGTTGGTACGGCGTGCGGCATATTGCTCGGCAAGCTGATGTACGTTATTTCGGGTCACAAAATCAATCCGCTTATCGGTTCAGCGGGCGTATCCGCGGTTCCTATGGCGGCTCGTGTATCGCAGAAAGAGGGCGCGAAGACAAATCCGTCCAACTTCCTGCTTATGCACGCAATGGGTCCGAATGTTGCGGGCGTTATCGGCTCGGCTGTCGCGGCGGGTGTACTGCTGTCGGTTCTCGGCTGATAAAAACGTAATTGAAAATCAAATTCCCTCGCACGAAACGAGGGAATTTTTATAGCTGTAAGGAGGTCATAATGAAAACAATCACGGTCAAGGGTGTCGGAACAGCTTCAGCAACCCCCGATTATGTTATTATTTCGCTTGGCATTACATCAAAATCATCTGAATACGCAACAGCTGTCGCAAACGCAAATTCGCGTATTCAAATGCTGCAAGAGGCAATACGCACGGTTGGTTTTGGTGAAGACGAGTTGAAAACACAGTCTTTTGATGTGGATACGGATTATGAAAACGCTCCCGACAAGCACGGCGTTTACAAGCGTAAATTTGTCGGCTATTCGTGCAGATACGCGTTGAAGCTTTCGCTGGACTTTGACAGCGAACAACTTGCGAAAACAATTACGGCAATTTCCGAAAGTGACGCTCACGCGGAGCAAAGCATCACGTTTACAGTAAAAGAACCGCATAAAATAAGCGAGAAACTGCTGAAAGCGGCTGCTGAGGACGCGCGAGAGAAAGCTGTGATTTTATGTGCGGCGTCGGGGGTAACGCTTGGTGAGCTTGTGAATATCAGTTACAGCCGAAAAGATAACGAATACAATTCCGCAAGCTGTTTTTCACTGTGCGAAGAACCTATTGTTCGCTCGGCTGTTCCCGAATTTAAACCCGATGATATTAAGTCAAGCGACACGGCGGTATTTGTGTGGGAAATTAAGGCAACACCGCACAATTAACGGCTAACGCCTTTGCTTGCATATTTTCCGTCATAGCGTTTTGCGCGAAGCGCATAATGCGTGCACAAAATTTCGCTTGACCGCATTATCCGCCTTCGGCGGAAAACGCTGCGTCAGCCCACCTGCGCTCAATTTGTACAATCTGCCGCCGAC
>JALEQE010000023.1 GCA_022766825.1 Oscillospiraceae bacterium | reverse complement strand
TCTGCGTGAAATGTACGGGCAATGCGAATTTCCGTTCACGGCGGCGGCGTCATTATCGGATATTTCGCTGTTCAAGCGGCTTGACGGTTTCGCGGCGGCTGTGTGGTTGCTGTGCGCCGCTTTCAGAGTAGGCGCAATGCTGCTTTCCGCGAAAATGGCTTTGACAGAAGTTTATTACGCTAAACAAGATCGCAAAAAGGAGTCGGCTCAATGAAAAAGCTGTTTGCATTGATAACTTTGATTACTTTGACGATAACGGGCTGTTCCGACTCAACCGAACTAGGCGGCAGAGCGATAATCCAAGCCGCCGCCGTGGACTACGACGGACAATATCACGTCACGGCAATGCTTTTCAGCAGCGGCGGAAGCGGCGGCAACACAATCGACGCGTCACAGGAAAATGTTATCCGTGTAAGCGGCGACGGCGATACGCTTTCGCAGGCAATCGACAGCATTTCGCTGATTGACGGCAAACGCATTTATATGTGCGAAACAAAACTGCTGATACTCGGAAGCGGTTTCAAAAACAAAAACGCTCTTGACGCAATTAAAACGCTGTATTACGATTTACGGTGCAGTCTGAATATGCCCGTTTGCTGTGTTGATAACGGAGAGTCCGCCGAGGGTATTGTCAACTTGCAGTTCACGGAGGGCATAACCTCGGCGGACAAACCGCTCTCCCTTATCGAAAACGCGTATCGTATGGGCGTATCTCCGAAAACCACTTTGCTTGACATGCTCGCAGACAGCGCATGTAACAGGGACACCTTGCTACCTATGTTCTCAATAATTGAAAACGGGAGCGGCGTGACTGTTTCAGACGATAATAAAACCGCTGTTTTAAGCGGTTCGAGATATTTTTCAAACGGTATTCTGCGTGAACCATTTGATAAAACAAAAACCGCCGCTCTTATGCTTATTACGGGAAAATCCAACAAAATCACACTTAATTATCATTCCGACAATACCGAAAAAACCTGTGAGGCATATTGTATCAAAGTGACAACAGAACCCGGTATCGGCGAAAACATTCACCGCGTTTCGGCGAAGTTCCGTACCAGGAACGGTGGAATGCTGTCCGAAAGCGAACGCAAAGCCGCAATTTCCGAACTCGCGGAACTAATCGGCAGTAATACAGAATAATCCGAAAGAAACAAAGCTGCAAATAAAAAACCTCGCCGTGTTGACCCACGTGCGAGGATTTTTCTTATTTATTGAACATATCCTTTATTTTATCAAAAAAGCTTTTACGCTTTTCGTAGTTTTTTTCATCAAGCGTCTGTTCAAACGCCTGGAGCGCGTCTGTTTGCTTTTTGTTGAGGTTCTTGGGGACTTCTACGCTTATGTTCACAAACTGGTCGCCTCTGTCGCCGGGACTGCGCTGTAATTTCTGCACGCCCTTGCCGCGAAGTCTAAACACGGTACCGGGTTGTGTTCCCGCAGGAACTTTGTAAACAACAGGTCCGTCAATTGTCGGCACTTCTATTTCCGCGCCCAATGCCGCTTGCGCATATGTTATCGGGAAATCTATGCGTATATTGTAATCCTCGCGCTGGAAAACGGGGTCACGGCGCACGGAAATGCGCACTTTCAAGTCACCGCGTGCTCCGCCGTTAGAGCCAACGTTGCCCTGTCCTCTAACATTCAGCGTCATTCCGTCATCAATACCCGCAGGCACTTTAACGGAAACAGTTTTCTTCATATTTACGCTACCGCGGCCTTTGCACTTCTGGCAGGGTTTGTCGATAATCTTGCCTTTTCCGCCGCACCGTGTACACGGACGCTGGCTCTGCATCATACCGAACATACTCCTCTGTGAAACAGTGACATAACCTTTACCGTTACAGTCGGGACAAGTTTTCGCGCTTGTACCAATTTCCGCTCCCGTACCTTTACAATCGGGACATTCTTCTGAACGGTTTACGGTAATATCGTGTGAAACACCGTTGCACGCTTCCATAAACGAAATATCCAACGCGACGGAAATATCCGAGCCGCGCCGAGGACCGTTCGCGCGAGCCGAACTGCTTGAAAAACCGCCGAAACCGCCGCCAAAAATATCCGCGAATATGTCGCCGAGGTCTACGCCGTCAAAACCACCCGTGAAGTTTGCGCCGCCTCCGCCGTAACTCGGATCAACACCCGCGTGACCGAACTGGTCGTACTTCGCGCGCTTTTCGGGATCGGAAAGCACCTGATTTGCCTCGTTTATCTCCTTGAATTTTTCCTCGGCTTCGGGGTTATCGGGGTTCAGATCGGGGTGATACTGCTTTGCCAGCTTACGGTACGCTTTCTTTATCTCTGCGTCCGTGGCGGTTTTCGGCACGCCCAAAACCTCATAATAGTCTCGCTTCTCCATACTCTACATTTCCTCTCTCGCTTTATTGACAGCTTTTATCCTATACGGCAAAATACACCGCGCGTTTCCACGCGGTGTACGATAAACTATGCCTTAATTATTATTTCTTCTCGGTGAACTCAACGTCAACCGCGCCGTCGTCATTACCGCCGTTGTTGTCATCGCTGTTCGGAGCGGAACCCGCCGCACCCGCAGCGCCTGCCATATCCTGAGGATTGCCGCCGTTTGCCTGGTAAACCTTTTCGGCAACCGCATAGAATTCCTTCTGCAATTCGTCCTTCGCGGTCTTGATCTTCTCAATATCGCTACCCTTCAACGCTTCCTTCAAAGCGTCGAGCTTCGGCTGAACCTTTGCCTTGTCGTCAGCGGAAACCTTGTCGCCGAACTCGTTCATAGACTTCTCAATGTTGTAAACCATAGAGTCAGCCTCATTGCGGGTATCAACGTCTTCCTTGCGCTTCTTATCCTCTGCGGCAAACGCTTCGGCTTCCTTGACAGCCTTATCGATATCGTCCTTGCTCATATTGGTGGACGCGGTGATTGAAATGTGCTGTTCCTTACCTGTACCCTTATCCATAGCGGTTACGTTTACAATACCGTTCGCATCTATATCGAATGTTACCTCGATCTGCGGGATACCACGGGGAGCGGGAGCAATGCCGTCAAGTCTGAAGTTACCGATAGACTTGTTGTCCTTCGCAAATTCACGCTCGCCCTGCAATACGTTGATATCAACGGACGGCTGATTATCCGCGTATGTGGTGAATATCTGCGACTTCTTTGTCGGGATTGTGGTGTTACGCTCAATCATACGAGTGCAAACGCCGCCCGCGGTTTCGATACCAAGTGACAGAGGAGTTACATCCAAAAGAACGATACCGCCGACTTCCTTGTTCAAAACACCGCCCTGAATTGACGCGCCGATTGCGACACATTCATCGGGGTTAATACCCTTGAACGGATCCTTGCCCAAGAAGTTCTTAACAGCTTCCTGAACAGCGGGGATTCTTGTCGAACCGCCGACAAGCAATATCTTATGAATTTCGCTCTTTTCAAGACCGGAGTCGGAAATAGCTTGTTTCAGCGGGCCCATTGTAGCCTCAACCAAATCTGCGGTCAAGTCGTTGAACTTCGCTCTCGAAAGAGTTACATTCAAGTGCTTGGGGCCTGTCGCGTCCGCTGTGATATAAGGAATTGAAATATTTACGGTTGTGGAGTTGGACAAAGCAATCTTCGCCTTTTCAGCCTCGTCCTTTAATCTCTGCATTGCGAACTTATCGTTTGAGAGGTCGATACCGTCGGACTTCTTGAATTCGTCCTTGAGGTAATCAATAATACGCTGATCGAAATCATCGCCGCCCAAGTGGTTGTTACCAGCGGTTGCGAGAACTTCCTGAACGCCGTCGCCGACATTGATTACGGATACATCGAACGTACCGCCGCCGAGGTCGTATACAACAATGTTCTGATCCTCTTCCTTATCAACGCCGTAAGCAAGCGCCGCCGCTGTCGGCTCGTTGATGATACGCTGAACGTTCAAGCCCGCAATCTGACCTGCGTCCTTTGTCGCCTGTCTTTGAGAGTCGGTGAAGTACGCGGGAACTGTGATAACAGCGTCCGTAACCTTTTCACCGAGGTAATTCTCGGCGTCTGTTTTCAGCTTTTGAAGAATCATCGCGGAAATCTCCTGCGGTGTGTACTTCTTGCCGTCAATATCAACCTTGTAATCCGAACCCATATGACGCTTGATTGAAATTACGGTCTTTTCAGGGTTCTGTACAGCCTGGTTCTTCGCAAGCTGACCTACAAGACGTTCGCCGTCTTTCGTAAACGCTACAACGGACGGAGTTGTTCTGCTGCCCTCCGAGTTTGTGATAACAACAGGCTCGCCGCCTTCGATAACTGCTACGCAGCTGTTTGTTGTACCTAAGTCAATACCAATAATCTTTCCCATAATAATTATCCTCCTAGATATACAATATATTAAAATTCAAAATCTATTTTAATCGCCGTCCGCCTTAATTAGCTTTCGGCGTTGCTTTCGGACTAGTTCGCAACCGCGACCATTGCAAATCTTATAACCTTATCGCCGATTTTATATCCTTTTGCGAAAGTCTGTACAACCGTACCGCTTTCCGCATCTGAATCCTCAATTCGCTGAACTGCCTGATGAAGATTGGGATTGAATTGCGCGCCGTCGCTTTCGATTTCCTCAACGCCGAGATTTTTCAGCGTATCGCAAAAGCTGTTGCTTATCATCTCAACGCCCTTTTTGTAATTATCATCGGAACATTCATTCGCCAAAGCTCGTTCGAGATTATCAAGAACAGGCAGGAACTTTGAAGTAACATCGGTGATTATTTCTGCGCGGAGAGCGTCTTTCTCCCTTGCCGAACGTTTGCGGAAATTGTCATACTCTGCCATTGTTCTGAGAAGTTGGTCTTTCACGGATGCCAGTTCTTTCGCAACCTTTTCCGCCTCGCCATCGTCCGCCGTCTTTTCCTCGGGAGCGTCCTCGGTTACTGCGTCCGTTTCTTTTGTTCCTTCGGACTGCTTTGTGTCATCGTTCTGCTCCTGTGACGTTTCGGCGGTCTCTTCGGTATTCACCTTGTTTTCGTCCAACTCTTCATTTGTCATTCTTGTCGTCCCCTTTCTCGCCGTCGGGCAACTGCGGCTCGCTTTCGTCATTTGAAAGCAACTGCGTCACCTTGCGGCTCAGATATTCTATATAAGGAATTACCTTTCGGTAATCCAATCGCATAGGTCCAATAATTCCGATTGCCCCCGCGGGCTTACCGTCTTTATAATAGCTTGCGCTAACAACCGTCGAATTTGAAATCGCGAATGTGTCGTTTTCTTCGCCGAACCTGATATTTATTCCCGAAAGCGCGCCTTCAAGCAAATCGGAAAGCTCCGTCTTCTGTTCGATAAACTTTATTACATCACTTGTGGGAATTTCGGAGCAGGCGAGCAAATTCGTTTCGCCTTTGACTTCAACGTTATCTCGGAGCATTTCCTCGGAAAGCTCGTACACCGCGTGCAACAAAGGTGCCATCGCCATCATATAGCCGCTCATCGCCGCTGTCAGATTGCTTACAAATTCCTCCGACATATTTTCAAGATTAACGCCCGAAAGATGCTCGTTCAGGAATTGCGTAAACTCGTTCATCTGCTCGTTCGTCATATCGAACTGCATTCGGCAGACTTTGTTTTTTATTGCGCCGTTCGAGGTTACCATAAGAAGAACGTACATCCGCTTACCCGCTGGAACAACGTCAACTTTCGTGATAACCGAAAACTTTGAAACGTGATTTGTCGATATAGCGGCGCATTTGGTGATTTCTGCAAGAGCCGTGGACGCATTCTCGACAATTGCCTGATCGCTCATATCGTTTTCAAGCAATTGATCAATTTCGCTTATCTCGGTTGAATTAAGCGGCTCGGGGTTCATAAGGTTTTCAACGTAATATCTGAAACCCTTGTATGTCGGAACACGTCCCGCCGAAGTATGTGGGTGATTTAAATAGCCTTCCTGTTCAAGGACTGCCATTGTGTTGCGGATAGTCGCGGACGATACGCCAATTTCGGGATCTTCTGCCAACGCTTTTGAGCCTATCGGTTCACCTGTTTTTATATACGCGTCAACAATCGCCGCCAGTATCTTTGCCGCTCGCCGTTCCACTTTCCTCACCTCTTACGCTGAAACATTTCTTCTTTGGATTTATGTTAGCACTCTTGCTCTCTGAGTGCTAATTATAATTTAACACAAATTAAATCATTTGTCAAGGCTTTTTTCAAAAAACATTAACAAACTCGCATAATTTTTTTAATAATTTATTGTGCAATATTACTGTTTTTACCAATAATGCGCCATTTTATGCGATTTTTCTTGACAATTCGCAGTATGTCCGTTATAATATTCATATAATATATTTTAATGAACAGGTGATGTTGTGCATAAAATCCAAGCGAAAGGAATACTTAATTCGGGCAACGGAATGAACATTTACCGCGGCTGCTCGCACGGCTGTATATACTGCGATGCCCGCAGCGACTGCTATCAGATGAACTACCCGTTTGAAGATATAGAAGTAAAGGAAAACGCGCCCGAACTTCTTGAAACGGCTCTGAAATCCAAACGGCATTGCTGTATGATTGCCACGGGAGCTATGAGCGACCCGTATCTTCACGCCGAACGTGAACTGCGCCTGACACGGCGCTGTCTTGAAATAATAGAAAAATACGGTTTCGGGGTAACGGTACTTACCAAATCGGATATGATAATGCGGGATATAGATATTTTGGAAAATATCAACAGAAACGCGAAAGCCGTTGTTCAAATGACCCTCACTACCGCAGACGACGAACTTTGCCGAGTAGTAGAACCGAATGTCTGCGTTACTTCACGGCGCGCGGAAGTCCTTTGCGAAATGAAAAAGCGCGTTATTCCGACAGTTGTGTGGTTTACTCCCCTGCTGCCGTTCATAAACGATACGGAGGATAACGTCCGCAAAATCGTGGGAACGTGTGCAGAGGCGGGTGTTTACGGGATAATTTCGTTCGGAATGGGGCTTACTCTGCGAAACGGCGACCGCGAGTACTTTTATTCACAGCTTGACCGTCATTTCCCGGGACTGAAACAGCGATACATTTCAACTTATGGAAACGCTTACGAAATTGCTTCACCGAACGCCGAAAGGCTTTGGAGAATTTTTGATGAAGAATGTGACAAATACGGAATTGAAAAGTACTCAAACCGGATTTTTGAATATCTGCGCGACTTTCCCGAACCCGAACAACTATCTTTTTTCAGATAATCACATATTCATAACTTGACTTTTTTATAATAATATTGTATAATGACTATATATTAAAATGGACAAGGGAAAGAATATATGAAAATAAAAGTTACAGCATTATTATGTTGCTTTGCGTTGGCTCTTACCGGGTGTGAGAAAAATCAAACAAGCAATAATACGG
>JALEQE010000001.1 GCA_022766825.1 Oscillospiraceae bacterium | reverse complement strand
TTCATAGGACGTTTCAATATCGGTGCTGTTTCATTGCATTTGCCGATGATTTACGCGAAGTCGGTGCAGGAGGGCAAGGACTTCTTTGAAGTGCTTGACTATTACCTCAACCTTATCAGAAAAATTCATATTCGCACTTATGAATACCTCGGTGAAATGAAAGCGTCAACAAACCCGCTGGCATATTGCGAGGGCGGTTTTTACGGCGGTCATCTCGGTATTCACGATAAAATCAAGCCTTTGCTTAAGTCCGCGACCGCAAGTTTTGGTATTACCGCGCTTAATGAGCTTGAACAGCTTGCCGATAAGAAATCGATTGCCGAGGACGGAAGTTTTGCGCTTAAAACTATGGAGTTTGTCAACAAGCGCGTAAACGAGTTCAAAAAAGAGGACGGTCACCTTTATGCAATTTACGGAACTCCCGCGGAGAACCTCTGCGGTTTGCAGATAAAGCAGTTCCGCAAGAAGTACGGTATCGTTGAGAATGTTTCCGACCGCGAATATGTATCAAATTCGTTCCACTGTCACGTTACCGAGGACATCACGCCAATTCAGAAACAAGACCGCGAGGAACGTTTCTGGAACTTGTTCAACGGCGGTAAAATTCAGTATGTGCGTTACCCGATTGACTACAACAAGGGCGCAGTTAAGAGCCTTGTTCGCCGCGCAATGCAGAAGGGATTTTACGAGGGCGTAAATCTTTCGCTGGCGTACTGTGATGACTGCGGTTACGAACAGCTTGAAATGGACGTTTGCCCGAAATGCGGCAGCCGCAACCTTACAAAGATTGACCGTATGAACGGTTATCTCAGCTATTCGAGAGTTAAGGGCGACACTCGCCTTAATGCGGCGAAAATGGCTGAAATTGCGGACAGAAAGAGTATGTAAAAAAAACATTGGAACGATTGGAACTTGAAAAATGCGTTATCATAATATAACCACCGACGATATGCTCAACGGCGATGGTCTTAGAACTGTGCTTTGGGTTGCGGGCTGTACACATAATTGCAAAGGATGCCAGAATCCTATAACATGGGACATAGAGGGCGGATTGCCGTTTGACGACGTGGCGGAGCGGGAACTGTTCGATAAAATCGCGCCCGATTATATAAGCGGCGTTACATTCAGCGGCGGCGATCCTCTCCATCCTCAAAACCGCGGGAAAATAACCGAGCTTGCGAAAAAATGCAAGGAATTGTTTCCTGAAAAAACTGTTTGGCTTTATACGGGATTTACATTTGAAGAAATAAAAGGACTTGAAATCGTTCAATACTGCGATGTAATTGTCGACGGTGAGTTTATTCTGGAACAGCGCGACCCCAAACTTCATTGGAAAGGAAGCGCGAACCAAAGAGTTATTGATGTGCGCGAAACATTAAAATTGAATAAAATAGTTCTGTTCGATTAAAAAATGGATTAGATTTGAAAAAATCCAGTGACATTTCAAGATAATGAAACATAGTTATTCATATATGTAAAATATTTTGCATCCGGCATCCGGAAGAATAAATACGATTTTTGAAAGGGATGACCTGAAGTGACTGAGTGTGCCTCACGACACGATTCTGACAAAAGGGTAATTCGGACAAAAAAGGCGATAAAAGAGGCTCTTTTTAAACTGATGGAGGAAAAGGATATCTCATCAATAAGTATCAGTGAGCTTACGCAAAAAGCAAATGTCAATCGTAGGACATTTTATATACACTATAGGAACATAACAGATATTCTGGACGAGATCGAGAGTGATCTTGTGGACGCGTTGGGAAAACTTGTTGAGGGAATAGATTTGGAAGCACCGCAGCAGAGCGCGTACGATCTGTTCATAGGACTTAATTCTCTTATATCGGTTGAATTTGATTATTATTTTCATTTGGTGCGCGTTGATATGCGCGGTATGCTGATGTCGCGTCTGAAAAATATTATAAAGGGAATGACTGATCTTCTGCTTGAACGTATGTGCCGTACTCATGGCAAGAGTGAAGCAGTTATATCGGCGTTTATAGTAGGCGGCTTTTTCAATATGTACCTTGAATGGCACAATCACTCTGAGGGATTGTCGGTTGAGCAGGCTGCGGAAATAGCATCAAAAATGGTTACGCTATGCTTTGAAAATTTGGGTTCAAATTATAGTTTATAAACGGAACTGCCTTGCGGCTAAATGTCGTAAGGCAGTTTTTATGTAAATATGGTTATGAATTTATCGGTGAAATGATGATTATTTTTTTCCCTTTGGTGGTTGCGTAATTTACGGTTTGCTTTGTGCCGCCGCTTTTTCCGTCAAATACCGCGACAAGAATATCACATAGTTCAACAAGAGCTTTGTTTCGTTTTAGCATACAGCTTTTGGTATAGTGCGGTGATGTCGTGATTGCTTTATCGCATTGTTTAATAATATTATGATAGCGTGTTTTCTGTGTGTCAGTCCACCTGTCGGATTGTTCGGGGCAGGGAACAACTGCGGTCAAGGTTATTTTTGGATATAATTTTTTTAATTCCAATACGATTTCTGCCGCCCATGTGTCAACTCCGAGCGCCATACCCGAATAAAATTCGTCCGCGCCGTCCGCAATAAGAGATTGTATCTGAACAGAAAGCCGTTTTTTCATATCAATACAAAGTGGGTCGTCCTCGCCAAAAAACGGGAGCTTTTCGGGACGATAACCCGTGAATGAAACTCTGTACATTTCATTTCCTCCGGATAACCGTATTTATTCATCGGGGTGATTTTTTCTGTATCCCAGATAGCTGTCGAGGATAACCGCAGCGGCAGCCTGGTCGAGAACCTCTTTGCGTTTCTTGCCGCGTTTGTTGATGTCGTTCATATATCCGATAGCTGTGACAGTTGAAGAACGTTCGTCCCACATCTTAACCGTCAAACCGGTAAGCTCATGGACTTTATCACCGAACAACCGGCATTTTTCGGAACGCTCGCCGCGGGTACCGTTCATATTGATAGGGTCGCCGACAACAATCATTTCCGCTTTGTTTTTGCGCGCCGATTCCGCCACCATTTCGGCACAGCGGTCAAAGTCGTGCATATATATTGTTTCAAGCGGAGAAGCAAGAATTTCGCCCTCATCGCTTATCGCAAGTCCCGTGCGGCTATCGCCGTAATCAACACAAAGAATCTTCATTCTAAATCTCCATTCTGAATTTTTTGTTTTATTATAACATACCTATTTTAAAATGTCAAGAAGTAATGGGGCGTTTATCGATACATAATTAAGGCAATACCGCACAGAGAACGCCTTACGGCTTTGTGCTGTGTTGCCTAAAAAATGACATCTGCCGCGCAGTATTTCATACAGTAAATCACCCTCCTGACATCGGAGGGCAACAGTGCATTTGTATAATATATCTCTTTAAAGATATTATGCGGTGATAACTTTATTTTTCCCTTCCGCCTTTGCTTTATAAAGCGCGTTGTCAACTCTCGAACAAACGGAGTCTATGCCCTCGTTTTCGGTAAATTTCGCAACTCCAACACTTACGGTTTGTGAGGGAATTGAATCGAACTTCGTTTTTCCGAATTGATCGCGGATTTTTTCGGCGATTACTTTTGAAGAAGTAGTATCCGAGTTGCAGACCAGCATCATAAATTCTTCGCCGCCCCAGCGGCCGACAGCCGCGTTAAATCCGCAGTTTTTCGCAGTGTCTTTAAGTATTTCTGACAGAGCAATTATAACATCGTCACCCGATTTGTGACCGTAAGTATCGTTTACGCTTTTAAAATTATCGATATCAAGCATAATAAGCGTAAAATTGCCGTTGTGGTTTTCAATCTCGTTTTCAATAAGTTTTTGTATCTCTTTGCGATTATACAGTCCCGTTAATCCGTCTGTAATTGCCGCCTGTGCCAACTTTCGGTTGGTTTCCTGCAATTCTGCAGAGGTCACTCCGATGAATGTCGCGAGTCGGGACGCAAGTGAACGTTTTGTATTTGAATAAATTTTGTCAACATTGGTTTTCTTCTTTGTTGTGTTTTTATCTCCTTCACGCATTGCCGAGATAACAATTGTTACGTTGTGCTGAACAAGACTGCCGTTTGAGCGCAGAAACTCTCCGAGCGAGAAAAAACCTGATGAATTGGAAATCGGAGCAATGGGTGCGATTTCATAAGTCGCTTCTTTGGTTGACCAGTATTTTTTTCTTCCGATACAGGAAAAAATGTGCATAACTTCCGGACCAAATTCTTCCAAACGTTTGCTGTCACGTGTTATGCTGTTGACTATCGTTACGGGGTCGCCGTAGGAAATGCGAACCTCATCTCCTATTTCAAAATCGGAACTTGTGGTTATCGAGCCGTCAGGATTGGCAGAAAGCGGCGTTCTCAACACCGGAACGTTGTTGCACATTACATACAGCGGAAATTCCAACGTGTTGAAGAAGAAATTCTCGTCACCCTCAACGTTTAAGTACTTTTTGTATATATCGCAGGCGGGCGTTCCGTCAAGCTCATATATTACGGATTTTTCCGCTTTCGTGACTTTGAACACACGTCCAAGCGGCTGCCATCCCTGCACGCAGTATGACGATACGTTCAAATCATCGCCGCCGTAATATGCCACCGCCATAAGCGTTGACGAACTTTTGTTCTTGGATTCACTCGTGAAGAGCGCACAGGCATCGCTTGTAATATCCATACTGCAAGTTACCGCGCCCGTTATCTGGACTTCGGGACGAATTTTTGACATAAGCGCGCAGAAATTCGTTGTTGATTGCTTCGGAACGGGGTAGTACAGCTCAATTGATTTTATCCACAAATTCTCGTTCGTGAACTTTACAATCTTCTCGGCAATATTTTCAAGCGAATCGACCGAAATATCGTATTCGCGTACTTCCGCTCTTGTTGTCTGACTTTCAAAAACCAAAGCTACAACTGAAATCGGTTTCGCACATTCGCAGTTGATTAACGTACCACCCGTTGACGCTCCGATATATGGTGCGTCTGGGAAAACCTTATCGATAACCGAACGCGCGGCGTCAACTTCATCGGTGTATAAAACTTCGGAAAACACCTGAAATATAACTTGTTTGTTTCCTGTTTTTTCCTTAAAAATGGTTAAATCCTTTTTGAATGAATGTTTATCCTTAAAATAAAAATGATATTGTTTCATTTACATATTTCCTCTTTCCCTAAATCTCGATATTATTGAAGAATTTGAATTATGGGCAAAAACAAATATGTTTTTACAATTCAAATTGCGATATTAAATCCAATTTATTTCTTTGATGAAGTGCTTGACTCCGGCTCGGGTTCGGGTTCGGGAGCAACATATTCCGTGATTTTTACCGATTCAATAATAATATCGGTTTTGGGTTTGGAAAGCTCACCATCACTGCTTGTGATTACATCAACGCCCGACAATTTGTCAAGAACATCAAATCCCTCGTACACCTGACCGAATATTGTGTAACTGCCGTCCCAGAGCGGATAACCGCCTTTTTCGGCA
>JALEQE010000006.1 GCA_022766825.1 Oscillospiraceae bacterium | reverse complement strand
CAAGTCCTTCTTCCTGTAACTTTGAGTATGTGTTCAAAACCGTGTCAAAAAGCTGTTCGCGCGCTTCTTTTGTTACGGGGAAGACTACCTCCTGATAATCATTGCCGAACTTGCGCGACGGCATTGCGACAAACAAGCCGTATTTACTCTCAACGACTTTAAGACCTTTGAGGACAAACTCATCGTTTACCGTTACCGTGGCGATAGCTTTTGTGTGGCTGTCCTTTTCGGATAAAATCACCATTCCCGTACATTCTGTTTTTGTGTTGCTCATAGTAATTCCTTTCTGCCTGTTGTTTGAATCGCAGGCACTTCATTGTTTTTTCCCCGTATTGCCGATAGGTCAGCGGGTTTTAAATAAAAAACCCCGTCTGAATTTTTCAGACGGGGAAACTTGACTGTTGATTTTTATCTTCTTCCGCGCTTTGGCGTAGGATTTTGGTTTTTATGTTCCTGTTCAGAGGATTTTCCTGCGTTCAGAATGCGCTTAATCTCAGTTTCGCTCATTCCCAAAGCTTTCATATTTGCAATAACTTGTGCAACGCCCTCGGCTCTACCTTTTGCTATACCATCGCTTACGCCTTTATCGTAAGTTGAACTTAGGGCGCTTCTCTCGGTGTAGAGGGCTTCTTCACGTTTTCTTGCTTCTTCGCGGATTTTTTCATCTGCGCTGAGTTCGCGGATAATTGTAACCGCTTTCTGTACATTAGGGTTTGTAGTAACTTTATTCAGCATATTGAAATCCTCCTCTCGTTTCGCGTTGAAGAACGCTGCCCACGCAATTCGTTCATCGTTCGCAATCTGTTCCTTGGTTACTGTGCGGATTTTTGGCAGTTCAATAAATGAAATCTGCGCTTTATCACTTAATGTAACTTTATTTTTGGGGTCGTAGAATGTGAAATTGGTGTTGAAATTGTCGCAGTTGAACATTTTGAAATCCAGTATATTCAATGCCATTGTGGTTTTGGCAGTACCGTATTCCTCACCGCGCTTTACGGTTGAAGAATACAGGGAAGCCCAGTAGTAAATACTCCGTTCGCTGTAATCGGGTGCGTTAAGCACTTGAACTTCCACGTCAATCTCGCTTGTATCGGTGGATATTCTCAAATCCAGTCTTGCGAACTTTCGTTCCAGTTCCTCGGGAGTAATTTCGGTGTTTGAAAGTTCAAATTTGCCATTTGTGTCTATTCCCAGATATGCGCTTACCAAATTTCTCAACATATCTGAATTGTTTGCGTCACCGAACATTTTTTTAAATACAATATCAAGTTTTGGCGAAAGATACTCCATATCAACGCTCCTTCCTTTTTAGATACACCGCATAAGCCGTATGATTGAAGTTTGATTACTTATATTATACCTTTATTTTCAACGATTGTCAATAGAAATTAGCATTTTTTAAAACGGATAATCATCTTCATAATCCATCGGTTCGGGCGGAAGTTCTGCGGGTTCGGGCGGAATATCCACAGGGACAGAAGTGTCTGTATGATTTGGTTCAGGGACGGCAGCCGATGGGAAATTATCAAGTTTCTTTTCGCCTGTGAATGTTATGTGGTCTGCGATTATTTCGTACCAAGTTGCAGGATTTCCGTTTTTATCGGTGTATTGCCTTGTTTGCATTTCGCCGTCAATCAATATCATTCTGCCTTTGGCAAACCACTTTGTTACAAATTCCGCCTTTTTTCTCCAAGCCACAATATTAAAAAAGTCAGTTATTCTTTCCTCGTTTTTGCTTTTATATTGCCTTTCTACTGCAATCCTGAAAGTGCATACAGGTGTACCATTTGGGGTAACTTGAAGTTCGAGGTCGTTTACAATGCGCCCCATCATTGTGCATTTGTTATACATAATACATTATCTCCTTTATGTCATTTTGCTTGTATTTGAATTTGCCGAAACATTCAATGAACTTTGTGTTCTGCTCTGCGATGTACTGGAAGTTATATCCGACGTTGCCGGACTTGAATTTAATGAACCCATTGAGCTTTCAGCCGTTAATATTTCTGTGCTGTCAGATGTTGATAGCGCCAAGTTTTGTGTTGAACCGCTTTCTACTTTTTCCGTGTTTCCGTCATCGGAAGTGCTTGATGCAAAATCAGATGTCGGGTCATCATCTATTAAATGATATTCTTCAGATTCGCAGGCTCTTTAGGCTGGTAAACACCATACATCGATGCTACACCACAGGCAGCTTTCGCTGTTTTTAGTGCTATTTTTTCAATGATGTTTGCAATTGCCTTTTTAGCTTTCATGATACCCCCCCCTTTTCATAAATATTTCTACTATTATCAAAACTGATATCATAGCAACAGTAGTGATAATCATAGTTCCAAAAGAAACCCCCAAAGCAATCAGCACTAATCCAATCACAGATAATGCCAATGCAATTATAATTGACAGAACAGATGATTTTTTTCTCTGTTTATCGCTTAATGGTTTGTGTTTGTTTGGCACCGGAGAAAACAAAATAATCGGTATTAAGCTCACTAATGCCAACGTTCCACATTGTTGCTTTGATCATGTCAAATTCTCCTTTTCGTGTGGAATGATCTATTCCATATTCATTCCGAAATCCTCATCGGGATCGTCAACCGAGGTTATGTTGACGTATTCACCGATGATCCTGAGGGCTTCCTCGTAGCTTCCGCTGTCAAAGACCTTTCCTGTCATCTCAGACGCTTGCTCGGGTAAACCGTTTCTTTTCAAAGTTCTTGCCGCAATTCCGACAAGATTGAAAATGTTTCCATTTTCCCCAATCAGCGGGCAATTGGGTTTGGGCTGCGCATTCTGCTTACTTTCATTGCTCATGGTAGTTCCTCCATAATTTTATTTCAAGCCCTGTCACAGCTTGCTGACTGATAGTCACTTCCGAACTTTGTCGGAAAACAGAAAAAGCGCCCATGATCAGCCTCTCATAATTAAGAGATTGCTCACAGGCGTGTTGTGCGAGTTGCATAAATTCAACCGTAAAAATTTTGTAGCTAAAAGGGTTCAAATCCCGTCGGCATCTTTTTGGTAACAACTCTGTGTAACAAAAAAAGCCCTGTGATTGATTCCTCAAAATCGAGAAACCATTCACAGGGCTTTTCGTCAAAATATCCAGTTTCAACCGGAAAAATTTTGTAGGGGAGGGTTCAAGTCCATTTTCGTGTCGAAAATATCTATGGACTGTGAATCCTGTTTTTGACAGAAATTATGCCCACAAATGGCTTTGTACAGCCGTTTACGGGCATAATATCTTTTTGGTAACATTTAGTTGGCTCCCCCGACTGGACTTGAACCAGTGACACCCTGATTAACAGTCAGGTGCTACTACCGACTGAGCTACGGAGGAATATGAAAACACAGCAGTTATAAAGCTGCTGTGTTATATAATGTCGGCGCCTCTCTATCTTCCCGGGCAGTTGCCCACCGAGTATTGTCGACGCAAACGAGCTTAACTACTGTGTTCGGAAAGGGAACAGGTGGACCCTCGTCGCCATCGGCACCGACTATGGAGAGCAGAACTCTCA
>JALEQE010000005.1 GCA_022766825.1 Oscillospiraceae bacterium | reverse complement strand
TGAGAGTTCTGCTCTCCATAGTCGGTGCCGATGGCGACGAGGGTCCACCTGTTCCCTTTCCGAACACAGTAGTTAAGCTCGTTTGCGTCGACAATACTCGGTGGGCAACTGCCCGGGAAGATAGAGAGGCGCCGACATTATGTACCTTTAGCTCAGTTGGTAGAGCAACTGACTCTTAATCAGTGGGTCCAGGGTTCGAGTCCCTGAAGGTGCACCACATTTTAAGGAATAGGCATTACCTATTCCTTAAAATTTATTCCGGCCCGTTAGTCAAGCGGTTAAGACGACGGCCTCTCACGCCGTAAACGTGGGTTCGATTCCCGCACGGGTCACCAAATTATGCGGTTTTAACCGCAAATGCTCAGTTTGAGCTATCCGCGCCAATAGCTCAGTTGGTTAGAGCAACCGGCTCATAACCGGTTGGTCCGGGGTTCGAGTCCCTGTTGGCGCACCAGTTATTTGAGCTTAAGGGCAGGCTTTGTGCCTTGCCCTTTAGTTTTACGGGTATAGTTCAGTTGGTAGAACGACGGTCTCCAAAACCGTATGTCGAGGGTTCAAGTCCTTCTGCCCGTGCCAATTTGCCGCAAACCGGATGGCTTGCGGCATTTTTGTATTTTCTGAGTTACAAATCAAGAATTTGTTGCCAACGTTAATTAAATAGCTGCTTATCTCAGGCTATTCTGAAAATTATTGTATCGTCAAGTCCTGTAGTTGCAAGGTTGCACGGCTCGTAACCGCGCTTATACGGCACAATACCCAGCCGATTTATCGCTCTGTTCATTCGGGTGAGGAGTTGTTCGCTGCGGCGTTGGTAGCCAAAATCCGAGAGCAGATTTTTCATCTTGATTTTGCAGTAATCCTGCGCATATAACAATCTCAATTTGATTAGCTTGAAGTACGCGCCGTAATAGTCGGGTTCGGAAGTGGTTTCCGTTGAAAAGCCGTTCACTTCGTGCATAATCATTTCCGCTTCTTCGCGTTGTTCGTAAGTCAGCTCGTCCTTAATCAGAATATCGTTTACAGCGCGCTGAAAACGGATAAAATCATCACGGAAAGGTGAAACTATTTCCTCATTGTGATTATCAAACAGGTCTTTTAAAACTTCTTTCTGACGGGAATATGTAAGGTCATTATAGAATATAAAATTCGATAAATCAAGGGGAGTAAACAGATATTTTGTGTAAATCATTCTTTATCACCTTTCTTTCCGTTGCAATGTCTGCACAAAATCTGCAAATTATCACGAACTGTAAGTCCACCCTTGCTCATCGGTTTTATGTGGTCTATCTGTAAATACCTGCGGGCTTTAAATGTTTGTCCGCACATTGCGCAGACGTATTCGCCGTCGGAGTTTTTCGCCGCCGCGTAAACGCTTTCAATAATCGGATTAATGTAATCGGGCGCAATTTCTTTTAATTCTTGAACTGTAAATTTTTCTAATTCGCGATTGGTGTATGTAACATTAGGATTATATTCAGAATTATCTTCGGTGCGGATATAACCTTCACATCGGTCAAGCTCAATCTGAACCTGCTTTTTGAAAAACATGAACTGATTATAATATATTTTGAGATTTTGATTTTCGTCCCACATTTTTTGCAAATATTCGTTTTGCTCCGAACGGCGCATATCTTCGTCAATAATATGCTTTGCAATATCTGCGGGGTGAACCGATTTCCTTTCAATTTCTGATAATGGGATAAATGTCGGTTCAATTTCCTTTTCGGCGTAGAACTCCAATAACAGACCCATGTCTTTTTCGCTGAAAGGCGGGAACGTATTATTGCTGAAATAATAATCTCTGCAATACTTTATCATTTCTGTAAGTTTATCATCGGGCAGTTCTTCCGTGTCTACTCCAAAATCCTCGAAAATGTTCGGCAAATCCTTAATCAAATTTTCATACATTTCCTTGTTAGAATCATAAACAAGTATCGAATACGTCCCCTGAAATGTTTCAAAGATATACATACCCAAAGGTATCCTTTTTATAGACGGTATTTTTTCAAATTCGCTTGTATCAACGTTTTCGTCCGCCATTCGTGCAAAATTCTCAATCAAGGAAATAGCTATCCACGACATTTTATTCCGTGTATGATAATCTTTATCATTGGGCAACCATTCTTCGGAAATTAACGAATCGGGGCTTTCCCATACGATTTTATCTTCCCAGTCATCAACAAAGCTTACTATATAAGCGTCCTTTGTTCCGCCCGCTTT
>JALEQE010000188.1 GCA_022766825.1 Oscillospiraceae bacterium | reverse complement strand
TTGCGCTTGCGTACAGAGCGCAGTGACCGCTTTTCGTGTCGTTCAAGAAACTCATAACGGGATTTCTGCTGTCTATTCTTGCATTCAAAGAATAATTGTAGTTTGTTTTCAAAAAATCGGATAAAATCATAGCGCTGCAGAAACGTTCGGCAAGCGTTCGCGACCTACTGTCATAATCGTTTCCAAGTATGTCGAAACATTTTTCCATTTCCGTTTCCTTGATTTTTAACAATCCCGATTTTTCCGCGTATTCGTCAAGCTGTGATTTCATCTTTTCGGGAACGCCAAGATAATGGTTGTTTACATAATCAATATAACTTTCGTAATTACCTTCCGATTTATTTCTCACTTCAATATTCTTTTGTGAAATTACATTGTCGAAAAATGAAGTTCCATAGTACGAATACGATTGAAGAACTAAACTAAATTGTCTCAAATCATCGCTGTCGGACGCGTCAGTGTAATTCGGTACAACCGCAATATAACTCAACTTCTCGTTTTCTGCGCTGTCGGTTTTACGCCGCGCGGCAAAATCTCCGAATACGGTATAATCATCACTTGCGAAAACTCCGTATTGCTCATCATATGCGGGCGCAAACACAACGTCCGTGTCGCATAGATACTCAACGTCAACGCTTGTTTTCGTACCGATACCGTGGTAATCGTAATCAACCCGGTTTGCGTTTACAAAGTTCTCAAAAATAACTCCTATTGCCGACATCTCAACAGGGAGCCAATAATCAGATAGAGCGCTGTTTTTCCAATCCGAAGGTTCTTCGGTAACGGGTGACGACCACGAAACTCCGTCAAATTCAATTCCGATATCGCCGCGCAGATAAACAGGGTCGTTGCTGTCCTTCGTCACGCGGAGAATTTCTTTTGTACTACTTGAAGGGGATGACAATTTTAATCTCTTGTTATCCTTGAATATTGAATTAAACGGGCTTGTGAAATAATCGGCTTCCGGACCTTTTCTGAAAGGGGAACTGCTTGTATTATTACCGATTTTAAGTCCTTGAAGCAGTTCATAGAACGAATCGTAGTTTATACCATTATTATCAGGAAAAGCAATGTTCAGAACAAGCCCTACCACAATAAACATCGCCGTTGCGCTCATCGCCGCAGAAAAATATTTTGAATAGTGAAGTCCGCGCGATGCCGCGCGATGTTCATAGCTTTGCGACTTTACAGCCGCGTCGAAACGCCTGTTATCCTTTGCTAATTTACGGCGATAACCTCCCGTTGCATAAACATGACGTATAGCCAGACCGTTACGGTAATACGAACCGATCACAATAACGCCCGCATACAACGCGGTAATAAATATCAGCTGCCAATCAAAATACAATTTTTCCGCAAGCAAACGCGGACACCACAGCAACAAAAACATTGCAATTGACGGAATGATATGAGGTTTTCCGATTAGACCCGCGGCAGTTATCAGTGCAAACAGCGCACATAAAATCACACACCCGAAAATCACCCCATAAGCATACGCTTCTGTATATATACCGTTTATTTCAAGAAATTGCGGAGCGTGAATAGTGTAACTTCCGGCGTCAAACAACCGTCCGTCGCATTGCAGAAGCATAGCGTCAACAAAGTAGGAAAACTTTTCCCAAAAAGAATTGAAGCGCCATAGTATCAAAACGGCGCTCACAATTGCCATAACAGATATGATTATACTTTTTTTCCCGGCAAAAACAAACAGCAGAGAAAACACTATCGCAAATCCCATTGCGATAAGCGGAAAAGGAATATTGTCAACCGGAAGGTCGTACATTGAAAAGACGTATTGCATACACAAAAATGCGATTGCTACCGCGATTGCAATTCTTCCTGCTATTACCGCCGCCGCTTTTGGTTTTTCACCGTAAAACCTGTCAAAAACCAGCGCAGTTGTCTTTTTGTAAGTTAATTCATTTGTCGTTCTGTGTTTTTTTCTCATAAAGTACCGAAATATTATCCGAATATGTGAATACCGTGTTTTTTCAGCGAATCATTGACATATGCGTAGCGCATATTCTCCCACTGAGTATAATTATCAAATTCTTCCAGCTTAACAGCACCCTGTATGCGTATAACGCTAACAGAAAACGAGGAGGCAGACGCGTTCCATATATCGTTAAGCTCCTTATGTGCCGAGCGTAACGGCGCAATATCTTCAGGCTTTGCCGTACTGGGACATATAACTCGCGTAAGCGGCGTACCATTTGTTGTCGGCGTAGTTATATTGACCCGACCGAAGCAATGCTCCATTCCCCACGACAGTGAGTTTGAAATGTTAAAGTATTTGCAGATCGCATCATAGCCTTTTTCGGTAAAATCACCGACGCAGATGTCAACGATAACAAGGAGTTCGCTTATAAACTCAGTCACACCATTCTGAGCCGCTGTCAACAGATCAGCGCGTTTCATTGCAAGTTCAAGCTTAGCGGACGGTATGGAATCCACCATTTTATCAAGAGCGGCGCGAATATCCGAACTCTGAGGGTCAAGCGGATCAAACGCTTCATTTACTCCAAAACCCATATACTGTGATTCACCGTTCAATATTTCGTCCATATGTTCTGAAATTAAATCAAACACATAAGACCTTGTACGCAGACTTTCCTCCGCATATTTGTCAAGTTCACTGTACAAATGCTTATAAAAATCCATTATTATATTTCCCGTAAGCTGTGTGAACCTGTATTTCATATATTCTTTCAGATGACTTACATAACTTTCAACCTGCTTTGCAGCCATAAAATTCGGTGTAATTTTCAACTTTTTCTGTATTGCCGCAAGCAACTTTTCCTCGTGCGAAACATCGTCATCAATCGTCATCATTTGCTGTTCAACACTTTTATCGGCGTCAGAAAGCTTAGATAAACAAGCCTTAATGATCTCCAAAGCATAATAAGGTCCTTTGTTTTTGTCACGTACAGCATTCTCGCACAATTTTTTTATCTGAGCAGACAGCTCTGGCAACAGAATTTCAGCACCTTTACCGCAAAGCTCCGCGATCTCTTCCAGACGTTCGTTCACATAACGTTTTGAAGCCTCAACGCCATTTTTCAGAGACTTTACCGAAAAAAGAGGATTTAAATTTTCATCAAACTCAAATCTCGGAACACTTCCCGCTTTTGAAACAAGGAGCATAGCATTCGGGGCAACCTTTCCTGCAATCTTCCCCAATTCCATTTCACCTATTGATTTTTTGCGCAACTCTCCCAGGTATTTTCCGAAAATCTTCAGCGATATATAAGAAACAATCTTTCCCAGCGGTATTTCATTTACAGCCGATGAATATGCCAGATAACAGAACTTATGCGAACCGTCCTTCTCAAGCATATTATGCGACATCATTTTCTCCGCGTCATCGTCCTGCGCAAAAATATTTCCGGGTTCACACATTATTTTTAATGCGGCTTTCTCCATTGTTTCTTCATATGTTGCTTCGGCATTTGTTATATAGCATGCCGTATACGGCGGCTTATCCGAGCTTATCTCAATCGTATCCGAATATTGCTGCCAAAAGCGCTTTTTTCTGCTCTGATATAAATCAAGTTCCGATTTTGTAACAAGGGTATTAGCGTAAGCCGCGGAAAGCTGTCTTCCCTCTTGTTCGGTGAACGCGGCAGTATCGCCCGCAAACATATACGAAACAATTGTTACGGGATATGAAACCGTCTCGAACAATGTTCTGAGAATGTATCCGAGATCTATCATC
>JALEQE010000160.1 GCA_022766825.1 Oscillospiraceae bacterium | reverse complement strand
CCAACGAAATCTCGCAAAAACGCCCGGGCCGAAATAATAGTGATAGAACGTGTCATACGTTCCCGAAGCGTAGAATGCCGTGCTTTCGTCCTCGGTCGGAGTATCAAAGCCAACATAGCACACGAACTCCCTGCCGCCGTTTACATAGCCGTCGCCGTGGAACACTCGGTTGTCCGCAAGGCTGTCGGTAAAGCGGTAGCTTTCCAGCTTATATCTGCCTGTTTCGGTTTTAAGACTGTCAAGCCACTGCGCAACGATTTTCCTCGCTACGGCAAGATAATCGTCCTGCGTTTTCGGCTCGGCGCACTCAACGGACAAGCCAACGAGTCTATCCTCGGGAGTTCCTTTTGAAACGGAAATATCGCTGTTTGAGTTTTCCCCCACACAATAGCGGTCAAAAAGTGCTTCGGTATGAGAGCACGCATACTCAGATTTTCCGTCTATAGAAACGAACGCGCTGTATTTGCCCGTATATCTGTACAGGCTGTGTTCATCTCCGTTTATGGTTATCTTGATTCTGCCGTTAATCTGCCCTCTTTCCTTTGGGAGAACAGGTTCGGTTTCCTGAAGCGCTCTGAACTGCGTAAGCAAATCCGTCCATTCCTCGTCCGTCAGCTGAAGCTCCTTATTTTCGGCATATACGCTGCGGTCTGCGCTGTTTTCGATAAGCTCCTTAACTCGGATTACGCTTTGTCATTAAGCGCCGCTTCCGCAGCATGCGATGACTCCTCCGACTGCGTTTTTGAGGCGCAGCCGGACAGGATAAGCGCGCACAAAAGTACGCAAATTGCTCTTTTATTCATGTTTTTCTCCCTCAATAATCAATCAAAATCGTGGTTCTCTGCCGATATGCTGTTTTCGGGAACGCGGATAAGCTGCTTATCCGCCTGCTTTTCAAGCCTTGTTACGGTGCTTACGACGGGCTGCCCGTAGAAATTGCCCTCAAAGCCTTTTATTACGCCGTCAACGGAATAAACGTAAATAGGATTGTCGATATCGTCAAAATTCCATTCCTCGCAGACATACTCAACCCCGCCTATGGTTATCATATATGCCTTAACAAACTTTCTTGAACCGTACTCGCTCTCAATGAGCAGAGAAACGTAAGGCGCGGGGTCATAGTCGGACGTGCGATACTCGAATTTTCGCATATCGTAGCGGTCAAGCTTATAATAGCTTTCATAACAGCCGCCGTTTATCGTGATAGTTTCGCATCCTATTGGGTCGTCGCCGTCGTAGGCGGTTATTTCCGAACGCTGATAGCCTGCGCTCCCGTCATAGGAAGAAAGCTCGTACTCCAACCTTTCCGCTCCGACCGTGTAAATCTCAACCGTAAACGCGCCGCCATTCGCAACATAACGGCGATACTCCGAAAGGACATTCGGGTCGGGTATCTCCTGACCCATCACCTTTTCACCCGACAGGTCAAGCAGACCGTATTTCTCGGTATCTCTCGCCGCATATTCCTCGGCGGAAAGCCGTTCATTTTTCGGCGGGGTATAGTCGTAATCCTCCGATATTTCGGGAATATAACGCTCCAACGTCAGCGGAATCGACATATCGTTTTTCGTAAATCCGTGACGGATATTCAACGTAAGCGTGCCGTCATCATTAGCGGTAAGCGTTCCGTGCTTTTGACCGCTGTAAAGAATATTATAGCCGTCGCCGTTTTTCTCCATATCATACAGACTTACCGAAAGGTCGCCGCCGTACAGGAAAAGCTTGCTTTCGGATATTTTGCAGACAAGACGCGTATAGTCATAATAATCGTCGGACACCTCCGCGGCATATTCGGCGAACGGCTTTTCGCCGACACGGGTTATTTTCCAATCACCCATTACGGAAGGAGAAACATAAACTCCCAACGGTTCTTTTGTTTCAACGCAATATGTGCCAACGGGGCAAAGTCTGCCGTTTTCTCCTTTAAGACAGCCGTCCGTGCCGTTCCAGAAAAGGAAACTTTTGTCGTAGTAACTCTGCTCATACGGCGCTTTCCAAGTCTCGCCAACCGGAACATCGTAGGTTGCGAAATACTTTTCATCTGCGGAATAATTCGCCGATACGCCAACGAACTCCTCCATATAAAACATAAGCTGTACCGTGCAATTGACAGCCTCGGAGAGGGTTTTGTTTTGATTGAACGCCGATATGATTTTTTCGGTACATTCATCGGTAAGTATCTCGTTGTTATAATCGCCGTTTATTTTCCAGCCGTTTTCATCTCGGCAAAGAACGGTATGCGCCGTTCCGTAGCTATTTATATACAAATCGTTAAAGCGGTTTTCTTCTTTCCGCAAAACCTCATCCGCAGTCTGTGCCGCCGCCTCGGCGTAAGCGTTCAATTTCTCAATACATTCGGGCATACTGCCGTATTCATACTCGGCGAGGGAAACGCCGTTTCTCAGAGCGGGGCAGGTTTTTATCCTCGAAAGCTCTCCCTCAAAAACTCCGTCCGCGAAATTATAGGAGTTCGGCATTGCTTTGGGGATTTCCGTCCCATCCAATTCGGCGCAGGATACGCCAATACCGTCGGAAAAACGGCTGTCAAGAGAAATCTCAACATACTTTGAACGAAGCGTTACATTACGCACAAACTCCGCCGCTTTTTCACCTAAATCAGAGGGGACTTCCGTTATTTCGCTCTTTCCGTCGGCATTGAAATACAGCTTTACCTTAGCGTTTTCAAACGCTCCCGAAGAAAGGCTGCCCATGAAAACCGTTTTGGCTTTTTTGTAAAGTTCCTCAACTGTTGTTTCAGCGAGCGTTTCATCGGTTGAGGTTACGGGGGCATTGCTGAACCAATATTTTGTAGGACTTTTCGCTTCATCCGTGGGAAGTACGCTTTCCTCTTTTTCAATGTTAGGTCTTGATTTACACGAGCAAAGCAACATTAGTACTGCCAAAATAAGTGCCGCACCTTTTTTCATGGTTGTTCTCCGTTCTGATACTTTTTGAATAATAGTTTATATAATTATATCATTTATTTTTCACACTGTCAACATTTGTTACAAAACTGTAAATATTACGCTTTTAATTATGCACAGTTTGGAAGACAAGTGCGCTTTTGATATATCGGATAACATTGATGAAAATTCAGAAGATAATAAACTAACAGCGCCAATGTATCGTAAGGTCAAGCATAATTGAATAAAAAACCGCCGCTCGCACCCGAGAAATCGGATAACAGAGCGGCGGTCTAATATTTGGAAAATATTTACAATCGCACAAAATTGATTTACAACAAAAACAAAGCCGTTTATGGAACGCTCGCAAACGGCTCTGTTGTGCGGTTTTTAGTGGCTACAAACTCATATTTTGATACAAGTTGTATATGGTTGCATAAGGGTTTCATATCGGTCGCAAAGGTTGCATTTCTCGTCTAATGGTTGCAAATGCTGAGTATCACTCCGCACGTCTGCCGTCACACCTATTGTAGCATTATGGCTAAATCGGGAATGAGTCCCAAAACGCTGCAATACCTTACGGGACACAGCGACATCGGAGTCGTGTTGAGTACCTATGCGAATCTCGGATTAAATACGCAGGGCAAACTCAATTAGCAGCTTGTATTTCTTTCTCGAGTTTCGGAAAGAGATCTCTAATCAAGTATTGATTTTTAACTTTTGTGCCACGAATTTCCTTGTTAATCTCTTCCTTAAATGCTTTTAATTCCTCAATGGTAGGCGTGTTGGCGAGAGAATCAAAGAAACTATCTACGTTATTGATATTATCTGTTAAACTATAATGAGGGGTATCTTTAACTTTTTTTAACTCAAGATTTTTGCATATGATATGTACTTCGCCCATTGAATGAGCCAACGAAGTTGCAGAGCGCTGAGCAGGCTGAAGCAGAGCAAGCGCTGTTCTACTTTTGTTTGAAACCGGATCGATGATGGGCATTTTAATTTTCGAGAGCTTATATATCCAATCCTTTCTGCGAAAAGCTGGAAAAAGTTGGAGAATATGATTATTTACTTTTTCGGTATCTAGCTCTATGAAAAATACGCCTTTATTTTCATGATCCTCATTCCATTTTTTGGCAATATCATAATCTGTAGAAAAAGAAAAGATAACGCCTCTCTTATTAGCTGAATAAAAAATATGCGCAACGCTTTCTTGGATTATTTCTTGGTCGCTAAACTTCTGTTGAATATTCGACAAATTACTCGATAAGATCACCCTGCCCTCAGCATCAATATCGCGCTCTGTAACACTTCTGAACAAATAAATTTTCATGATTAAAATACACCTTTCCGTGCTACAAGGTACAAAAGATAGATAAAACCACGTTGTGCAAAAACATAATCTCATGCCCTCTTACAAATTACTTTGGGTTTTTATATGATAATTCGGTAGAAATTT
>JALEQE010000141.1 GCA_022766825.1 Oscillospiraceae bacterium | reverse complement strand
GCTTGCATATTTTCCGTCATAGCGTTTTGCGCGAAGCGCATAATGCGTGCACAAAATTTCGCTTGACCGCATTATCCGCCTTCGGCGGAAAACGCTGCGTCAGCCCGCCTGCGCTCAATTTGTACAATCTGCCGCCGACACAAAGTCGGAAGGCGTTCGCCAAAGCGGCGCAGGACGCGCCGCACAAAAGGCGAACGCACTATAAATCTGACTGCGCAATCGCACGACAATGATTATGCGGTGTTGCCTTAACTTATACATTTAAATTATACCACATTCTATTAACAATGTCAATATCAAAAATTAAGACAACACCGCCACTTCGCAATATATCCGGCAAACTATTTCTCATATCATTCCCCGTCTTCTGCGTTATCGTTATCGGGAGAGGACGCAGACATTATATATACAGAAGCCTTTTCCATTCCCGTTTCTGTTTTAAGCCAGTTTGCAATGGTTTCACGTTCACTATCACTTACAGTTTCCGCCGCCTGAGAATACAGGAGTATGTATTTGCCGTCCCTTTCAGACATAACACCGCAGCTGCAATTTTTCAGCTTGGTAAATATCCTTGCCGCTTTTTCGGCAAGAGCGGTGCAATCAATTTCGTTGTCCAGCTTTGACTTGTATTCTTTCGATGTTTTTTCAAGCTCGTCTATTTTCGCTTGCTTTTCGTCCAGCTCAGACTGCATTTCCGCAATTTTATTTTCTTGAATCGCAATTGTAATTTTATCCGTATTTTCTGTTTCTGTGCTGTCAGGGATAAAGTTCTGCGTAATATGCAGTTTAAAGTCCTCCAAATGGTATTTCGAGAGTTCGCTTTCCAGAATTGTTATAGCTTCGTCCGAAATATGCGCTCCGACAAGCGATACGGAAATTTCCCTTGTCTGTATATCAGCATTGCTCTGTACGACTTTGGTATCGGGAAAACTGAACTCGTTCTGCAGATAGCTCGAAACACTTTGGTCAATATAAGATTTGTAAACCGTAACTGCGCCGATAAATACGCTTGGAATAATTGCGACAATGGTTATAACGGCAATTATTCTGTTAATTTTCTTCTGCCCTTTTTCACTGATATTCTTATGATACGGAACTCTGAGTACAAGGGTTACAAAAGCGGTTGCAAGAATAATAAACAGTGTATTTATCAGGAAAAGATAAAATGCGCCGAAAATGAACTTTGGCTGCAATGTCGCAATTCCGTAACCCACAGTGCAAAGTGGCGGCATAAGTGCGGTCGCGATAGCAACACCCGGAATTACGTTTCCTTTTTTCTTTCTCGTATTCCCTATCATTCCCGCGATGCCACCGAACAATGCAATAAGCACATCCAATATTGTAGGACTTGTACGTGCAATCATTTCAGCAGTCGGCTCGTTAAGCGGCGAAAAGAAAAAGTAAATAGTCGAGGCAATGAGGCTTATTGCCACTTGTGTTCCAAAACGCGCAAGCGCGTGCCGCAACAGCGACAAATCACGGACCGCCAGCGAATATCCCATTGTCATAATACCGCTCATAAGCGGCGATATAAGCATTGCGCCGATTATTACCGCTGTTGAATTTACATTAAGACCGATAGACGCAATGAGAATAGCAAGCATAAGTATCCACATATTCGCACCGTGTATAACGGTGTTCTCCTGCATCATCTGGTCTATTTCTTCATAGCTCATCATATCGTCGCGTATATCAAAAAGCCTTCGGAAAAACCGTTTCAGCCTGTTTGGTGTTTTCTTTTCTGCGATCGTCCTGTTTTCCATTTCCGTACCCTCCGCGCATAAATTCATATACCGTGCATCTTCCGCGGCAATCTTCACGGACATTTTCCGAAATGCCCGCACAACCGAATTATAGCACACTAAAATAATATTGTCAATATGCTTTTCCGACAATACCGGTATACGAATATGCAAAAACGGAAACATAGCAAAAAGGCTGTCCGAAAACAATTCCGGTCAGCCCTTAATGTAACAGAGAGGTTTATCGACAGCCTGTGCGTATTATTGATGTTGTTCCTGCGCCAATCGTTCAACCGCGTCCGCCAAAATGTTGCCAAGAAGTTCTCCGGAATAAACAGCCTCTTCAAGCGTGTTCCCCTGACTTCCGACTTCAATCAACAAATCTCCAACGAAAAGTGACTGATTATAGTTTCTGTAATCGAACAATATCGGACGCGCAAGCGTGGGATACGCTTTCTCCGCGCTGTTTTGCAAAAGACAGGCTAATTTGAAATTCTGAATATAATCCGGGATCTCGGTTTCAGGACTGTCGCAGCCCGTAATTATCATAAGCTGTGCGGCAGACTTTCCGTCAATCACGGAAACAGGCGCGGTCACCGAGCCGTCCGCATTCACTATCCCGTCGCGATGAATATCAATCGCGATTTTTATACTCGGATATTTTTTAATATCATTAAGTATAGTATCCGCCGAGCGATAATAAGCGCCCGTGAACATCGGATAATCGTGAACCGTACAATCATGAACACTTGAAATTCCGCGTTTTGCCAACGCTTCACATATTGCGTCCCCGACAGCGGTCACATTACGCGAACTGTCACTCGAACGTATCGGATAATCAGAGTCATAGCTTTCACCGAACGGCAGAAAGCTCTCGGAAGTGTGCGTATGATAGATAAGTACCTGCGGTTCATCGCTTCCGAGTTCAAAACCGCTGAAATCACCGAGCAAAGGAAGTTCCTCGGATACAGCTAACATTTCCTCGTTTGAGTTGTCGGTCAGATTGCGTATCTGCGCGCCGCTCGAAAGCGTTATGATGTTGGGATCATCAAAATAGCCGAAATTATATCGCAATATATTTCCGCTTTTTTCGGTGTACTTTGAATAATCCTCATTGTCAACGCCGTCAGAGCGGTTCAACGTTATAACTTGTCCTAACCTCTGCACGGGTTCGCTTTGAGAGTTTTCCTCACTTGAAGAACTTTCGCTTTGACTTTGGGTTGTCGAAACGGTATCAACGCTTGAGACGGTACTTTCGGTCGAAACGCTTGTTCCGCTGTTTCTTTGCGAATTAACGTTGTTTTCTTCAGGTAAATCACTAGCCGAAACAACACCCGCCGAGAAATATGCCGCATTTCGGAGAATATCACCCGCCACAGTGCTTGTCCCCGATAAAATTGCACAGCAAATAGCTGCCGCCCCGATAAGAATAGATTTTAGTTTTCCCATACTTTTCACTCCTTTTAAAACAATATATTCACATGGAGTGCGTTATTATTCCTGCTTGTATATAGTTTTTTCACTTGACAACCCCTCCAAAATATGCTATAATTTATTTGTCGCACATAACGACGTAAAAATACATAATCGGAGGGAAAAACTGTGATTCAGAAAATCAACAAAGCGATTGCGCAATACGGTATGTGGATCTTTCTCGGGGCGGCTACTTATAAGTTCGTATTCTGGATTATCAACATGGTTCAGTCGTTCAAAGCCGGTGCAGGATACGGTCTTAAAACATTGTTCGGAGGAATGTTCGACTATGTACTCGACCTTGTAATTCTCGCTGTTCTTCTTGAGCTGTCGAGATACCTTGCATCTAAATGCGGATCAAACGTTGCGCAGAACAACAACTTCAATCACGCACCTGTAAACAATTACAATCCCCAGGCTGCTCAACAAATGCCTGCTGCGCCAACACCCAACGCTTCAATGCCGACTGCACAACCTACTACTGTACAGCCCACCGCAAACAACGTTTGGTATTGCTCAAACTGCGGCACACCCAACAGCAACGCGACTTCTTTCTGCTCAAAGTGCGGAAAACCCAAATAAGGCGAAATCATTCATTACACAAAAAACTCCCGCCGAAAAAAACGGCGGGAGCGTTTTTATGTAATTTTAATCTACTCTTGTAAATGTCTGGCTGGAATAAGAACCGTCTTCAGTCAAAGTCAAAGACTTACCGTCATCGCTTAACGAATAAGTAAAAGTCTGCGTCTGGGACTGTCCCAACATAGAAACTGTCATATCAAGATGAGTGTCATCCTTAACGCTCCAGGAAAAAGGAATCGAAATTCCACTTACCGAAGCAGTATTATTCTTGAAATCATATATCATTTCTATGCCATTCTGGCTCACAGACCACTTATGTCTTAACTTTCCGTTAACTCCGGTGTTCGGCAAAATAACCACAAACAGCACGATCAAAACCGCCGCAACGACAGCCGTCGCGCAAGCCGCAATTATAATCGGAACCTTTTTTGATTTCTTAGGAGCAACAACAGGCTGGCCGTATGCAGGCATCTGATTCATCGGTTGCTGACCGAATACAGGCTGCTGTACGCCTTGTTGCTGACCATACACCGGCTGCTGAACAGGTTGTTGATTATATGCTGGTTGCTGAACAGGTTGTTGATTATATGCCGGTTGCTGAACATTTGTCTGCTGATTAAATACGGGCTGCTGTGCGCTTACATTGGACTGAACAGGCTGAGGAATAGGTGAAAATGTTGCTCCACACTGACCGCAAAACTGGCTTCCCTCGGCATTTTCAGCTCCACATTTCGGACATAACATAATAAAATCCTCCCTAAAAAATTTTATTTTCACCTTATTATAACATAATTGTCACAAAATGTCAAGCACATATATAAAAAAACAGCCCGTACAAAATATGCACGGACTGTAACAACTTATATTTGATTTATCAGTACATTTCGGGAGCGGCAGGAGCAGCGGGAGCAGCAGGCTCGGGCTTATCCGCAACAAGGCTCTCGGTGGTGAGAACCATTTCCGCAACGGAAGCGGCGTTCTGCAAAGCGGAACGTGTTACCTTTGCAGGATCTACGATACCTTTCTTAATCATATCGCCGTAGCTCTCACTGTAAGCGTCATAACCGTAACCGATCTTTCCGCTCTTTATTATTGTATCGATAATTACAGAACCCTCAACACCGGCGTTCAGTGCAATCTGGCGAACCGGTTCCTCAAGGGACTTAAGAACGATAGCGGCACCTGTCTTTTCATCGCCGTCAAGCTCTGTGATAACCTTCTGAACAGCAGGCATAGCGTTGATAAGAGCAACACCGCCGCCGGCTACGATTCCCTCTTCAACGGCAGCCTTTGTAGCCGCGAGAGCGTCCTCGATACGGAGCTTCTTCTCTTTCATTTCAACTTCGGTTGCAGCACCGACTCTGATAACACCTACGCCGCCGGAAAGCTTTGCAAGACGTTCCTGGAGCTTCTCTTTATCAAACTCGGAAGTAGTAGCTTCAATAGCCTTCTTGATCTCGCCAATGCGTGCCTTGATATCGGCAGATTTGCCTGCACCGTCAACGATAATCGTGTTCTCCTTGTTGACCTTAACCTGCTTTGCAGTACCAAGCTGAGAAATCTTTGTTTCCTTGATATCAAGACCGAGTTCATCGGTGATAACTTCGCCGCCTGTAAGAATTGCGATATCCTGGAGCATTTCCTTGCGTCTGTCGCCAAATCCGGGAGCCTTGACAGCTACGCAAGTGAATACGCCACGCAATTTGTTCAGGATCAGGTTGGTGAGAGCGTCGCCGTCAACGTCCTCCGCAATGATGAGGAGCTTTTTGCCGGACTGTACAACCTGTTCGAGCAGAGGGAGAATATCCTGAATGGAAGAAATCTTCTTATCGGTAATCAAGATGTAAGGATTATCGAGAACAGCCTCCATTTTATCGTTATCGGTTGCCATATAAGGAGAGATATAGCCGCGGTCGAACTGCATACCCTCAACAACATCGGAGTATGTTTCGGCGGTCTTGCTCTCTTCAAGAGTGATAACGCCGTCAGCAGTTACTTTCTCCATAGCGTCCGCAATCAGCTTGCCAACGAACTCATCGCCTGCGGAAATTGTAGCTACACGAGCAATATCCGCTGTGCCGGCAACCTTCTTGGAGTTCTTCTTGATTTCATCAACAGCCGCGTCAACAGCTTTCTTCATACCCTTTTTAACGCCGATGGGGTTAGCGCCAGCGGCGATATTCTTCATACCCTCGCGAACAAGTGCCTGCGCAAGCAGTGTAGCGGTTGTTGTACCGTCACCCGCAGCGTCGTTTGTCTTGGTTGCTACTTCCTTGATAAGAGAAGCGCCCATATTCTCAAAAGCGTCTTCAAGCTCGATTTCCTTTGCAATCGTAACGCCGTCGTTTGTAATCAGCGGAGCGCCGTACTTCTTTCCCAGAACAACGTTTCTGCCCTTCGGTCCGAGCGTGATTTTAACAGTATCCGCAAGTGTGTCAATACCCTTTTGAAGAGCTTTTCTTGCTTCTTCACCGTAAATAATATCCTTTGCCATATTATTTCCTCCTTATGTTACGAAAAATAATCAAACAGTGAACAGCCAATGTGTTCACTCAAAAGCAGAACTCATAAACCGCTTACTTTTTAGCAGCTTTCTTTCCGCCCTTTGCACCATCTTCTTCAACAACCGCGAGAATATCGTCCTGTTTAACGATAGAATACTCAACGCCGTCTACCTTTACTTCAGTGCCTGCGTACTTACTGATAAGAACCTTCTGTCCTACTTCAACGAACATCTTAACTTCGTTTCCGTCAACGATACCGCCGGGACCTACCGCAACTACTTCTGCGATTGAAGGTTTCTCCTGTGCAGCCGCCGTAAGAATGATACCGCTCTTTGTGGTTTCCTCTGCCTCTACGGCTTTAATAACCACTCTGTCTGCCAAAGGTTTAATTGTCATATAATATTCCTCCCTTAATTTGTCTGCGCAAAAATGCGTATTTTCCGACTTTCCGTTTTACTCGGATTTCGGAATTAGCACTCTCACTCGCTGAATGCTAATTATATTTTAACTCAAATTAAAAAAAAATCAAGAGGTAAATGCAACTTTTTTACCAACTTTGTAAGATGTCACAAAACAACGTTTGAAAGCAGTATTTGTATTGGTAATAATATACAATCCAGTTCGTCATTTTTCGGCATATTTTGTGACTGCAACTTTTCAAAGGCACAATATAAAGCATTTGTGAACAAACAAAACGCTTACTCCGGATTTCCGCAAATCGTTCCGCCGCCTACCACAATATCACCGTCATAAAATACTGCCGCCTGTCCCGGAGAAATCGCCCTTTGCGGCTCATCAAAAAGTACAGTTACAATGCCGTCAACGTTAAATTGCGCCGACGCGGCGGCTTCTTTCGCGTGATATCGTGTACGGACGCCTACTCTTATCGGTTCTTTCGGCGGTTCGGCAAGCGAGATCAGATTGAAGTCACGGACGGTCATCCGGCTTGAATACAACTCTCCCGCTGTTCCAAGAGTTACAGTGTTGTCCTTCGGTGACTTTCCGCAAACATAAAGAGGCTCGGAATATGATATTCCAAGTCCCTTCCGCTGTCCGATAGTGTAACCGATAACACCGCCGTGACGTCCTACAACAGTTCCGTCCGTCAGAACAAAATCTCCACAGGGATATGTTTTTCCCGTATACTCACAGATAAATCGCGCATAATCGCCATCGGGTACAAAACAAATATCTTGACTGTCGTGTTTATGCGCGTTTATCAAGTCATTATCCTCCGCGATTTTCCGCACCTCAGACTTATCGGAATATTTTCCCAACGGTAATATTGTATGTGCCAACTGCTCTTGCGTGAGGAAGTACAGCACATAGCTTTGGTCTTTCGCCTCGTTGAGCGACTTTTTCAGCAGATAACGCCCCGTGTTCCCGTCATACTCTACACGCGCGTAATGTCCCGTTGTGATATAATCGCACCCCAACTCTTCCGCGCGTCTGTACAACCTGTCGAATTTCAGATAACGGTTGCAGTCTATACAAGGATTAGGCGTTTCACCTATTTCATAAGAATGTACAAACTTGTCAATGACGTTGTGAGAAAAATCCGCCGTGAAATTAAACACATAGTACGGAATACCGATTTTCACACATACGCTCCGTGCGTCCTCGGCGTCCGAAGCGGTACAGCACGCCTTTTCCGAATAGCAATCGCCTGCGTTGTCGTGAAGTTTCATTGTAACGCCGATACAGTCGTAACCTGCGTTTTTCATCAAAAGCGCCGCCGCGGAGCTGTCCACTCCGCCGCTCATCGCAATAAGTGCTTTGCTCATTATCCCAACTCCAACATACGGTCAATACTCTTCTTTGCGGCAATACGGGTTTCCTCATCAAGAATTATTTCCTCGCCGCCCGTTCCCTGCAAACAATGCAGAACGCTCGCAAGCTTTGTCAGCTGCATATTGTGGCATACAAAGTCCTTTGAAAGCGGATAGAAACGCTTTTCGGGGCAGTCAATACCCAAATGCTGAACAATACTGTTTTCCGTACCGATAATAAATTCGGTCTTGTCGGATTTTTTCGCGTAGCTCATAATTTCTGTGGTAGAGCCGACAAAATCTGCTTTTTCGACAACTTCCGCCGCACATTCGGGGTGAACAAGGAAAAGAGCGTTCGGGTGCGCGGCTTTTGCCTTTTCAACGTCTTTCGCCGTGAATTTCGCATGCGTCGGGCAGCAGCCGTGTACCGTAACTATTGTTTTTTCGGGACACTGCGCCGCAATATATCCGCCCAAATTCTTATCGGGAATAAAAAGTATCTTATCCTCGGGCATTTTCTTGATTATTTTTGCGGCGGAACTTGACGTTACGCAAACATCACAAAGTGTTTTCAACTCCGCTGTCGTGTTTATATACGCCGCCACCGCGTAACCGGGATACATTTCTTTTAGTTGAATTAGCATTTGTTTATCCAATTGCTCCGCCATAGGACAGCCCGCGTCGGGTTCGGGGAGCAAAACGCGTTTTTCGGGAGAAAGGATCTTCACCGTTTCCGCCATAAAGCGAACGCCACACATCATAACCGTTTTATTCGGCGCGGTTGCCGCTCGCTGAGCAAGCCCGAAACTGTCGCCGACATAATCGGCGATTTCAAGAATGTCGTGTGTCTGATAACAATGCGCAAGAATACACACATCATTCTCTTTTTTCAGCTTTAAAATCTGTTCCTGAATATCCTTAATCATAATTTAAATCCTTTCAAATGCAATAATCTCCACCCTCTGTTGCCTGCTCCACAATATCACTCAGTGTTATTCCGTCAAGATACTCATTGATGATCTTATAAAGACCCTCCCATATAGGCAAAGTTATACATTCCGCTTTTCGGGGACAATTGTTTTCTTCATACTGCAAACAGGAAACAGGCGACAAACTTCCCTCCGTAACGCGGAGTATCTCTCCCACGGTATACTTTTCGGGCGGTTTTGACAAAGCATATCCACCTTGATAACCGCGGTTTGTTTTCAGCATTTCTGCCTTATTCAGAAGCGGAACTATCTGTTCCAGATACTTTTTTGATATATTCTGCCGCTCGGCAATATCCTTAAGCGCAACATACCCCGTACCCTGGTGTATCGCCAGATCTACCATCATTCTGAGTGCGTAACGCCCTTTTGTTGAGATTTTCATTTGTTGAACCCCCAATAACGATAATACAACACAGCAAATTTCAGCTGTACTATATTACTATTATACCACTATAAAGCTAGGTTTTCAATAGGTTTTTGTTTTTTCAAATATTTTTCTCCGAAATATCCAAAAATCGCTTTGTAAAATTATTGTATGATACCTCAAAAATGTTTTTTGTGCATATCGACAATTCGAATATTGCTGTTGCCGCATTCTTAAACAACGAGTTAGTCAAAATCAACATAAATAAAAAAATATGTAAAAACCCCTTGACAAATCGGACAAATTATAGTAAAATAATACTGTTGTTGAAATTAAACGATTTCATTTGACATTCTCTCGGAAGTTTAGCTCAGCTGGGAGAGCATCTGCCTTACAAGCAGAGGGTCACAGGTTCGAGCCCTGTAACTTCCACCATCGGCAAAAAGCCGTTTTCCGTCCGTTGCTCAAATAGA
>JALEQE010000139.1 GCA_022766825.1 Oscillospiraceae bacterium | reverse complement strand
AGGACAAGCGTATTTGTGCGATTTACACATTTTATGAAAAAATTTTTCAGACTATTTGTGAAACTTGCTTAAATAATCGCGGTTTAGTTTGTTTTAATTTTACATATTTGTGAAAAAAGGGTTGAAATTCGTTTGGAAATGGTGTATAATATAAATTGCATTATTATGTTGTGTCTTAATGAAATGAAAGGGGTTTGGAATTATGACATCACCAATCAGTAAGGAAGAGCTTGTCAAACAGCTCAAAACAATTCTTGAATATGATTACCGCACAGATGCGAAAGACGCGTCAATTACGCAGATATACCGCGCGCTTTCCACCGTTGTGGTAAATTATATGAAAGAGAAACGCCATAACTTTATGCACGACTGCAACTCAAAGGGCAGAAAGCAGGTTTACTATCTCTCTATGGAGTTCCTTATGGGTCGTTCGCTGAAGACATCGCTTTATAATCTGGGTATTCAGGACGAGGCGAAGAAGGCTCTTGAAGAAATCGGGGTTAAAATCGATCGCGTTTATGAGGAAGAACCGGATGCGGGTCTTGGAAACGGCGGTCTGGGACGTCTTGCGGCATGCTATATGGACGGTCTGGCTACCTGTGATTATCCCGCGACAGGTTATTCAATCAGATACGAATACGGTATTTTCAAGCAGAAAATCGTTGACGGCTGGCAGACAGAGCTTCCCGACAACTGGCTTCCCGGCGGCGGCGCGTGGCTCGTTCCTGTACCCGATCAGGCGGTCGAGGTCAAGTTCGACGGTCAGATCAACGAAAGCTGGGTTGACGGCAACCACCGTATAGAATACACGGGTTATAACAGCGTAAGCGCAGTTCCTTACGATATGTACGTTTCCGGTTATGACAGCAAGGGCGTATCAAAGCTCCGTCTGTGGGGCGCGGAGAGTATGTCGTTCGATATGGCGTCGTTCAACTCGGGTGACTACGCAAAGGCTCTCGGCGCTAACAATATCGCGCACTCCATTTCAAAGGTGCTTTACCCGAACGATAACTTTGAAGAGGGCAAAGCGCTCCGTCTGCGTCAGCAGTACTTTATGTGCGCCGCGTCAATTTCCGATATTATTATGCGCCATATGAAAGTGTACGGCAATCTCGACAACTTCCACGAGAAAGTCGCTATTCATATCAATGATACTCACCCCACGCTCGCTATCCCCGAACTTATGAGAGTATTGCTTGATGAGTGCGGTTACGGTTGGGATCAGGCTTGGCACATTGTTACCAACACATTCGCTTACACAAACCATACGGTTATGGCGGAGGCTCTCGAAAAGTGGGACGAGGATCTTGTCCGCAGAATACTGCCGAGAGTTTATCAGATTATCTGCGAAATCAACCGCCGCTACTGCGAAGAGCTTATGAGCAGAACGGGCGACGGCGACCGCGTTTCCAAGATGTCTATAATACAGGGTGGCAAGATCCATATGGCATATCTGTGCTGTGCGGCTTCTCACAGCGTAAACGGCGTTTCAAAACTACACTCGCAGATTATCAAGGACGATGTGTTCCATCTCCAATATCTCGACAAGCCTTATCAGTTCAAGAACGTCACGAACGGTATCGCTTATCGCCGCTGGCTGTTGCAGTCCAACCCCGAGCTTACCGATTTGCTTTCCGAATGTATCGGAGAGGGCTTCAAGAAGGACGCCTCCGAGCTTATCAAGTTCCAAGTATTCGCGAACGACAAGAGCGTTCTCGAAAAATTGGGCAAGATTAAGCGTCACAATAAAGAGAAGTTTGCAGAATACGTTGAAAAGACAACAGGCACAAAGCTCAATATTGACAGCATTTTCGATGTTCAGGTTAAGCGTCTGCACGAATACAAGCGTCAGCAGCTCAATGCGATGAACATTCTTGCCGATTATAATTACCTCAAACAGAATCCCGACGCTCCGTTTGTTCCGAAAACATACATTTTCGCTTCAAAGGCGGCTCCCGGATACTATATTGCAAAGCAGATCATCAAGATGATTTGGTGCATAGGCGAGGAAATTAAGCACGATCCCAAAATCCGCGAGAAATTGCAGGTTGTGTTCCTCGAAGATTACCGTGTAACGCTTTCCGAAATCCTTATGCCTGCCGCAGAAGTTTCCGAGCAGATTTCTCTCGCGGGTACAGAGGCGTCGGGTACGGGCAATATGAAACTTATGCTTAACGGCGCGCTTACTATCGGCACTTATGACGGCGCTAACGTTGAAATTCACGAGGCTGTCGGCACGGATAACATATTTATTTTCGGTATGAGAACTCCCGAAGTAAACGAAATGCGTATGAAGGGTTACAATCCTCAGAGCTATATCGATTCCAACCCCGTTATAAAGAACGTTATTCAGAGAATGTATAACGGTATCAACGGCGCAACGTTTGACGAGGTTGCTAATTCAATCCGTACAAAAGACTTTTATATGGCACTCGCGGACTTTGACAGCTACCGCGGAACACAGGCATATATCAGTCAGGTTTATCAGAATCAAGAAGATTGGAACAAGAAGTCGCTTATGAACATCGCGGGCGCGGGACGTTTCTCCGCAGACAGAGCTGTTCAAGACTACGCAAGAGATATTTGGAATCTTAAATAATATAACGGCATTTCCGTCGGCAAAAGTCGGCGGAATTGCTTTTTAAAGTAATACTTTTCAGGAGAATACGAATATGAGTGATATGCCACTTTTCGACTGTTTCGACACAGGCTATAAGCACCCGTTCGGGGCAGTACGGCGCGGTCAGCCGTCGATTTTCAATGTCCGCATACCGAAATATATGCAGGTTTCGGGACTTACGCTTGTAATGTTCCGTCCCGGATATAAAGAACGCTTTATCGAGCTTACATTGCAGGACGAAAGCGGTGACGACAACATTTTTTCGTGCGTTTTCACGCCGAATAATGTCGGACTTCACCACTATTACTTCACCTGTATTCTTGACGGCAGACGCCGTTACATTAAACGCCGCGGAGCGAATGTAGGCGTTTTTGAGGGCGAGGATTTGTTTCAGCTTACGGTATTTGACGAAAATCTGTATACTCCCGCTTGCGTTCGCGGCGGAATAATGTATCAGATTTTCCCCGACAGATTTGCGAAAAGCGGGGAAAAGCACGAAAATGTCCCGACCGACCGTATAATCAGAGAAGATTGGAACGGCACGCCGTATTATAAACCCGACCAAAACGGAGTTGTACGCAATAACGACTATTTCGGCGGCGATTTGCGCGGTATTATCGAGAAATTGCCGTACCTTAAAGAACTCGGCGTAACGATAATTTATCTGAACCCGATTTTTGAGTCGCACGAAAATCACCGATACAATACCGCGAACTACGAGAAAATAGACCCTATGCTCGGAACGGAAGAGGATTTTGTCGAGCTTTGTCAAAAGGCGAAAGAAATGGGTATCGACATAATTCTTGACGGCGTTTTCTCGCATACGGGCGCGGATTCGATTTATTTCAACAAGTTCGGGCGATACGGCGAACATACGGGCGCGTATCGTGACCGAAACAGTCCGTATTTCCCGTGGTATTCGTTTATCGCGTACCCCGAACGCTATGACAGCTGGTGGGGAATAAGCACTTTGCCGAACGTCAACGAAAACAATCCCGATTATACAAACTATATCTGCGGCGACGACGGTATTCTGCAAAAGTGGATAAAACTCGGCGCGCGCGGCTGGCGGCTTGACGTTGCCGACGAACTTCCCGACGAATTTATCGATAACCTCAATCGTTCCGTAAAGAAAATGGGCGATGATAAGGTGATTTACGGAGAGGTATGGGAGGACGCTTCCAACAAGGAGAGTTACGGCGTTCGCCGCCGTTACCTTATCGGCGGTCAGCTTGACAGCGTTATGAACTATCCGTTCAAAGAGGCGATACTGAATTATGTGAAGTACGCGGACGGAAAACAGTTTTACGACAGCATTATGTCCATACTCGACCACTATCCCAAACCCGCTGTCGATATGCTGATGAACTTCCTGTCAACGCACGACACGGAGCGCGCGCTTACCCGTTTGGGCGGCGAGGAAGTTGGTTGGCACGACAAGGACTGGCAGGCGGAGCGGCGGCTTGACGGAGCGCAGTATCTGCTGGGAGTGGCATTGATGAAATGCGCGATGGTTTTGCAGTTCTTTTTGCCCGGCATTCCGTGCGTTTATTACGGTGACGAGGCGGGAATGGAGGGATATCGTGACCCGTTCAACCGCCGTTGTTATCCGTGGGGCGAGGAAAATGTGGAGCTTATCGAGTTTGTAAAACAGCTCTCGAAAATCCGCAAAGGCACGCGCGCTTTTGAACAGGGCGAAATGTGCTTTATAGAATGCGACAGCGATGTGTGCGTTTTCTCACGCTGCGACAGAATTACCAGAGAGGGCGCGATTATTTATCTCAACAAGTCCACAAAAAGCAGAACGTTTGAGATAAAGAACGACAAAACCGATATGCTATATAATTTCAAACCCGCCTTTGACCGTTACGGAAAAGGTATCAAGGACGGAAAAGTGCGCGTCGCGCCTTTTGATTACGCGGTTGTGTACTGCAAGATATGAGTGTATTTTTCGTCAAAGCCAATACCGATGAACCCGCGCATAACTTGCGCGGGTTCATTTCGTTATGGTTCTTAAAAAGGAAACGAGGGCTTTCTGCTGTTTTTTGGAAAGGCGGCGAAGTTCAAAATACAGTCCGGGGTCGATGTCCAATTCGGCGTTGGAGATCGTTTCATCAATGCGACCGTTTGGGGATATGTCCCGCTCTTCAGTAAGCCCCGATAGATAGTCTAGACTTACTTATGTTGCTTGTTGGAGGGATAGGGGTACTTGCCTTTGCCTTTAAAAC
>JALEQE010000137.1 GCA_022766825.1 Oscillospiraceae bacterium | reverse complement strand
AATGATGAACTGGAAAAAATGATTGTTACATCAATGCGTGAGTGTTCTGTAAAATCTTCTGCGATTAAGAAAATAGGAATTGCAGCCCCTGTTCACATTGAGAGTGCGTTGGAGCGGACTTTCAGACCTGAATCAGCAACGCTTTCTGATAAGTGCGAAGTGCTTTATGTGCCTTTTATTTCCGCAGGGATAAGCGGACGATTTACTGCTTCGCTTCTCACTTTGCCTGTTGAACAAAACTGGGTTGCGGTGGATTTTGGAAAAACATTATGTCTTGCCCATAAATCAAGTAAAGGTCTTAACTGTGCAGCGTTTCCGCTACTGGGAGCGTTTGACGGATCGGCTTTGGAAAACGGTATGCCGGCAGAAAACGGCGCGATAGACGTTGTCCGCTGGGAAAACGATAGAACAATCGCTTATGAGGTCGTAGGAGACTGCGATAGTATAGGAATATCGCCATGTGGCGCAGCGACAGCAACAGAAATAATGCAGAAAAACGGCATTCTCGACAGTGACGGTATTATGATCGACCGGGATCTGTTTTATATTGGCGAGGACTTTTTTATTTCACAGAATGATATACGCGCCATTCAGACTGATAAAGCTCGTACAGCAGCTGCTTTTGAACTTTTACCCGATATAGAAGGGCAGACGTTCTTTTCCGGAGAACCGTTTTCAACAGCTGAAGGATTTCGTGCGTTGCTTGGAATAGGAGCTGTACCGGAACGATTTAAAAGCGCCGCGTTCTGTCGCAATTCAACAGAGCAGGGAATAATTTCTTTTTTGGAAAATGAGAAAACCCGTGAATTGGCGTATGAATTATCAAAAAACGCAAAAGATTTTTCAAGGGATAATTTGCTTAAATACGACAAAGAATACTTAAATTACCTTAATTTCTGACTTGATTACTTAAAAAACTCGAAAAAAATTGTTATATTTTGATAAAAAACACTTGATTTTTTCCACAGATAGTGTTATAATAATAAGGCATTTAGTATCCGCTGCTATAACTATGCCCAAAATTCGGTGTCGGACTATGCTTCGGCGCTTTATCAAGGCTTGTCGGTAAATGCGGCGTGTGTTAATGCGCGGCGTAATGCCAAACATTAAAAACGGATAGTCCGCTGAGATTGTGGGAAATTCTCACGGCGTACAGATTTAGACGCTCGGAACAGCCGAACTCAAGAATATCCGAAAAGTTCAGGAGGAAAATATGGACGCATTAAAACTTATTGAGCAAAGCAGTATGAAGGAGACCGCTCCCGAGATCGAGATCGGCGATTATGTAAAGGTTTATGTAAGCATCAAGGAAGGCGAAAAGAGCCGTATCCAGATGTTTGAGGGTACCGTTATCGCTAAGAAGCACGGTGGAATTAACGAAACATTTACCGTAAGACGTGTTGCGCACGGCTGCGGTGTTGAAAGAGTATTCCCGATTCATTCTCCATCGGTTGATCACGTAGAAGTTGTCAGAAACGGTAAGGTTCGCAGAGCGAAACTTTACTATCTGCGCGACAGAGTTGGTAAGGCTGCTAAGGTTAAGTCCAAGGTATAATAATTTCCTGTTCCCCGGATTCCCCGCGTGTTTTTGCGGGGGATATTACGGGGATAATTTTAAGAAAAGAGAATTGCGATGAACGAAATTAACGAGGGAAACGATAATTTAACGGCTGCAGATAATATCGGTAATGACGATGCTCTGCAAAGTGCGGAAATAAGCGTGTTGCAATCAGAGGAGACTGAGGAGAATAATATTAAGGAGAATGAACCGGAAAAGCCGGGAAAACCGTTTTCTGATGTTCTCGACTGGACTTCCTGTTTTGTATATGCGATTGCTATTGTGCTGGCGTTAAATCTATTCTTTTTTCGATCAATAACCGTTACAGGCAGTTCCATGAATGATACATTGTCAGACAAGGATCGCGTTATTGCAACAAATTTTATGTACACTCCGGAATACGGTGATATCGTTATAGTGGAGGCAGACAAACTTCATCTGCATGGCACATCTATTTTCGGTGAAACGATAATAAAACGTGTCATTGCAAAAGCGGGGGATACAATTCGTATCGATTTTGTCGATGGAATTGTGTACCGCAATGGTGAAGAATTAAAAGAGGATTATATTAAAGAGCCTATTCGCGATCATTATCAGGGGTGGATGGAAAGCAACAGAGAATATGTTGTTCCTGATAATTGCGTTTTTGTTATGGGTGACAACAGAAATAAATCCAATGACAGCAGAAATATGCTTGATGTCGGATTTATTGATACAAATTTCATTATGGGTAAAGCGTTTGTGCGCTATGCGCCGTTCAGCAAATTCAAGTGGTTATAATCTATGGGAGAAGTACAGAATATTCAGTGGTTTCCGGGACATATGACCAAAACAAGGCGGCTTATCGAAGCCGACTTGAAAATGGTTGATGCCGTTGTTGAGGTAACCGATGCGCGTATTCCCGAAAGCAGCAGAAATCCCATTCTGGATGACTTGCTTGGAAACAAGCCGCGTGTTATGATAATGAACAAGTGCGATGTTGCTGATGAAAATGCAACGATTGCGTGGAAGAAATATTATGAGAGCCGCGGCATATATGTGATTGTTTGTGATTGCAGAAGCGGAAAAGGCTTGAATAAGTTTTTGCCGAGCGTAAAGCGTATGTTGTCCGATGTTATTCAACGCAGAAAAGCGCGTGGAATGATCGGGAAAGCTTTGCGCTTAATGGTTGTGGGTATTCCGAATGTCGGAAAGTCTTCTTTTATCAACCGTATGGCTAATTCAAAGAAAACCAAGGTCGGAGATCGTCCGGGTGTGACGCGGGGTAAACAGTGGGTTTCCATTGATAAAGACGTTGAATTACTTGATATGCCCGGTATTTTATGGCCGAAGTTTGATGACAAAAATGTTGCGCAGAAATTGGCTTTTACCGGCGCTGTGAAAGATGATGTCGTTGACACAGCAGCTCTTGCAAGGTCTCTTGGCGAACTGTTGCTATCAGATTATCCCGAACTTATAAAAGCTCGCTACAAAATTTTGGAAGATGGAGATGTTCTGACAGAAATTGCGAAATCGCGCGGTATGCTTATCTCCGGCGGTGAACCTGATACTGAACGCGCTGCAATAGCGTTGCTTGATGAATTTCGCGGCGGTAAGATTGGCAGAATAACGCTTGATACTCCGCCGAAAGGTGTCGGAGGTGCCGATGTCATATCAAAGTAAACATCATAAGAGCGCGGAAACATTGCTTAAAATCGACGGTGTCGATTTAGAGGGGCTGTCGCTCCGCGAGTTTGACAAAGTGGTTTTTGAGCATTTCGGTGTTGTATGCGGCATTGATGAAGCAGGAAGGGGTCCTATAGCCGGACCAGTGTTCGCTGCGGCGGTTGTTCTCGATCCGAACAATCCGATTGATGGACTGAATGACAGCAAAAAACTCACCCCGAAAAAGCGCGAGGCACTTTACGAAGAAATATGGGATAAAGCTCTTGCGGCGTGTGTTTCGTGCGCGTCTGCTGAAGAAATAGATGAAACAGATATTTTGTCTGCTGATTTGCTTGCAATGAAAAGAGCTTTTGAGGGAATTGTTGTATCGCCTGAAATTATAATTGTTGACGGTGATATACTACCCGATATTGAGAATGGTATAACACTTAAGAACGTAATCGGCGGTGACGCAAAGTCGGAAGCAATCGCAGCCGCGTCTATTCTCGCAAAGGTAGAGCGTGACAACGAAATGCGAAGACTTTCTGAAATCTATCAAGGCTACGGCTTTGATAAACATAAAGGTTACGGTACAAAAGCACATTATGAAGCTATCGATAGATTGGGGCTTTGTCCGATACACCGAAAGAGTTTTCTGAAAAAATATCTTGACCGAAAATGAGTGATAGACAAGAAAAAGGCAAGTTGGGCGAGGACGCTATATGTGCAGAGCTTGAAAAGAAAGGTCATTCAATACTTGCACGGAATTATCATAAGCGTGTCGGCGAAATCGACATAATATCAACGATAGAGCCTTACATAGTATTTACGGAAGTTAAAACGCGGAAACTCGGCGCAATGGTGTCGGGACTTGAAGCGGTAAATAATACCAAACGAAAGAAAATAGTACTGACAGCCGACGCATATCTGACCGAAAATCACGATTTACTGATAAAATATCCTTTTGTTCGGTACGATATTGCGGAAGTGTGGATAACGTGCGCAACCAAACCGTTGATAGCACGAATAAATATTGTTGAAAATGCGTTCGATACCGAAGGCATTTACACTGTAAACTGAAAGGAAGCGATTTTATGAATTACGCGAGTACAAGAAATTCATCGCTTAAAGTAACGAGTGCGCACGCAATCGTTAAAGGTCTTTCCGATGAGGGCGGCTTGTACGTTCCCGAAAGTATTCCCAAGCTTTCCAAAGAAGAAATACTCGGTCTTTGTGATAAGTCTTACGTTGAGAGAGCCTACACTGTTTTCTCAAAGTTTTTGACCGATTTTACTCCTGAGGAACTGCGCCATTGTGTTGAAAGCGCATACAATGATAAAAATTTTGACACAAACAATATTGCCGAGATTACAAAACTTAACGGCGGTAAATATATTCTTGAATTGTGGCATGGTCCAACCTGTGCGTTTAAGGATATGGCACTACAAATTCTGCCGTACCTTCTGACAACTTCCGCGAAAAAGACGGTTGACGGTAAGCATATCGCAATTCTGGTAGCGACTTCAGGTGATACCGGAAAAGCGGCTCTTGAAGGTTTCAAGGACGTTGCAGGAACATCCATTTCCGTGTTCTATCCCGAGGACGGTGTTTCTCCTATGCAAAAGCGTCAGATGACAACACAGGAGGGCAAAAATGTTAATGTTTGCGCCGTGAAGGGTAATTTTGACGATTGCCAAAACGGAGTAAAGGCTATTTTCACCGACAAGTCCATTGAGGACAAGCTCGCCGCAAACAATGTTCTGCTTTCAAGCGCGAACTCCATTAACTGGGGCAGACTTGCACCGCAGATTATTTATTATGTGTCAACATATGCGCAGCTTGTAAAGAATAAGGAAATCGAATACGGTGACAAGGTGAATATTGTTGTTCCGACCGGTAATTTTGGTAATATTCTGGCGGCATATTATGCAAAACTTATGGGTATTCCCGTAAACAAGCTGATTTGCGCGTCTAATTCCAATAATGTACTGACGGATTTCATCAACACGGGCGTTTATGACAGAAACAGACATTTCTATACGACAATTTCTCCGTCTATGGATATTCTTATTTCATCGAATCTTGAACGTCTGCTGTATCACCTTACAGATGAAAACGATAAGCTAATTAACGAATGGTTTGGCGCACTTAAAACATCTGGTAAGTATGAAGTTAACGACGAGGTCAAGAACAAACTCTCCGAACTGTTCTATGCGGGTTGCTGCAACGATGATGAAACCAAAGCGGAAATCCGCAAGACGTTTGAGGAAGAACATTATTTGCTTGATACTCACAGCGCTGTTGCGGTTAAGGTTTATGATGATTATAAAGCCAAAACAGGCGATGATACAAAAACAATCATTGCATCGACTGCAAATCCATACAAATTCGGCAGAGCTGTATATGACGCGGTAAACGGAGGCAAACAGCCTGATGATGAGTTTGAGCTTATCTCACTACTTGAAAAAGAAACAGACACAAAAATGCCAGTGCCTCTTGCGGCAACCAAAAATAAAGCTGTTCGTTTTACTGGTGTTGTGGATAAGCAGGATATGGGAAAGGTCGTTTTGGATTTTTTGAATAAATAATGAGGGGCGAACTCAGTGCTTTATACAATAGGCGATCTTCATCTCTCACTCGGCTGTGATAAGCCGATGGATATTTTTTCGGGCTGGACGAACTACTTGGAGCGGCTACAGAAGAATTGGAACAGCAAAATTACTGATGATGATACAGTGGTTTTGCTGGGAGATCATTCGTGGGCGCTGAAGCTGGAGGACAGCCGTAACGATCTTGAATTTATTGATAATAAGCTTAACGGCAAGAAAATCCTTATCAAAGGAAATCACGATCTTTGGTGGTCAACAACTAAAAAGATAACGGATTTTGTTTCCGATAACGGATTTTCAACAATAAGCTTTTTATTTAACAACGCATATTTGACAGAAGGAATTTCGATTTGTGGAACGCGCGGCTGGATTCGTGAAAACGGTGAACCTGCTGATAAAAAGGTATTAAATCGTGAAGCAGGTCGTCTGGAAGCGTCACTTCAGGCTGGTGTAAAGCTTGGCGGCGAACTTGTCGCTTTCATACATTATCCTCCTATATATGGGACAGAGGAAAACGCACAGATAATCGAGTTACTTCACAAATATAATGTTAAACGCTGTTATTATGCTCATTTGCACGGGAACAGCGTTAAAGGCGCTCTTAATGGAGAGCGTATGGGTGTGTATTATAAACTGGTATCTGCCGACGGGGTTGGCTTTGATCCGGTTAAAATCAATTAAGAATTGAAAGGAAAAAGTGCAATGGAAATCATTTCTCAGAATAACACAGCGACAAATACTTACGCTATCGAGGTTAAGTTCAGCGCAGAGGAGTTTGACGCAGCCGTAAACGCTGTTTACAACAAACAGAAGAACAAAATCACAATCCCCGGCTTCCGTAAGGGTAAAGCAAGCCGTAAGATGATTGAAACTCACTATGGAGAGAACGTTTTCTATGAAGACGCTGTTAATTCTCTTTACAGTGACAATATCGAAAATATCATTGAAAAGACAAGTCTTGATGTAGTTAATATCGAAAATACGGAAGTAACCGAAGTTAACAAAGAAAACGGTGTTTCGATAAAAGCAGACATTATCACCAAGCCTGATGTTGAAATTTCAGATTATAAGGGAATATCTGTAAAGAAAACCGTCAAGACTGTTACCGATGAAGCAGTGAATGAGGAGATTGACAAGCTTCGCGACAGAGTGTCGAGAATGGTTACTGTTGACGACAGAGCTGTCCGAGAGGGCGATACCGCGGTTATCGACTTCGAGGGATTTGCAGACGGAGTTGCATTCGACGGTGGAAAAGGTGAAAAATTCCCGCTGGAAATCGGTTCTCACACATTTATTCCCGGTTTTGAGGAGCAGATTATCGGAAAGAATAT
>JALEQE010000135.1 GCA_022766825.1 Oscillospiraceae bacterium | reverse complement strand
CGCAGTCAGATTTATAGTGCGTTCGCCTTTTGTGCGGCACGTCCTGTGCCGCTTGGGCGAACGCCTTCCGACTTCGTGTCGGTAGCAGATTGTACAAATTAAGCGCAGGCGGGCTGGTCTGTCGGTCAGCCCCTCTGGCACTGCGTGCCACCTCCCCCAGCAGGGGGAGACACGCCCGTCAAGCGAAATATTGTGCACGCATTATGCGCTTCGCGCAAAACGCTATGACGGAAAATATGCAAGCGAATGACAAAGGCGCGCTAGCCGTTAATTGTGCGGTGTTGCCTTAATTGATTATCATTTCCGTGAAGATTTTTGCGTTTGTGTAAATAATATAATCACTGCATTCCGTGGAGGCGATAGCTTTTCCGCTTGCGTCAAGGAGTACCGCCGTAAGCTGCACCTTATAGTTGGCATATGTTTTGCTTGCGTTTTCAAAATCTTCGCCTGTAATAACCGAATAAGTTGATTTTACTTCAAACGATCCCGCCTCGTAAGTCAACTCGTTTCTGTCAAACGTAAAGTCGCGAAGGTTATTGTTTTGCGTTCCGCTGTTCGGTGAACCGTTTGCTCCGTAAAGCGTTATATCTTCGAGATAGTCGTTGATATTAACTGAAGTGTAGGTGTCGGCGTCCGTTTTCTGATACAGCGAAAGTGTGAACTTCACTTTTTCCGCTTTTTTCAGCTCATTTTCGGGAATATTCAGTACGTTGAAATATCCGATAGCCGGAATTATGTCATTTGATTCCAGACCGTTTATTCCGAGCTTTATAAGTTCATCGGTGAGATTGTACGGAATATTGTAATTAAGGGACGCGGCTTCTATGCTGTCGCGATAGTATATTTTGCTGTCGGTCGCGGTATTTGAAATATTGCTTTGCTCAATGTTATCAGGAACATAAGCAAGGTTTGAGTTTGCCGAAAATGTTACGCCGTATGTATCACTTTGTGCTTTGCGTTCAGGGAATTGCTCAATTATCGCGGCGTCGTCGGAATAAGTGATCTGAAGATCTTCGCAGGTAATAATCACACCGTCAGAATTGCTTATCAGCGGCTGTTTGATGTCAACTCCGTCTGTATTTGCAATAATCTTAATTACAGAATCGGAATTGATGAAGTTTACGTTGTAAACTGTGTCGCCGATCTTATATGTTCCCGAAATCTGCGGACTTCCCTTAACGCCTTTCTCTGTTCCGCTGTCATCGGTTCTTGCCGCCTCAATGACAAATCCGTGATACAGGTGAATTGAGTTGGAGTTCAGGTAGGATTTGACTTCACCGGCAGTTTCGGATTTCAGCTTGATTGTTGTCTTCATTTCGGCTTTTATCGCGTTGTTGTTTTCGTTTATTATCTCATCGCCTGTGGTCTTGAACGAAAATTCCTGATCATACAGATTACCAAGAATCATATGAACCATACTTTCGTTCTTGTTGACGTTGTTCATACGCGATGGAGTCATACCATTGTCGCCCAGTCTTAAATTGCAGCTTATCGTTATATTTCTCATCGGAGCGGTGCTGTCCTTTTCCGTGAAAAATCCAATATAGTATTCCTCATCAACGTTCAGAATCTTGGTGTTACTGTCAACCATATTCGCTTTCGGAGTAACCGTAATGCTGTATAAATCTGTTGTGTCTGTATCGGTCTTTTTTCTGTAATAGTCTTCGCCGATTTTTACGGTCGCCAATGCTTTGTCGCTTTCGGAACATCTGACAAGCGTTCCGTTTGTATCCGCGTTTGCGGTGATGTCAGCCGATTTGCTCAGCAGATCGATAAATGAAACGGGTGCGAATGCAGTCGCTCCGTCCGAGGCAGTGAATTTGTCGAAATCAAGCTTTTTGTCCGCCGGATTAAATGCCGCCGAGATTGTTGAATAGTAAGCCTTGTCGTGATTGTTTTTGTCAACGAGGACGAGCTTTGTGGCATCGGGTAAATCATTGTTGCTTTGTAAAACCACATATTTCCCATAGCCTTTGAGTACATTTTCACCGCCGTTTATCGCGTCCTGCCATTCCTGCGCGGTGCGCAGATAAGAATAGGTTATGTGTGCCGTAACAGGGGTGCCATAGCTTTCAAGAACCGGTTCTCCGTCTTTGTAGAATCTTGTGTTGTAGGTTGTTCCCGAAAGAGTGCCGACTGTGAAATTGAATTTCAGCATTTTCTCCACATACACGGGAAGATACAGATGATACGCGATTTTACTTGTATCGTTCGCCGCAAGATACTGTATGTCAATAAGCGTAAACTGCTGATGACTACTGTCGTAGTCGCTGTCTGTCATTCTGAAATAGCCGTTTCCGATTTTGAGGGTTGCTGAGTATTCGTTTTTTGTATCAAACGAAGTTCCGTCAAATCTGTACGGAGCAATTACCACATTGCATTTCCCGCTGTTATCGTTTGCGTAATTTGTGATACTTGTGTCGTTTGTAAGCAAGTGAATATAGCTGTTTATCATTTTGGTAACATTCTGGTAATTTGATTCATTAACAACCAGAACGGGGAAATCGTTTGCGAGGTTTGCCCCCGTTTTTTCATTGAAGGTTGACAGCTTGGCTGTGTAATCCGCAAAAGTCGTTCTGTCAGTTGCAACATTGGTATAATTTGTTGAATCCGCAATAATACCACTTATCGCCGTCAGGCTTATGCCGTCGCCGGTAAGAACCGTGTCGGAGCTGTCAATGATGATTGGCATACTCGGATTTACGGTTGCAAAGGGCGAATTACCCATATCGGATACATTGTTGGCATTGTTTATTGTGGAAACAGTACTGTTCGGAGTGCCCTCAAGGCATTTTCCCTCAAAGTCGGAGTAGATTACATAAGTCGTACCTAAATTAGTACCGAAATCACCAACAGTTGTAACATTTGAATTATTTTGCTTACATAAGCCAACTAATTTAACAGCACTATTACTGTCAATTGATCCGGTAATATTGCCGACTCTATCTGTATTTTGCATTGACGAAGTTCCGTCTGCTTTTGTTAACTGTACATTATTAACCAAAATATTGTAACCATAAAATTGCATTTTGTTTTGAGCTCTGCCAACAATCATTCCGGCAGGCATAACATTTCCATAATCTGTCTGAACTTTACAGTTTGATATTTTGCAGTTTTTTAATACTGCATTTTGTTGGTTATTTGAATCACTTTCAGCTTTTCCTATAAAACCTCCCACACCTTCAATTGAACTTGAACTTGAAACGCTTGTTTGAATATTATAGTTTTCTACTGTACATTTATCAGCTTCCATATCTCCTAAATTCAAGCCAATAAGTCCACCTGCTTCGGTTCTGCCCAAAATAGTATTACCGTTAGTTTCATCACCAATTACATTAACATTTTTTAAAGTAATTTTTGTACCATTAGCTTTTTTTGTTCCACCTATTACACCGCCGTAGTATGCTGTATTCGCTTTAGCATCATATTTGATGTCAATATTTTTAACAGTAGCATCTGTTATGTTTATTGTTCTTCCATTATTTCTATCACTCCCACAGCCTATTACTCCACCGGTAAATGCAGCATTCGATTTACTTGTAATACTACCTTTGCTACCCTCTGCTGTTGATTTATCAATACTCATATTATTTATATCAACTGTAGATTTTTGCAAAGCACCAAATATTCCACCACAGCCCTGATATTCATTATTCCAGTTACCGCTTGTAGAATTGGCAGAAATACTGTTAATAAGAAATTCAGAATTTTGTTCATCGTCAGTTTTTCCGTCCACATTGCAAATAAAGCTATTGACATATCCTACCAGACCGCCTGCACATAGACCGCCAGCCACAGATAAATTATCGGCAGATACTTTATTTGCTGTAAAAGTTTTATTATTTCCGTTTCTGATTATACCTATAAGTCCACCGGAAATACTCATTGTATCAACAACGGCATTTTGTAATCTGACATCTTCTATAGTAATGTTATTGTTCATACTTATTCCGGCAAGCAAACCCGCGCACATTGAAGCCTGAGCGTTTTCCTGACGGGTTGCACTGCTTTCAGAATGATAACATATTACCTTAACATCTCCCGTCAAAGTCAAATTTTTGATTTCACCGCTTGTCATCACAAGCTTATTAAACAAGCCGATACCAACTTCTAAACTACTGGTGGCTTCACCATTTGCATTAAAAACGTATTGGTCATAATCCTTTCGGTAAATATAAAAATTTGTATTAAACCCGATTGATTTACCATTTCCGTTAAATCCTGAAAGTGTCATTTCAAGATTATCACTTTTATCTCTCATCGAGCCTATTCCACGGAAACTGTCAGGCAGAGCATAGTTTTCACTGCCGGTAAGCTCAATGCTGAAAGTACCGGTAGTGAGTTTTCTTGCGGAGGTAGTATCATTCGTATAATGATTGATTATGTATGGAACAGCGGTATTGGCATAATTATCGCCTTTTGCTTTTGCAAAATCACTGTTAGAATTGTCGTTTGTACCGATAGAATTATATTCGGCGAAGCGAACCATTTGATTATTTCCGTAGCTGTATGTTGCCGGATATTGGTTAGTACTTGTATTCGCACTGCCTGCACCGCTCATTGCGATACAACCCATAAGGAACAGAGCCTGTCCGTCGGGGACGGATATGGTTGTGCCGTTGAATGTAATTTTGCCGCTGTCTTTGTTTATATCCGCAATCGAATAATTCTTTGTGCCGTTTTGCATTGTGGGATTATTCTCTTCACGGGGAGTATATTTACTCGTTTCCGTAACAGCATAGCCGTCAATAACGCTGCCTATAATGGGGTTCAAGTACAGATAAACACTACCCGATTTTACTGCACCGAATTTTGTATTTTGGGAAAAATCAGGCTTTGTAGCACCGGACATATTTCTGAAAATAACCCCGCCGTAACGCACAACTCCCACATACCCGCCAACAGCAACATTGCCGGGATTTGTTCCGGTTGGACTTATATTTTTTGCATTATCGATAGTCACGCTGACATTGTCTATAATATTATCTCCGCCGTTGACAATGCCGAAAATTCCACCGTAAAATGGTGTTTTACCGTTACTTCCGTCTGTTTCATAAGTAGTATTTGCGGTTACACTTTTAAAGGAATTTAAGAAATCAGCCGTAACATTTACATTCAGATCCTTGACAACCGAGCCCGTGCTGTTGTAGATAAGAGGGTTGGTACTTTTGTTTGTTATTGTATTTCCCACTCCCCATATAACGCCTTTAAAGGCTACTGTTTTGCCAAGTCCTATAAAGGAGTCGGGCAGAGTTATACCACCATTATTATCAATCTTGTAATACGCTGTTGAAAGTGCAGTTTGCATTTCAGTTAATGTTTTGGTGGTACTGTCATCGGCAACAAACTTTGATTGTTCGGCATCATATTTATATGATTTATGGTCGCTGCTACACCATGATTTGTAATTATCTCCGTGCCAGTTTACAACAGTACCGCCTGCCGCAAGTGACGAACCTTCATTAAGTATATCCGCGACAAGCTCCAACTGTTTGGCTGTTTCTATAATGTATGGGTCATTATAAGTTCCACAGCCTTTTTCAAGACCTTCTACGCTTTTATGGTTTACTTTTATTTCGTGAGTATTGTTCGCCGTAGAATATGCGGTTGCCACATAGGGCAGAAATTCCGTGCTGAAATTATAAACACTTGCTGCGTCTGATTTTGTCGGGTCGGTATAATCTTCTGTATCGATATACTGTTTCTGCTGACCGATTTCCGTATATTCGGCAGAATCTGATATTTCAGTGCCGTATGTGACTTTATGTGTTGCAGTATTTCCGTCTGCACCCCAGTCCTCTTCATGCTTAAAGTTATATACCGCAGAGCAGTTTTTACCTGTCTGATACTGATATTTATTCAGCAAAGTCGCCTTTGTAAAAATCGAGCGAGTTGTGTTATATGCGGAATTAAGGGCAGAATCAGCCGTACTGTCCGAAACAGCAGTTTTTCTTCCGTCAAGCACAATATTGCTGAAAGTAAGTTTAATATTATCCGCATCGGTTGAATTGCCCACATCGCCGATAAGGCTTGTTGCGGCAATTGCGCCGTCTGCATATCCGTTTGCGGGTGTTTTGACATCACTCAATGTTAATGTCGTGTTTTTATTTATTATGTTAATCAGCAGAGGAGCATACTCAGCCGTATCACCGCCGTTTACTTTAATACCGTTTAGGGTTACACCGTCAACATATACGGAAACGGGCGTTGTTGAATCGGTCGAGATTGTTCCGCAGACAAGCGTTCCGCAATAATCGGAAGCATTGCCCACATTTCCGGACATAGTTATCCCGTTGACAGTCAGTTTTCCGCTTACATTTCTGAAAAGTCCGCAGTGCATAAGGTAATGCTGGGATTTGTTTGCAGTATCTATTGTTGAACGGACTATGCTGTCCGAATTTCCCGCTCCGTTTTCACTGCTTTCGATTTCACTGTTATAAAATTTAAAATTCGCACCGCTTGAAATTTCAGTTCCTGACGGGCAATCAATAGGATAGTAGGAATATCCCGCCATATCATAAGTTCCGCTTGGAATTGTACTTTCAATTCCTGAACCGTTGAAGAGATACCGGATATTAGACAAAGCGTATGTTTTAACGCTCCACAAAAGCAGTTTTTCAGAATCCGATAAAGCCGTACCGGCGTTTACTTTATTTCTTATTGTGTCAAGATTATAGTAATATCTTGTGTTCGGATTTACTTTTGTGGTAAAGTTTGTCTGATTTTGATAAGTGTTGCAGTTTGTGCCGTCCATTGTTACTTTATCATTGCTTGTTCGGATTGACACAACCGCATTTCCGTTGGAGGTAATGTCGGAATTTGTATAATCTTTATAATTATTATTACCCAAAATGAAATTTCTGCAATCTGCTACAAGTTCGTCAAAAGTTGCAGAATTATTTAAACCTGTCAAATTTGCACTTGTAATTTTATACGCATTTTCATTTTCCAGTTCAAGATAAAGGGCTTTTTTGGAAATATTACTATCATATTGCCAAACTCCCTTATTTACAAGCATACCGAAAGATTTCGCATTTGAACCGTCAACAGCAATGCTGTTGATGTCGATGTTATAAACTTTCCAATAGCCGGTTGCAACATTTACCAGTCCTGCAAAATCCCCTGTGCCTTTATATGTTACCTTACTGTTATTTACAGTAATACCATTTGTACTATTTTCACCGATATTTACTTGAACATTATTCCAGTTGTCGCCAAGCAGACCTACACTTCTTTTTGCGGTAACGCTTACACCGTCAATAGTCAAGTCATTTATATTGATTTGACGAGTTGCATTTGCACTACCGTTATCCGCAATATAGCCGATAAATCCGCCTGTAAATGTTGATGTATAATTATTGTTATAACTGCTGTAATTAGTAATTTCAGCACCGATTTTGGTTGTACCCCCCACATTAACGGTGACAGCTTGATTTGTTGATGAAATTTCGCCTATTGCGCCCCCTATTCTGAAAGGACCATTTGTATCCGAAATTTCTTTTGTTTTGATTTTGGGTGATATAGTACAACCGTCAATATTTATTGTGCCGTAGGAAACTTTTCCGATAAATCCTCCACAGCCTGTGTATGCACTTCCGTTACTTGTAAGATAAATTTCATTACTATCTTTTGATATAGTTACGTTATTTGTGGTAATTATGCCGCCTGTATGCTGACCCGACAGATAGCCTACTGACATACCTTGGTTATTAGATGTAGTTATGTTATCATCAACCTTGATTTTACCGCTTATGGTAAGGTCTTTAAAAGTAGCATTATCACCTGTTTTTGCAAAAAGTCCTATAAACTGATGACGATAGAATACACCGTTGCCTGCTGTATCTGCTGTATTGGAATATTCCGTCTTATCAATCGGAGTTGAAATACTGCCGCGATAGCCGTAAGGCTCACCAACAGCAAGAGAAATTTTATAATTGTTACCGTTGAATGTACCCGTAAAAGCGTTATTTGTTCCGTTATCGCGGGTAAGACCTGTTAAGCCTGTACCCGAAAGGTCAATATCTTTATTCAAAGTTATAGTTGAACTTAAAAGAACGGAACTTTTATTCGTGGTATCTGCAAAACAGAGCGTTCCCATATTGGAACCGCCATTCAGCTGAATATTAAGTGCAAGTACGGCGAAATCCGCAAGGCTTGAAACAGTTGTGTTTGCCGCCTTTACGGTTATGGTATGATTTGCAGTATCTTCCGTCAATACAGCTGTTTCTGTAAAGTCAGTATCATTAAATCGCAGTACTTCTCCCCAAGTGCCTATATCATCATAGTATTGATTACTGCTTGAACTTCTGATAAGTTGCCAACCCGACTTTGCGTAAACAAGAGCTTGATTTCCTCTTTTAGCTATAATTTGTCCGCTTTCTTTTATGTAATTAGTTTCCTTTATATTCGTTTGGCTTAAATCGGTACTACCGTTAAGGCGCAGTACTCCGTTGTTAAGATTATAGACAACTCCACCAAAAGAAAATGGACCGGTAGCACTAATTGTTATATTGTTTGAAACATCAATGAATGAATTATCGGCGTATGATACTACCCCGCCAACACTTGAATTTGAACTGTTGGTGGCATTGACAGTTACATTATCAAATTTAACATAACTTTTTCCAGCAACTTTTCCGATAACACCGCCATAATTGCTTGCACTCGATGAAAGGCTTGGCAAAACGGTTATATTTTGTATTGTCAGAGAGTTGCTTGTTTCGGTCGCCGAGTATGTTCCTATAAGTCCGCCGTAAATATCTGTGCTTGCGGTTGATGAAAATGTACCTGTATCAGGTGAGTTTATTGTTACGTTTCCGCTGTTTTTAAGTTCACCGAAAATACCGCCGTTATTTTTTCCGTTAAGAGTGCAGTTTGTGGTGTATGATGAAACATCAAAGGTGTTATCCGCTTTTGTGTTTTCATAATATCCGAACACTCCGCCCGTACCGCTTGAACCGTTTACAGTAGCATTAACGCTTACAGCATTTACAAAATTTACCGTAGCGTCTTTGGCATAGCCAACCACGCCGCCCGCGTAACCGCCCGTTGATTTTATTTCTCCCGTGGAGTTTATCAGGCTGTTTACATTAAGCGTTGTGCCGCTTTCCATTGCTCCAACAAGTCCGCCTGCGTTGCCGCTTGCTGACGTTACCGAGTAGCCCGTGTTTGTGCCGTCTATCGTTACTGTCAGTTCAGCGTTTTCTGCCATTGTCTGGCAGGCAAGTCCCGCGTTTCCGCTGTTTGTTATACCTGCGTAATTATCTGCCGCAACTGCGTTATTCTTTATTGTCAGATTTACATCTGCGTCTTTACCTATAGTCCCGATAACTCCGCCGAAATCATACGCTTCATCAGCGTCGTTTTCGCTATATGGGGATATTACTATCTTCCAATTTGCCGTTTCGGTATCACCTGCGTCGTTTACAACATTTTCCGCGAACAGTGACGAATTATTTTCAGATGTTCTCGAAAAGTTTATTTCCTTGATATTTCCGTCCGAATCGGTTATTTTGCAGAAATCGCTTAAATAAGCAAAAAAGGGCTTGTCAAGGGCAATTATGCCGTTAAAGCTGCTCGCAAAAATCAGATTTCCCGAAAATGGGTAATCCGCCGTTCCGATACTCTGGAAATCCTGCAAATCGGTCAGATTTCCGTTTGTTATTGCAATTGAAATGTTGACGTTCTGATAGGTTGGTGCGTCCGATTGATATGCTTTTGAGAAGTTTATCAAATCAGTGGAACTGTTTATTGTACAAGTATTATCCACTATGGTGAATGTTTCTCCGGCCGCAGCGACCGTTGACTTATCCACCATATATTTTATGTCAATTACCAAAGCGAGAGCGCTTATTATAAGCAAAACTATTGTTGTCGAGAATTTTTTTATCCTACTTTTTGATTTCAGATTTTTATTTTCCTTCATAATATTTGCTCCAGTCAAACCATAATAAAGAACAAATTTTATACAGCTCTATAAGCTGTTTAATCAGCCATTCACCCGGCTGAGTTTTCCTCAAATTCAAATTT
>JALEQE010000088.1 GCA_022766825.1 Oscillospiraceae bacterium | reverse complement strand
GTTTTCGGCTCGCTGTAATAGTTGACGGCATAGGTAATCGCGCCGCATTCGCGCGTGCCCGTTTTGGCGCAGATACGCTCGGCGGCTTCCTTTTGCACCATAACCGTCATAGCTTTTATCGGCAGACGGCTTTCAAGCACTTTCATAATAACGGGCGAAGTGATGTAATATGGCAAATTCGCGCATACCACGGTGTCTTTTCCGCCGAACTTTTCCTCGATTATTTTCGCCAGATCCGTTTCCATAACGTCCGCGAAAATTACTTCAGTGTTGTCAAAGTCTGCGAGAGTTTCTTCAAGAATGGGTTTCAGACGTTCGTCAATCTCAACCGCGACAACTTTGTCACACCGTGCGGCAAGTTCGCGAGTGAGAACGCCCACTCCCGTGCCTATTTCGAGAGCGCATACTCCTTTTTCGCAACCGCCTTGTTCCGCAATGTTGGGGCAGACGGTCGGGTTTATCAAAAAGTTTTGTCCGAGCGATTTTGAAAACGAAAACCCGCTTTTCTGAAACAGTTCTTTTATTGTTCCGATATTTGTAAGTTCCAAATCAATAACCCTCGTTTGCGTTCAAACTTTCATCGCTACTTATCCAATCATTGACCTCGAAAATCTTATATTCCGTGGGTGTTGTGCGAACGATTACCTTTTCGATACCCGCGTTGATTATCAGTCTTTTGCACATAGAGCAAGGTTCAACGTCGCCGTAAAGTTCGCCTGTTTTCGCGTCAAGACAAGCGAGGTAAAGCGTCGAGCCTATCATCTGTGTACGCGGCGCGGAAATTATGCAGTTCGCCTCCGCGTGAACGGAACGGCACAGCTCATATCGCTGTCCTTTCGGAACGCCGAGTTTTTCGCGCATACAAGTTCCGAGGTCGGAACAGTTTATTCTTCCGCGCGGCGCGCCGTTGTAACCCGTGGCAATTATCTCATCGTTGGATACTATGATCGCTCCGAAATTTCTGCGCAGACAAGTACCGCGTTCCGCAACGGTCTGCGAAATGTCAAGATAATAGTTGATTTTGTCAACGCGTACTGAGTTTGCCATAAAAAACCTCCCAAATCAAAATCGCGTATTGTTTCCTATATTGTATCATAAATCCGCACAGATGTCAATAATTTACCGAAAAAATCATTGCTTTCCCTTTGATTTTCAAAATACGTCAACGGTTTTTGACAGACTTTTTCGTGCGTCTGATGTTATTATAATAGTAAAAAATGAGGGGAAGTAACAAAAATGACGGAAAAAGCGGCGGTTATTAAAAGCCGTGTGGCGCGTAAGTCCATACGGCAGAATGTTTTATTGGCTGTTCTGGCTATGCTGATGGAACTTGGCGGCTCTACATTTTCGGCGGCGCCGTGTTCTGCGGCGCTGGCGGCGGGAGTGGGGGCGGTCGGATCACTCTGGGCAATGGCGGGAGGAGCGTTTGGCGCGCTACTTCACGGTTTTCCAACAGCATTTTCGGGACTTATATCACTTTGCGTTGTGTTGGCTGCGCGTATAGTTCCCGATTTTGGAAAACCAAAACTCCGCGCCGCAGAGAGGACTGTCTCGGCAACATTGGCGGTGCTGATTTCAAGAGTATCTGATGTCGGAAGCGTTTCGGAATTGCTTGCTTTAATAGTGGCGGCGGCAGTTTCAGGAGTTTTCTCGCTGTGTGTTTGTTTGCTTTGCGAAGAAGCAGGCAAAAACGAATGTGTGTCTTTCGCAACTTTGGCAGATACGGGTATTCCACGGACATCGGCGCTTGTGTGTATTGCTTTGACAGCGGTGTTTATGCCGCTGGGTGCGCTTGATTTTACATATATTAACATCGGAAGGACTGTTTTGGGTTTTATGGCGTTGGTTCTTTCGGCGAGAAAAAGCGTTCCGAGAGCCGCCGTTTTTGTTGTTCCGTCATTGTGCGGACTGTGCCTGTCGGCAGCGGGCGGCAGTATCGGCACAGGCGCGGCTGTAACGGCAGTATCCGCCGCCGCAAGTATCCTGTTTGAAAAGCGCGGAAAATTGGTAAGAGCCGCGGGATATGTGTTTATGAGTGCGGCAGGTATGCTTGTTTCGGGAGTAGACGAGGGCGGATTTCGTATACTTATTGAAACCGTAATTTCGGGAGCGGCGTTTGCCGTATTGCCGACCGATAGGATAAGTTCATCGGAAAGCGGGTTTTCGGATAAGGGTATCGCGGCAATGCTGCACGAAAGACTTAATTTCGCCGCGGACGCTATTGCGGGAATAGGCAGCGGAATATCTGCCGCCGCCGATGTTCTGGATAAAAAATACACGCTTAACGCAAATGATATTGCCGACCGCGCCGCCGACCGCGCCTGCCGTTCATGTCCAAATTCAATGCGATGCTGGGGGCGTGATTACGAAATGTTCCATAAGGAGTTCAACAGACTTGTGGTGCAGATGCGAACCGGCTTTGAACTGTCCGAGTTCTCGCTTTCGCCGGACTGCGCGGAGATATGCGTAAACAGACCCGGTGTGATAAAGGCGTTGCGGACGGAATATTCTCGCTATCTGTCCGCAATGGCTGACGAACGGCGTGTGCGCGAGCTTCGCAGAATTTACACCGACCAGTTGAGCGGTGTGCGTGATATTCTGCGCGATATGGGCAGTCTGAATACCGATGTACCGGATTCGGACCGTGACCTATCCGCAGAAGAACGCGCGGAAAAAGTACTTAAGGACAGCGGTGTTGACCGACCGCAGGCGTTTGTTATGCGGAATAAGCACGGCAAGCTACGGTTTGAGGCATACGGTGCAACAGAGCCGCGGGTTACTCGCGAATACCTCGGAACACTTCTGTCGAACGCTGTGGGGTGCGAGCTTGAACTGCCGGAGATCGGCGGTTCAAACGAACGTTATCGGATAACCGCCATTGAGCGAACAAGGCTTTCAGCAAAAGTAGGTTCTTATCAATTGGCGCGCGGAGAAAACCGTGTGTGCGGTGATTGCTACGAGTGCTTTACGGGTGCGGACGGTGCGCTGTACATTGTATTATCCGATGGTATGGGTACGGGAAGTCGGGCGCGTGTGGATTCTGTAATGGCATGCTCTGTTCTGTCAAAACTGCTGAAAAGCGGAATAGCACTTTCTGCGGCTCTCGAAACGGTCAATACGGTGCTTATGGTAAAGAGCGCGGACGAGAGCTTTGCAACGCTTGATATCTGCCGTATAGATCTCAACAGCGGCGAGTGTGCTGTTTATAAAGCAGGCGCGGCGACAACATACATAAAATCGGACGACCGACTGATACGGGCATCGTTGTCGTCACCGCCTGCGGGTATGGGAGGAAAGCTCACCGTTCCCGCACAGAAATTCAGCGTTCACAGCGGCGACATCATACTTATGATGACCGATGGCGTTACGCCCGATGAACAGTGGCTTTCGCGCGAGTTGTCACGACAGTCTACGCCGTCCGAGCTTTCCGAACGAATTGCAAAAGCCGCGCGGAATGCAGAGAATGGACGGGACGATGATATAAGCGTTATCGCCGTAATGGTCGGGAGGTGAAATAACAAAAAAGGGGGAGAATCTCCCTTTTTGTTTTCGGAAATTATTAAATTAGGTTATCTTAATTTAGTTTTGCTGTTAATTTATCTTTGTTAAAATCGACAAATTAACCTAATTTATTCTGAAAAAATATATTAAAAATGCTAATGTAAACGTTTTCTTGCAAATTACATTAAAACTTATGGTAAAATTATACAATGCGATTGTATAAAAAATGTCAAAAATCATAAATTGTTAACAAACATCTTGAAAAATTATGATATATATGTTACAATATAAGTAAAGAAAGCACAGTATGGTTACGGTTACATGGAAATAAATATCGATTATCCGTTTTGTGCCGTTGCATTAGGCAGTATATTTACTTGTAATTAGGGTGTTGTTTTCTAAAGAAGCAATTCTCGGACAACGTGTTGGAAATGGGAGGTTTTTAAAATGGCAATTGTTGTTCCCGAAAAATACAATATTCCGCTCTACCTTTTTCATCGGGGCGAAAACGCGCATGCGTATGAATTTTTCGGTTCGCATAAGGAAACAGTTGAAGGAAAAAGCGGAGTTGTTTTCAGATGTTGGGCGCCGCACGCAAAATCTGTTAGTATCGTGGGCGATTTCAACCATTGGGACAGAAGCCGTGACTGCATGGAGAAAATCAGTGACGGCGGAATCTGGGAGAAGTTCATTCCCGGAATAAAGCAGTATGATAACTATAAGTACAGCGTGGAGGCAAAGGACGGACTTATCAAGCTGAAAGCCGACCCTTACGGTTTCCATATGGAACTGCGCCCGAACACCGCGACGAAGTACTACGACCTTGACGGTTACAAATGGAGCGACGGACAATATCAGGAAAAGCTCTCCAGAACCAACGTTTACGAAAGCCCGATGAACATTTACGAAGTGAACGCGGGTTCGTGGAAACATATAGGCGAAAATTACCTCAGCTATCGTATGCTGGCGGATGAGCTTATCCCGTATGTCAAGGAAATGGGTTATACGCACATAGAGCTTATGCCGTTGGGCGAATATCCGTTTGACGGCTCATGGGGTTATCAGCAGATAGGATATTACGCTCCGACTTCACGTTTCGGAACTCCGCACGACTTTATGTACTTTGTGGATAAATGCCACCAGGCGGGTATCGGCGTTATTATGGACTGGGTTCCCGCGCATTTCCCGAAAGACGCGGCGGGCTTGTACGAATGGGACGGTGAGAGCTGTTATGAGTACAGCGATCCGCTGAAACGCGAGCATAAAGGATGGGGAACGCACGTTTTCGACTGGGGACGTCCCGAAGTTCAGAGCTTTCTTGTATCAAACGCTAACTACTGGATTGACAAGTATCACATAGACGGTCTGCGGGTTGACGCGGTTGCGTCAATGCTGTATCTTGATTATGACAGACGCGACGGCGAGTGGAGACCGAACAATAAGGGCGGCAAGGAAAATCTTGAAGCGATTGCGTTCCTGCAAAAGCTGAACGCGGCAGTATTCAGGGAACACCCGAATATACTTATGATAGCCGAAGAGTCAACGGCGTGGCCAATGGTTACAAAGCCTGCCGATATCGGAGGTTTGGGATTCAACTTCAAGTGGAATATGGGTTGGATGAACGATATGCTCCGCTATATGAGTATGGACCCGCTCGGCAGACCTTATAATCAGAACCTTGTTACATTCTCGTTCTATTATGCGTTTTCCGAGAATTTCGTACTTCCGATAAGCCACGATGAAGTTGTTTACGGGAAATGCTCAATGCTTGACAAAATGGGCGGTCCGCGCGAGTATCGTTTCAACTCGATGAGAACGTTCCTCGGTTATATGATGGCTCACCCCGGCAAAAAGCTGATGTTTATGGGGCAGGAATTTGCGCAGTATAAGGAGTGGAACTTCCAGACGCAGCTTGACTGGGAGGTACTCGAATTTGAACCGCACTACAAATATTATCAGTATGTTAGGGCACTGAATAAGTTCTATCTGGAGCACCCCGAAATGTGGGAATGTGATACAAGCTGGGAAGGTTTCCACTGGATTTCCGCGGAGGACAACCAAAATTCGGTTATCGCATTCAGACGTATAGCAAAGAACAAGGACGAATTAGTTGTTGTGTGCAACTTCCAGCCTGTTCGCCACGAAATCTACGAAATAGGCGTTCCTTATTACGCGGATTATGAGGAAGTGTTCAGCTCCGACGCTGTGGAATTTGGCGGCAGCGGTATCACAAACGGCACGGTAACTGCGAAAACAAAGCCTATGCACGACGAGCAATACAGAATTTCTTTGGATATTCCGCCTATGTCGGTTATATACTTAAAACCGAAGAACATTCGCGACCCGCAGTTGGACGAGGATAAAAAATCCGAGTTGACCGTTGAAGAAGTTCCCGCCGTTGAAGAGCCGAAAGCCGAGGTTAAGGCAGAAACTTTTCACGAACCTATAAAGCCGGAAGAGGTTAATCCGCAGGTCCCCGCCGCGCCTGTTCCCAATACGAACAATCAAAATTTTCATAACGGATATAACAACTCAAACAGAAATTCAAAGCGAAAGGGAAAACACAGAAGATAATTTCAAAATGTGATATATCAATAATACTTTAAGGAGGAAAAGATATGAACCACATTAAAAAAGAGTGCGTCGCAATGTTGCTCGCAGGCGGTCAGGGCAGCCGCTTGTACGCTTTGACGCAGGATATGGCAAAGCCCGCTGTTCCGTATGGCGGCAAGTATCGTATCATAGACTTTCCGCTGTCGAACTGCGTAAATTCGGGTATTGATACGGTTGGCGTACTCACGCAGTATCAGCCGATGGTGCTTAACGAGTACATAGGAAACGGTCAGCCGTGGGGACTTGACAGAGCGCACGGGGGTGTACACGTTCTCCCGCCTTATGAAACCGCTAACGGAAAGAGCTGGTATTCCGGAACGGCAAACGCTATTTATCAGAACATCGGTTTTATCGACCGTTACAGTCCCGAATATGTAGTTATCCTTTCGGGCGACCACATTTACAAAATGGATTACTCCAAAATGGTTGATTACCATAAGGAAAAGAACGCGGACGCTACAATCGCGGTTTTGGAAGTTCCGTGGGAGGAAGCTCCTCGATTTGGTATTATGACTGCTGACGAGGACGGTACTATAACCGAGTTTGCAGAGAAACCGAAAGAGCCGAAATCAAATCTGGCGTCAATGGGTATATACGTTTTCACCTGGAAAAAGCTCCGTCAGTATCTTATTGACAACGAAAATGATACAACGGCAACAAAGGACTTCGGAAAAAATATTATTCCGGCAATGCTTGAAAACAAGGAAAAAATGGTAGCTTATCATTTTGACGGCTATTGGAAAGATGTCGGAACGATTGATTCTCTCTGGGAAGCGAATATGGACGTTCTCGACCCGAATGTTCCGCTTGACTTACTTGACGACAGCTGGAAGATTTATTCGAGAAACCCCGTTATGCCGCCGCATTACGCAGGCCCTCAATCCGGTATCGAAAACTCGATGATTGCTGAGGGCTGTGAGATAAACGGTATGATAGACTTCTCCGTATTGTTCGCGGGAGTTACCGTTGAAGAGGGCGCGATAGTCCGCGACTCGATTGTAATGCCTAATTCAGTTATCAAGAAAGGCGCGGTTATCGAGTACGCAATTGTCGGCGAGGACTGCGTTATCGGCGAGGGCGCACACATAGGCGAGCGTCCCGAGCTTATTGAGGATAAATCGCAGTGGGGTGTTGCCGTAATAGGTCATCACGTAAACGTTTCGGACAAAGCCGTAGCACCGCCTAAGGCTATGATATCAAAGGATATATAAGATAGGAGGACTGTTTGATATGGCAAGTATGGCTAATGTATTGGGTTTGATCTTCGCCAATATGCACGAGCAGACGCTCCCTGAACTCACCAAGGCGAGAGCAATGGCAAGTGTTCCTTTCGGTGGAAAATACCGCTTGATTGATTTTCCGCTTTCGGGAATGGTTAATTCGGGTATTACTCAGGTCGGTATAATTACAAAGCAGAATTATTATTCGCTGATGAATCATCTCGGAATGGGTTCTGAATGGGATCTTGCGAGAAAGACGGGCGGTCTGCATATTCTCCCGCCGTATGGACGTGAGAACGCGGGAATGTACCGCGGCAGATTGGAGGCTCTGGCGGGCGCGTTGGAATTTATCCGCGAGAGCAACGCGGAATACGTTGTAATGACGGACAGCAATGTTATCGCTAATATGGATATGAAGCCCATCGTTGATTTTCACGAGAAAAACGAGGTGGATATTACCTGCGTTTACGGGAAAGTGGTTTACTCGACCGAGAGAGCGCAATTGCAGACAATTCTCTGTGTTGACGAAAGCAACATGGTTTACGATGTGCTTTCAAGACCGGCGATAAGCGGTGAAATGAATGTCGCGCTGAATATATATGTTATGAAGCGCAAGTTCCTTGAGGATATTATCCGTGAGAGCGAATGCCGCAGCCTTTACAGCTTTGAAACCGATATTCTTCAGCATAAGCTCCACGATTTCAAGATAATGGGTTACAAATACGAGAAATATTTTGAAATTGTGGATTCGATGAAGACATACTTCAAGGCGACAATGGATATGAAAAACCGTGAGATTTCGCGTGAAGTATTCTCGCTCGAAAGACCGATTTATACAAAAGTGCGCGATGTTGCGCCTGCAAAGTATGGCATTGATTGTTCCGTTAAGTCGTCGCTTATAGGTGATGGATGCAGTATAGACGGCACGGTTGAAAACTCAGTGCTGTTCCGCGGCGTAAAGATCGGCAAGGGCGCGGTGGTAAAGGACAGCATCGTTATGCAGGACACCGTCATTGAGGAAAAGGCTTCTTTCATAAACGCAATTGCCGATAAGGATGTTACCGTCACCAAAAACCGCACGATTACGGGTTCTCCCGATTTCCCTGTATACGTTTCAAAGGGCGGAGTAGTATAATCATCCTCTTACCGGTTAAGCTAATATTCGCAGCGATCCTCGCACGATCGCTGCGTTTTTGTTTTTCGTGGAATGCCGGCTGAACGTTTTGAAAAGCGGCGGCGAATAATTATCGCATTTTCCGATAAAAATATCAAATTTTTTTTAAAAAAGTGCTTGACAAAATAAAAAAGCTGTGATATAATATATTAGTCGCTAGTGATTAGCGTGGAGCAATGCTGGTGTAGCTCAGTTGGTAGAGCAGCTGATTTGTAATCAGCAGGTCAGGGGTTCAAGTCCGTTCACCAGCTCCAATTTGGATGCGTTCCCGAGTGGCCAAAGGGGACAGACTGTAAATCTGTTGCGTTTTCGCTTCGGTGGTCCGAATCCACCCGCATCCACCAATTTGCTTAACACAGCTTACGGAGCTTGACAGTTCCGTAAGCTCTGCAAAGCAGAAAAATATATAAAACACGGAACGGTTCTCGATGGGCGATTACCGCCCCGTGAAATATACAAGTTGTAGCACTCCTAATCGTTACACTTTTGCTTTTGATGGTTCGTCCACAGCGGCAACGCACACTGTTCCACCCGTTTCTTCTTGCCGTACCGATTATTACGGCTGGTGTGACTGCTCTGTGTACCTGTTTCCCAACGGGATACTCGCTCGACCTTGTTCCATTTTGGTGAGGGTTGTCGTGGCGGAAGTCCTAACAGCAGAAGACTTGTTCTCGCGATAGAGTAATTCAATTGTATGGGTTGTTCAAATTCACCAAGCTTTTCTTCAAAAAAAGAAGAGCTTTCGGACGAATGCGAAAAAATCCAAAAGCTCTTGACAAATATATCTTTAATATGCTATAATGATATAGCATACAAAAGTCATCCGTTAAAAGTCTTTCGGGAGTTCCAGCTCTCGTCTGACCGCTTGTGTGTGTGCTGATACACGCACACAAGTTCGGGTGTTTTTGTTTACCCATCTATTATTATATCACATTTATTGTAGCTTGTCAATACTTTTTTGTAAAAATTACAAATTTTTTGGAATATTTTGCCGCCTTTGGGCGGTTTTTTTATTTTTTCAGTTCTGAAAAAGAAAAATGTGCTACATATATCACAAGCGGATATATGTAGCACCGCAATGGCAGAAAAGATTTATTACACAGTTCACCTTAAAGTGTGAAAAATCTGTATTGAATTGTGATAATTGTGATATATGTATCACATTATCGGCGGTGTTTTGGGGTAAGATCGTCCTTGTGCGTTGGTGAATTTTTGGAGCTTTCAGCGAGCTGTCCCTGTTCATACTCTTTTTTTGCCTTTACGTATTCTTCCTTAAGTTTAGGGTTTTCATTAAGTATTATATTGCGCATTTCATAGCGTTCATCAGCGGGCGAGGAGCTGTCAAATGGTGGGAGATTATGCTTGCTGAAATATTCGGCAGCGGCAGCGTTGAGCTTTGCCTTTAATTCTGGATTGGCTTTAAGTATTTCATCACACTTTTGATTAGTCGTATTTATTTGTCCTAAATGCTCAAGTTTCACAAGCTCATTTTCCAAAACTTTAAAATTACAGCAACGTTTTGCCAAACCTTCCCACGCCTGTCCATTTACAACAATATTATACAATTTGCTTGCCTGCGATAGAATTTTATCTCTATTTAAATTACACCAAGATGTTTGATTTGCCAAAAGCGTTTTATAATTTCTGTTTTCCTCCGAATCTGTGGGTAATATTTTTAAATCCACTTCTTTTATGCTCTTGATGTTTATTGGAATCATATTGTTAAAATTTATTGCTCCCCATTTCCCGCCATTTATCTTAAAAAAATCAATTTGATTTTTCATAGTTAAATGCTTTTCTTTTGGAGATGTAAGCGGCGCAAAATAGTTAAAACCATTTACGGATAAAACAATACCGACAAAGGGACGTGTGGATTTTTTATCCATTGTATACGGCACACATCTGTCAAAGGTTCTCAAAAAATCGCACCATTTTGAATCTGCATTATACAGCTTTAAACTCATATTCCTGCCTTTCAAAAAAAGGGCTGAACCAATAAGATTCAGCCCACTTTTTCCGTTCCCACTTATTGGTAGGGTTCACCGCTTTTTCCGTTCCCACTTATTGGTAGGGTTCACCGCTTTTTCCGTTCCCACTTATTGGTAGGGTTCACCCGCTTTTTCAATCTATCAATTTAGTAGCGCCGAATAGAAAGCGCATTTAAAGAGTATTTGCACTCTTTAATATATTATACACAACTCATCTCAATTTGTCAACCATATTTTAAAAAAATTTCTGTTCTGAAAAAGAAAAATGTGCTACATATATCACAAGCGGATATATGTGCCACAATTATCTGTGATGCTTCGGCTTGTTTTGGTGTTGAATTTGCTTACCGTTCAACTCACGCTTGACTATTTCAGCAGGATTTTGTTGCGGCTGTTTTTTCATATTGTACAAGCATTCCGTTTTTCTGTTAAACAACAAAATGTTGTTAAATTCGCCCGATTTGTACAAAACGGAAATGTTATCGGGAATTGCTTTCACGGTTTCTTCAAATTTATCTCGCGGAACAGCTCGAGGCAAAAGTCCGAGCCGTTCCATCTCGTTGTATCTGTCAATCGTGCTTTGCCAAGAGGTTTCTTTGTCGGTGCACATCACGGCGAGTTTGACCGAATAGCCCTTGTTTTTGAGATATCGGCAGGTGTTCAGCGGCACTTCAGCGGTTCTGCACGTTCCCTCAATTATGAGATTATAATGCTCTGAACTCAACCTTTCAATCAACGCGTTCACAATACTGTTGGAAAACTTTTGTGTATAATTTGCCGCATTATTGCCGTAAACCTTGTGAATAGTCTCAAAATTAGGGTGACGTTCACGAAATCTATCACCGTCAATTACGATAAAATTCGTGTTTGCTTTCTGAATTATATCGTGAATTGTGGTTTTTCCCGCGCCGCTCTGACCGCCGAGAAGAAATGCTTTGGGACTGTTTACAGTACGTTTACCATCGGTAAGCAATTTGTAAAACTCGTCAAACGCTTCGCGAAAATCATTTTCTGAATATGAAACATAATCAGTCATAGTGTTTTTTCCCCGCTTAATTAGTAAGCAGTCGGAGTTTTTTTTCGCACATAGTCGCGTATTTCCACAAGTCTGTTTTCAAAGCTGTTCAGCACTTCCATATTATCCTCAAGCGGGAGCTTATTGTAAATACTCCACACCTCGTTTTTCATAGCGGAGATATCTTCGGGCATTGTTCTGCCGTTGTAATTCCTGCCGATAAAGCCGTTTATACTTGCGATAAATTCGTTCAAAATCTCGTGTTTAAACGATATTTCATATCTTGTTACCATAAAATCCACCTCCGATACAGTTTTCCATATCTGCATTATACGCTTTTTTTGTCTGTTTGTCAAGTGCGAGCATATTGCGCCATAACTCTGTCTCTGAGCTTGTTTGTATCAAAACTTGAAGTCTTGCCGGTTGCTCTTACTGTGTTAGAACCGTTCTGATTTGAACAGGAGAAACCCGCATTGTACAAAACAGTGATTATGTACCCTCTGCGGTTAAAAATGGGTTTTGGATTATTTCTAACGGCGTTCAGAGCGTTCACGAACTGTTGGCGGGTGAGAGCAAGATAAACATCGCGTACACGTTTACAGGGCTTGTTGTCACCGTTTACGCGTACTTTTTCCTTTTGGGAGTTAATAACGTCCGTCATAATTTCGAGCATATTATCAATTGTTTCTCGGTCATCGGCACGCTTTGAGCACAGTTCATCGTAATTGATATTCTTTTTCAGACTTGCAAGAGTATCTTCACGAGAAATTTCACCATCGCCTGATGAAGATTTATTATTAAGATTTATATTTTTTGTTTTATAAGGTATAGCGGCATTTTGGCGGAACTTGTTCGGAGCTTTTGGCGGTTCTTGTTCCGACTTTTCGGCGGAACTGTATGAGTTGGCTTGTAATGCGGTTTCGTGTTTGTATTCGTCAGCGGAAACCATATCGATATTATCATTATGTTTAACAGACTTTTTGCCGAATTTCTGCTCGATAATTTTCTCGCCCTCGGCGATTATTTGCCTGAGCTTTTCGAGGTTATCGCTAATTTTGAAAAATCTTTTAGCGGGCATACCTCTGCGTTCCGTGCAAATCAGACCGACTTTGACCAACTTGTCAACGGCTTTGCGCTGTTGCTTTTCGGATAAAGTGGTGCTTTCCTCTAAGTCTGATACGGTCGAGAA
>JALEQE010000084.1 GCA_022766825.1 Oscillospiraceae bacterium | reverse complement strand
AATCTGTTCCAGGCGTTTTCCATATAGTTTCCCACAAGTTGTTCTTTTTGTTGTAGTATCGTTCAATCTCACCTTTTTTTCGTAAATCAATTGCCAGTCCACCTTCATAGTACGCTTTCATCATCATATAGAAATTACCTATTGCGTTTTCAAGTTTTACCGCCTCTTTACTGTTCAGATAACGCGGGGAAAGCTGACGTTCACAGCACATAAATTGTAACCAGTTTCCTTTCCCGCGGAACTTCAACCCGAGTTCCTTAATAATATCCTTGTTTTCGGGTAATACATTTTCGCAATCATCCCATATTCCGAAAATAGCGTTTTGAAAAATTAAGTCGGGTTCATTTACATCGGAAAATCTTCTGAGGGTCGAAGCCATTACATATTCATGCATATCAAAATAGCAACCAATGCCCTGAACATCAGATTTATTTCCAAATATTGTAAAATATACTTTTTCTTTACTAGCGGATAAATTATACACAAACGGAACATCCTCGGAAAAGTCATTCCACGGTTCCCACTTTTTTATTTCGGACATAATTTGATATATTTGTTTCCAAATGTTTTTTAATTTACTTGTCATTTTTTCCTCTTTCTGCTATAAAAAGCCATAATGAAACACTTATAAGCAAATCTTATTTGACTGCGCAATATGCGCACAATCTCTGTGCGGCATTGCCTTAACTGTAATAACGCTGATTTTTGCTCTTGGGTTTGTCGGGAATAGTCAGTTTCAGTTTGCCACTGTTTACAAGTTGGTGAACGATATGGGTCATCAGATAGTTTATCGACAATCTCCCTCGGAAATGTTGCTCAATTTCCGCACGAGTTCTCGGTGTTTGGCAGAACATAAGCAAGTCCGCTTCGTTGTTGGTTATGAGCGGGGTTGTGTCAAGGCTGTTGTAGAGTGTCACTCTGAATACGCCCCGTTCGTTCTCGAATTTCGGTTCGGGTAGTCCCGCGTTTTTCATAGCGTTGCAAACTGTTGGTATTCCGCTGTATCTGTTTTCCGTAACGTCAATGACTTCAAGAGCATTCGCAAGAAACGGGTTGCGAGTGTCCGCGGCGACTTTTCCAAGCCTGTCAAGTGTCATTCGCCCGTAAAGTCCACCTGGGTTTTCTATCTCAATACGGTTTGCGAACATTTTTATTGTTATGGGTGTAGATTCCGTGTGAGTGCTGTAATCACGGTGAATAAGTGCGTTAAGTATAAGTTCTCTGACAGCGATAACGGGGTATTCCGTCTTGTCAGCGCGTTTGCCGGTCTGTGGGTCTATATAGGTTGCGGTTTTCATATTTTTGCGAACAAATTTCAGCGATTCTTCCAACATATTGACTATGTTTCCGTCAATACGCGCGTTGTCAATAAACCGTTCCCCCACCTCGTTGTCGCTACCCATTTCCGTGCCTTGGATTGATACGGCGGTAACGCAAAGCTGCGGGAAAAAGCCTTGCGGATACGGAGAAAACAACATAACTCCCGCCAATGTGGGTTTGCCGTTACAGGTAAAGCCTTGCAGGGAATTTATTTTGTCGGTTGAGAGACCGGCGAGATTTGGCTTTTTCTTGTGCATAGTGATTAGATATTCCGTATGTGCGTCTGTGTCGATATCGGAAATCTCAGCACGTTTAGCAATTCTTAACTCGTCCTGTATTTTCTTTCGGAATGCTTCAAAGCTGTAAACCTCGTATTCGGTCATATGTTTGTCTCCGTCACCTACGCGCACGAAAGAGCCTTTAAGCCGCCCCACGCCCTTGTAAAAGCACGGCTTAAGCTCGTTATCTATTTCTTGTATCTCCGCGCTTACAACGGTATTACCGTTGATAATTGCAACGGTGCAGAGTGGGCGAAGCTCGGGTTCCATTTGAAACGCCTGTTCCATTATCTTTTTCTGCAAGTCAGCAGGGTCGTATACCCCGCAAATTTCAAAACCATTTTTCTCGTCAACACCAAATACGATAATTCCTCCACCGTATTGATTGGAAAACGAGGATAGCGTTTCAAAAAGTTTCGGACAACCGTCACGAGCTGCCTTTATTTCAAGACTATTGCTCTCGGATTTGGTTTGCGTTATTTTGTTTACCAATTCAACTAATTCGGATTCAAGCATTTTTCTCACCCCTTATATTCGATTATACGAATTTTATAACACTTTGTCAATAGAAAATTCGTATAAATTTCTAAAAAGTGTTATGAAAAGATGAAAACCGTTGTAAAGTGTCGAAACTGTTATAAAAGTGTTGTAAAATCGTTATAAAATATCATAACCTGTTTTAAGGCAGCACCGCATAATTATTGTCGTTCGATTGAGAAGTCGGATTTATAGTGAGTTTGCTCAAACGGCACGTCCTGTGCCGCTTGGGCAAACGCCATCCAAATTCGTGTTGGCGGCAGATTGTACAAATTGAGCGCAGGCGGGCTGACGTAGCGTTTTCCGCCGAAGTCGGATAATGCGGTCAAATGAAATTTGTGCACGCATTATGCGCTTCGCGCAAAACGATATGGCGGAAAATATGCAAGCAAAGCGCTAGACGACGGCAACGTCGTTTTGACAAAGTTGCTAGCCGAATTGTGCGGTGTTGCCTTAATTAAACAGGATACAGTCCAAAACATAGTATTGTTTGATGTTGTCAAACAAATATCGCAGACAAATCCAGCCCGTTTTTTCCGAAAAACAGGTTTAGTGTGTCATCTGACGGACATATATCTGTTGACAAACAGCAAGTTCTTTGATATAATATAGACACAACAAACAAAAGTTTGTTGATGTTTTGCTTTTAGCATTTTCCTTCCATTTAACCTTTCATGTTTTCCCCCAATTTTTGTCCCTTATCGCTGATAAGGGACGCTTTTTATTTAACATTATACTGTTTCTTAATAGGAACACTATTCTATTGACAAATTCCGAAATCACTGCTATAATATAAACATAACAAATGAAAATTTGTTAGTCATAGTGTGCTCCTAAAATCATTTTCTTTGTGTAGCCCTGCGTTTGACAGGGCTATTTTTTGCAAAAAAATAACGGGCGAAAATCGCCCGTTTGGGATTATTGTTTTTCAACGGTTCCGAAACCGCTTATCTCAACTCCAAGCCAGAACCGCTTTTTGCGAAATTCGGACGGTACGTCCTCTCTGTCCTGATACGATACGAATGTGACAACATTCGTAACGAAAAGCTGTGAAATCCGTTCGGGAAGTGTTTCCAGATATTTTCGCCCGCCGAATTCGTCAAGCAGATTTTCCGAATAGGACGGTGACATTTTCCCGATAACATTATTTTGGTGGATTATTTCATACACATCGCCGTTAAGCCGCAGAGTGACTTCATCGCCGCATTTGACGTTCATTGAAATATACGCTTGCCGCCGAACCGCCTCGGAAATTCCGCCCTCAACGAACGAAAACGGGTCGAGGTCATCGGCATTTCCCGTGGCAAAACCAACACATTCCGACTGTGCCTTGTACGTTTCGCGAATGGTGCGTATCCAGCGGTCGTTTTTGTTTCGCTTGAAACTTTGCCGTCCGCTGCCGCCGTTTAACAGTTCAAGTTCGCTTTTGGGGAGAGTTTCGGCGAAGTAGAGTGATTTTCCCTCGTTTGGCGTAAAGTCGCCGCCCAGCAAATACACTTTATCAAATTCGCAGCCTTGCGCTTGTCCTATTGTCGATACTGTCAGCATATCATTCCGCGCATTAAGTATTTCCGCCGGAATTTCACCGCCGAGTAACAGTTTGTCCGCGAGTTTTCCGCAGTCGAGTGTATCTTTTTCGCCCGTGTATTCGCACAGCGCGTCAAAATACGCCGCGGCGTGTTCGGAATTGTCCTCGCAACGCGACACATACCGTTTTGTGAACATATCACGCGATATTTTTTCGCCGTGAAAATCCCACAGAATATCCGCGAGATACCGTCCGAGCGACAGTCCGTGTTCGTTTTCACGGACAAGCGTGTGCGGTATCTTGTTTTTGTGGAGCAGCCAGCTTACGTATTCCGCGTCGCCGCTTCTGCGGCAGAGTATAGCCGCCGCGCCTGTTTTCTCGTCAATACGCAGGCCTTCAAGAGCCGCGGTTTTTGGCAGTTCGGAAAGCTGTTTTCGGCATATTTCCGAAACAGTGTTTTTGTTTTCAGATTTTCCCAACAAAGAGCGGCGCAGTATATCCGTCATTTTTTCAAGGTTTTCGGATTGTCGCTTGTTTCCGATAAGCGTGTATTTCTTCACATCTTTCGGCAGCAGTTCGCATATCTGTTGGTATAAATCAACGCTGTTTGTCGAACAGCCGCTTTGCGAACCAAAGCTTAACGCGGCGCACTCTTTGTCCGTAAGCAACAGACAGCCGCTTTTTACGGCTTTAAGTATTTTTATGACAGTAACTGCGCGTTCGTTGGTGAGATAGTGGAGTTCATCGAATACGCACATGTCAAACTTTTCAAAACGCTTTTCATCAAAACGTTCGTTGAACAGTTCAATGCGCTTTTCGTATGGTATCGGGTGAATTTCCTCGGCGGTCATTCCACTGTCGAACAGGTATTTCGTGGCGAGAATATCAAACGTCGCGAGCGTAACGCTTGACAAGTCAGTTTTCTCGGAAATCAGCCTTGCCTTGATTTCCTCATAAGCGGAATTGGTTCGGCAGACAGCGAGTACTTTCGCGTCTTTTTTCGCCGCAAACAGAATACGCTCGGCGGCGGTGTACGTTTTTCCCGCGCCGGGAGCCGCGTTTACGAGAATTTTCGCGTTTGTATCCGCTTCGATTATCCTTGACTTCGCATTTTCCGCTGAAAGCTCCTCAAATTCGCCATCATCAGAACGTAAATTCTCGATTGCCGCAAGTTCCTCCGCCGAGAACACCTCGCCGTTATCGGCGGAAACGCTGTCAGGGTCACGGAAAATATCGGTGTTGTCGTCAATTCCGAGATAAGAAAGAGACTTTTCGTTTGGCTCTTCTTCGCCGTAATAATCAAGATTACGCTCAACCTTAACGGGTTTACACTCGCCGAATTTGGGACATTTATCGTTCTCACAGCGGCATTGGTACTCGATTTTTCCGTTAGCTATCGCAATTCCGTGCGTCATTTCACCCGTTGCGAACTCGCCGCACTTTTTCTGTTTGAGAAGCTTTTTTTGCAGTTCCGTGAGCGTAAGCTCCGTCATATTGTATGCGGCGTGCTTTTGCAGAAGTTCAACCGCTTCGCCGTCAATTATCCTCGCGATAAACGCCATATCCTTTTCGGGAACGTCCTCGGTTTCGGAATAGGTTTGCGGATTTCTTATGTATATGTTGCTTTTCTGATTTATGTTGGATTTATACATTTGCCACCTCATCGGACTTTTCGGACGAATTTTCCGTGTCGTTCATACCCGAAAGGTCATAATAAAACGTCAATCCGTTTATACCCACAACCGTATCCTGAAGCTCATCAGGCGAAGCGCTTGAATGTATCGTAACTTTCGCGGTCTGTGTTTCGTCAATTCGCGCGGAGATTTCCAAACGTTCGTTCAAAAAACCTTTTGTCGGAACGTTCACTTTTCTGAAAATCGTTTTACCGTCGCCGCTTGCGATGATAATATGCGCTTCGGCGGAATTATCGACAACCGAAAACTCGTGAACGGGGCTTTTTGAGCCTACGACGTCCTCGTCTTTTTTCAGAAGTTCAAACATTGTATCATCGGACATCATAACTCCGAGACTTTCGCCCAGCTTGCATTTTCCGCCGATTAGCGGCATAAGCGCCGCGCCTTTCGCCGAAACAAATCCGCTTTTCTGCGGAAGTATCAGCTTGTCCTCGCCGAAAAGATTTAGCATTGCGTTCGCGAACGGGCGCAGATTTGAAGAGCCGCCCGCGATAATAACCGCGTCAATGCCCGCGGGAGTAAGTTCAGCGCGTTCCATAGCGGAATTTATCGCCGATAAAACACGCGATTTTATAATCGGTTTAATCATATCCTCAAACATCGCGTTTGTGATATTTACCGTTTTCGTGCCGAGTTCGCCGTAATCGCGTATGGTAAGCGGATAGTCCTCGCCGTCCTCCGAAAGCTGAACTTTCGTGCGTTCGCAGGCGAAAATCAGCTTGTCGCGCTGTTCGGACGGCATTTCGTCAAACGATACGACTTTTGACTTATCGTCCGTAAGGTCGCACATCATCGCGTGAACACGTCCCGCAAGCTCGCGGTCAATGTCGTCGCCGCCGATTTTCTCGCCGAAAACGGACAGCTCGTGCACCTTGCCGCCTTTGGTTTCGAGTATGCTTATGTCAAGCGTACCGCCGCCCCAATCGACGACCATAACGCGCTCTTTTCCTTTTATCTGCTCGCTTACCGCAAGATACGCCGCCGTGGATTCCGAAACAAATCCCGTAACGCGAATATCCGCGCGGATTGCCGCCTCGATAAGGTCGCGGCGTGCTTGCGCGGAAAAATCAACGGGAAAGGAGAACGCCGCCTCGGTTATGTCGATATTGTATTTTTTGGCGATTACACGTTTAAGGCACTTGAAGTATTCCGCGGCGATTTGCTTTGGTGGGCAGGGCTTTCCGTTTATCTCGATTGATTCGCCCGTACCCAAAAGCGATTTGAACGAGGATACAAGGCAATATGATTCCGAAAACGAGTCGTGATTTTTGCGAACCTTGTTTCCGAAAAACACTCTGTTGTCCTTGGAAATCGCCAGCAGCGAAGCGAACGGAAATTCTCCGTCCTCACCGAGAACAACGCATTTTTCTCCCAGATCGTCTTTCATCAGACTTATTATTGATGTGTTTGTTGTTCCGAAATCTATACCGATAACACTTCCGTTTTTTATTGCCATTTTATCCACCTTTTGTCTTTTTGTCTTTATTACCCATTTATCCCCGTCGTTGAGCGACGGGGATAAAGCATATTTAATTATTCAAGCGTAAAACCAAATCTTTTCAGAATTTTGAAAATTCGGACAAGTCCCGCGTAATTCGCCTCAAAATTATCCTTGTTGAACGTTTTATTGCTTGATGTGAAGTCGTGATATTCCGCGCTTAACGCGTCACCGAGATTTTTCCGCAGCGTTTCCAGTTCCGTATTGTCGCCAAGCTCTTTCATTTTAAAGGATTGCTCCAGACGTTCTTTAAGTTCGGCGATTTCCTGCCGCGCTTCGGCAAGTTCCTTTTCCAGCTTTGCGTTTTGTTCGGTAAGTCGTTTGACTTTGTCGGACATATCATCACCTCAACCGTTCTTTACATATTCACGGATTCCTCGCAATAGCGCATAATACCGCGGATAAAGCTCGGTATTTTCTCCTCGGGAACGTTTGTTTCCACCCACAGACCGTTGCTGAGCTGTTTGGGTTTGCTCATATCGTTTTCGGCTACAATATCATCGGATGTAAAGAATTTACCGATCTTATTGTTGGAGTAGATAAGTCTCATTGAGAAAGGATATTTCGTGATGAGTTCTTCACAGGCGTCAACAATCGGATCTTTTGTTTTGGGTGCGGCGTCAAAGTCCGACATTTCCATATCAAGGATTTCGCTGTTAGCCTCCGATTTGGGATTTGTATTTTCAACAGGTTCGGGTTTAGGCTGTTCAACAGGCTTTGGCTCGGGTTTGGGCTGTTCAACAGGTTTAGGCTCGGGTTTGGGCTGTTCAACAGGTTTAGGCTCGGGTTTGGGCTGTTCAACAGGTTTAGGCTCGGGTTTGGGCTGTTCAACAGGTTTGGGTTCGGGTTTGGGCTGTTCAACAGGTTTGGGTTCGGGTTTAGGCTGTTCAACAGGTTTAGGCTCGGGTTTGGGCTGTTCAACAGGCTTAGGTTCGGGTTTGGGTTGTTCAACAGGTTTAGCCTCAGGTTTGGGTTGTTCAACAGGCTTAGTATTTTCCGCCGTTTTATCACCGGGCAAAAATTCCAGCTTTACTGCTTCCTCTTTAAATTCGGCAAATTTTGTTTTCAGACTTTCAATACGGACTATGTTCTTTTTCGTTCCGGCGAGAATTTCGTCCATTTTGTTCCAATCGTCCATATCAATTGCGCGGTGAGCAATCTTACGCTGTTCAGCGATCATTGTATCAAGGCATTTTTCCATAAAAACTATGCCTTCCGATAAAGTCGTGTTCTGAATGTTGTCGTTAGCCATACTGTTCAACCTTTCTGTCAAAATAATATTGCACTACTACATATTATAACACATTCGTTGTTAAATTGCAAGAATTTTTTGATGTTTTATGAAAAAAATTGTTAAATCTGTTTTTTATAGCAAAACGGACAAAAAAATACCGCAGACAAGGGGGTGTCTGCGGAAAGTTAAATCACTTGCCGTCTGTTTGGGGAAAACAGAAATCGGCTGAAAATAATTGGGGAAAATATATTAAGAAGTACGCAGAAAAACTGCAATACTATCTCACAAAATTTTCTTACAACCTAATTATACCATTTTTTCTAAAAAAGTGCAACAATATTTTTCCACAAATTTTATGTGGGAAATTTAAACATTTTGCACAATTCTTCCTAAAAAATCAGATTTGTCATAATCCCGGAAGTAGCTAAAATAAGCGGAATGGTTATCATACTCGCAATTGTGGACAGCGCGAAGTGATTTGACGCGTATTTTTCGTCTTTACCGTACTTGTACGAGAACATAATGGTAGACGACGCTGTTGGCGCGGACGCGGCTATCAAAATTGTGCTGACTATTGTGCTGTCAACTCCGCAGAATTCCGCGGGTACGAATAAAGCCGCCAACAGTATGGGGACTATTATCAGCTTGAACAGCTGCAGAAAATATATCCGTTTGTTGTTGAAACAGCCGAGCAAGCCCGCTTTTGCGATTGTAGCTCCCGATACGATCATCGCCAGCGGCGTGTTCATCGAGCCGAGATAATCCAGCGGCGTCTGAATAATGTCAGGCAGCCGAAATCCCGTGAAGAAGAACAACAATCCGAGAATAACGGCAATTATCGCAGGGGAGAAGAGAATTTTCAGTAATTCTCTGGCACGTTGTTTGGCGGTCTTTTTCTCGCCGCCACTCATCAGAATAACGCCGTGCGTCCACATAAACACGTTAAAGGCTGTGATGAATGCCGTGAGATAAAATACGCCTTCCGGACCGAATGTTGCCTGAACAAGCGGTATTCCCATAAACGCGCAGTTTGTGTAACCAAGCGCGAAGCGTTCAATCTCAAAATTTTTCCTTGTTGAGCGCACAATAATCGCTGCCGCGCCGATAAGAAGTCCTTGCGCCGCGAATGACAGAACAAGAGCAATAATCAGTCCGTGGAGTTTTTCGTGGTCAAAATCCGTCTGATACGCGTTAAAGATAACGATCGGATTTATTATGGTAATAGCGATGTCTGAAAGTTGTTTTGACGCTTCATCGCCAATCAGTTTTCCTTTATACAGTCCATACCCGACTGCCAGCAGTATCAGCATTATAACCGACTGCTGTGCCACTATCATTGCCGATTCCATAAATTACCTCAATAGGTTCAGCTTTGTTTTGGTTTGTTTCCAACATTCTGCAGTGTGCCGAACATTGCGTTGTTAAGCTTTGATTTCAGCGGAAGAGCAATAGCGGTAACGCAGGCAATCTTTATTCCGTCGCCGGGCAGGAACGGAATTACGCACGAACCGAGCGCGGAAACGAGGTCTGTTCCCGTCATAATCATAAACCACGCCGTACCGAAAGCGTACAGAGCAACCGTACCCAATATCATTCCGATAATCATAGTCCAATGCTTTTTGGTTTTCATATCCGCAAAAATGCCGACGATAAGAACCAGCGGGATATAACCGATTATATAACCGCCCGTTACTCCGAGCAGTTTCTGAAACCCGCCCGCAAAGTTAGAGAATACGGGAAGTCCGACAGCGCCGAGCAGAATGTACACGATAACCGAGATCATTCCGCGCTTTGCGCCGAGAATTGTACCCGTCAGGTAAATCGCGAACGTTGCCAGCGTTACGGGTATCGGACCCACAGGAATAGAATACGGCGCCGCAACGCAGATAATTGCCGCGAACAGTGCCATAAACACCAGACTTCTTACTGAAAATAAATTACCTTTTTCATCTTTCATTTTACCAAACCTCTTAAAAAAGTTTTTATTTCTTTGATACCATTTTTGTCAGTTTTTCTTCCGAAACATATGCCGAAAGACCTTTTGTTACCATTTGTACCGCCGTTTCGGTAACGAACGAAAGGTCTTCTTTGCAGTTTCCGTCAAACCATGACGAATACAGCGACAGAACTCCCGAAATTGAAAATTCAGCCGCCGCTTTAAGCACGGATTCGTTTTCCGTCAGCGCGCCGACATTTTTCAGCGAAACCGTAATAACTCTGCACAGCATAGCTTTGATTTTACCTTTATTGAACAGGTCGGGATTTTGCCGCATAAATTGCTTGAAAAACTCCTGCCGCTGTTCTATAGTGGCGCTTATGTCGCGTATTGCCGCGCCCACATCGAGAATACTGTCGCCGCCGCGCCTAAGAATCGCGGAAAACTCGTTCAGGACTTCGTTCTCAAGCTCCTCGATAACATCGTTGGGTGAACGATAGTGACTGTAAAACGTTTTTCGGTTGATTTTCGCGCGAACGCAGATCTCCGAGATGGTAATTTTCGCAAGTGCTTTTTCGCTCATAAGCTCAAACAACGCGTTTCGTACAGAGTTTTTTGTTTTGACAACCCTGAGATCTTCGCTCATTATTTGATTTCTTTTTTGCCTTTACCGTCTTTTTTCGGCTTTGCAAGCTCAGCTGTGTCTGCGGGAGCTTCGTGCTCGGTGTTGTTCTTTGCGATTGCGGATTTCAGTATGCGGATCTTAGTGCGGTCGGAACCTGTTTCGATAAGCACGGTATCCTTGTTTACGGATACAACAAGACCGATAATACCGCCGTTTGTTACGACTTCATCGGCAACCTGCAGACTGTCGAGCATATTCTGCATTTCCTTTGAACGCTTCTTTTCGGGGCGAATAATCAAGAACCAGAAAAGAAGAATCATAAGTGCCAGCGGGATTATCATTGTGAGAATACCCAAAGCACCTCCCGCACCGGTTGTGCTTGATGACGCCTGCGCCATTGTGACTAAATAACCATTCATTTTTTTGTCCTCCTGTTTTTGTTCCTTATTATAATGCCGTAAAAACGGCCTTACATACATAATTATAATACCGTTATTCCCGCTTCGGAGAATGCTTTGTTTACGTCTTCAAGTGCCTTACCCGTAAGCGTTTGAGGCAAATGTACCGAAAATTCCGCATCGCCGAGAGCGGCTTTTGCTTTCGCCGCGAAATTCTTCGCGTTTTTATAGTCGGCTGATTCGTTGGCGTTTGAGGAAGTGTCGGAAGTGGTTGTGACTTCGCCCGTCACGTCGTAATTTACCGTTAATCTTACCGTTTTAAGCTTTTCCTTGTCGGCAGTAAACTCTGCGTCGGTGCAGTCTTTGCTATTCGCAATAAGGTTTGTGCCGCTTATTTCAAGCAGAATTTCCGCACCGTTGTTTTCGGCGGAAGTCTTCGCTGAATTTATAACGTTCCACAGTGCTTCGGTGCGCTTTGCGCTGTCGCTGAGCGGAAGATTATTGAGATACATTGTGATGTCCACACCGTGGAATGCGGGATAACGTGTATTTGCGCATACAATATATTTGAAACCGGCTTTTGAAAGCTCGGAAGTTATATTTCCGATATATTGTACGGACTGTTCTTTGAAAGGAGAGAGCCAGGGTTTTCCGCCGTTAGCCGCCGAATTGTCAAGCCAGCAGCCTCCGCCCTGTGACGGTGAAAGCTCGAAATTGCCTTCAACGTAAAGTGCGCCCTGTCTGTCCATCAGCGTATTGATTTTCGCGGCGGGTTTAAATCCGGCACTGCTGATTTTTTCGGCAATCTGAGCCGCAGTGAGAGTTCCCGTAACGACGCTCGTATCTTTTACGCCGGCTATGTCTGTCTTATAGAGCAGTGCGCCTGTTGTATCCTTGAGCGTAACCGCCACGGCGGAACAGCCGGAATCTTTCGCCGCCGTGAGAGCTTTTGTAAGTGATGCTTCATTAACTGCCGCGTTATCGGGGAGATAGTAAATACTGTCGGCAGTCTGCACTTGCGGTTCGCTTGTGTCGGAAGTATTGCTTCCTGAAACATCAGATGTATCCGAAACTGTATCCGCCACGGATTCGCCCGATGTATTCTCGTCCTGTGAATTTATGACGCTTGACATCAGCTCTGACGTTGTCGAACCGGGTTGAGAGCTGTTCTGATCCTTTTCACGGAGATATTTCAGCAATGGCTTGCCCAGACCGTAGCCCAGTACGGCAAGACCGCAAACAATGACCACAGTTATAACGATTTTCAGTACTCGTCTTGCTTTGTTTTTCTTTTTATTGTAAAGATTGATTTTACTGCGTTTGATTTTGATATTTGTTTTCTTAGGCGCCATTATTTTGATAATCTCCTTTCTTTATTTTAAAATTCTGCGGTGTAGCCTGTGAGTATATTAAGTGCAAGTGACACTATACCTATATAGATAAGCATTATCGGATATCCTCGGAAAACACGAGGTATTTTGTCGGAATCAAGCCGCTCATGAGCTATGTTCAGCAAAAAGCAGGCAAGGAAAAAACCAATTCCCGAACCGAATCCGTAACCGATATAGCTGGGAAGGTCGCTTCCGTAGTTGGAATTGAGGAAAAGCGCGCCAATCACCGCGCAGTTGAATATCGCGAGGTGCGCATATTTGCGGACTTTTTTGTACGTTTTGTGGAAGAATTTCCACAGAATCAAAAGTCCCGCGATATAAAGCACGCCGATAACGCCTATATAGATAAGCGGCATGAAATAATAGCCGTGTTCCAGTGCAAGCATTGGCTTATCAATAAAGTAGGTTACAATGGAGGCTATTGTTGTCATTGCGGTAATTCCGAACGTAAAGCCCGTGACATGTTCGTCTTTTCGAGAAGCGTAAATCGCCACATTGGAGCCGAACGCTCTGTCAAATATGGCGTTCTGCATAAAAATCGAAATCATGGAAACGGTAACTATTCGTGCTATTACTCCGCTGAACGTCATAACGTACCCTCCCTTCGGCTATCGGAGGGTGCGTTCTTCTTTGCGGAACGTCCGCGCTTTCCTGAAATTGCGCGGCACACCGCCGCCAGAACTCCTACGATGAAGAAACCGAAAAACGGAGATTTCGCCGCGGGCATAATCGGATCAAAGCAACGAATACCGAAAAAAGTACCGAATGCCAGCAGTTCGCGTATTATTCCCACCGTAAAAGCGGCGATCGCGTAACCCAGCACATATATAAAAGCGTCGATTGCCATTTCTCCGTAAGGCTTGAGATAAAATCTGCTTTCGGTTTTCGCCAGCAAAAGGGAATTGACCGTAAGTAGTTCTATATAAACCATAACATTTTTTGTGGTTTCGGGAAACCACTTTTCCAGGAGCAATATTGTTGGAATGAACATCGCAGCCGCAACCACAGCGTAAAGTAATGTTCTTACGGTATATACAATCTTGCGGGGAATGAAGCGGCAGATAAGGATACTTGTATAACTCATCAGGAAAAAGCTCAGAACAAGTACTATTGCTCGTTCACCCGAAGTCGCCGCAACGATTATCGGCGCAGTTACAAGTCCGCTCATCAGCACGATGTTCTGTCTGAACAAACCGTCAATGTTCAAGGAGAGTTTATTTTTGCTCATTTTCTTTATCCTCCTCGTTCACGGTTTCGCTGGTTTCCTTGTCAGGGGACGGAAGCTCTCCGTTGTTTACGGCAGTTCCGTCAGCGGCGTTATCATTGTTTTCGGAGTTATCCTTCGATTTTTTGCGCGCGTTTTTCAGCTTTGCGACAAACGAAAGAGTGGTTTTCTGCTCGGACTTGTCCTCGTCATTTTCCGTTTGTTCGTCGTTTTTGCGTGTGCGTCTGATTTTGGTGATCTTGCTGTCGATGGGGGGAGTGTTATAGCGGTATTTTTCGGGAAGTACTATTTCCTGCGTGTCGGTAAGCTTAACCGTGCCGCTTTGAATATTCGTCTTTGATTTCTCGAATGTGTTGAGGTAGTTCTTTTTCCAGTATACCACATTTTCAACAACGCGGTCAAAGCTACTGCACAACGCGCCTAAAATTAAAATCGCAAATATACAGCTTCCTTCCGTCTGACCGAAAAATCTGAACATCATTGTCGTACAGCCAAGCATAATGCCATACAATATTTTGCCCACAGTTTTCTGAGGTATTCTGTAAGGTTCGGCTGCGAGAAATATCATTCCGAAAGCAAGATATCCCGATGAAAGTTCATACACTATGGACTGAAAGCCCGAAATTCCCGCACGTGGGAAAAAGAACGCCAGCAATCCCGCTGTGAAAACGCATGGAGCAATGACTGCTCCGCTGCTACTTCTGCGGAATGCCATACAAATTCCGCATACGAGTATTATTCCCGTGAAAACAGCACCGACAGGACCGGAAACAAGTCCCATCATTGCGTCGCCAAGACTCTGTGAAGGGACGCTGTGAAGATTAAGGGAATAGTCAATGGAACGGCTTACCGCGCCCGTATATTCGCCGAACAATGCGACTTTTTCTCCGTATTTCGGGAAATAAAGCATTTCCGCGGGGTAGCATATCAGTAAAAATGCCGTTGAAATGGCGGGCGGACAGAAAATAATGTTGTCCGAATCGCCAAACAGGTGCTTTCCGATTACAATGCAGATCAGTGAGGACAGCAAAATCAGTCCCACGGGAACGGTCGCGGGCATCATCATTGCCGCCGCCAGTCCCCAAAAAGGCACCGCCGAATCTTTGATGTTATAACGCTTCTTGCGGAAAAAACAGCAAACAGCGTCGATTATCATACACGATAAAACGCTCAATACCGCGACAAGCGCCGAACGCACTCCTTGCAGAAACACGGACGGTATCAATAAAAGCGCCATTATCACAAATCTTTCGAGATATACCTTGCGAGGTTCTCGCTCGGTGAGTTTCATCATTATAACTTTATCCTTTCAGCGCGTTGTTGAGTTCGCGCATATCCTTTGCCTTGAACAAACTTGTACCTGCGACAAGCACATTCGCGCCCGCAGCTATTGCTTTCGCGGCGGTTTCGGGATTTATGCCGCCGTCAACCTGAATATCAAGCTCCGGAAATCCGTTTTCGTCTGCGTATCGGCGAATTTCCGTCACTTTGGGCATCATATCTTCCATAAAGCTCTGTCCGCCGTAACCGGGTTCAACGGTCATAACCAAAATCATATCGCATTTGTCAATATAGTCCAGAGCGGCTTTCGCGGGAGTGTTTGGTTTTAAGGAAAGCGACGCTTTAACGCCGAGTTCGCGTATATTATCCAGACAGCGGGGAATATCACAGTCGCTTTCGGCGTGAATGGTTATGATGTCTGCGCCTGCTTGTGCGAAATAGTCTATCTGTTTTGTCGGATCCTGCACCATAAGGTGAACGTCAAGCGGCATTGTTGTCGCTTTTCTCACCCATTTCAGCACGGGAGCGCCATAGGTTATCTGATCTACAAATCTGCCGTCCATAACATCAAAATGGATAAGATCAACGCCCGCATTCTCACAGCGGCGGACTTCATTTGCAATATCGGTAAGATCGCTTGAAAGAAGCGAAGCAGATGTAATTATTTTTTTCGTAATTGTCAATTCCTTTCCGAATCGTGTCGTAAGGTCGCCTGAAAGTACGCTTTACAGCGGCAAGGCATTTCTTAGGTAGCACCGCATAATTATTGTCGTTCGATTGCGCCGTCAGATTTATAGTGCGTTCGCCTTTTTTGCGGCACGTCCTGTGCCGCTTGGGCGAACGCCTTCCGACTTCGTGTCGGCGGCAGATTGTACAAATTGAGCGCAGACGGGCTGACGCAGCGTTTTCCGCCAAAGGCGGATAATGCGGTCAAGCGAAATTTGTGCACGCATTATGCGCTTCGCGCAAAACGCTATGGCGGAAAATATGCAAGCAAAGCGCGAGACGACGGCAACGTCGTCTGAGCAAAGGCGTTAGCCGTTAATTGTGCGGTGTTGCCTTAGTTTTTAACCATACATTTATATTTTATAATAAAAGCTCCTGTAAGTCAAGAGTGAAATCCTACTTTTTTTAAAATTTTCAACAAGTGCGTTAAAATGTTCTAAACTCCACCGAAAAAAACAAAGATATTTGGTTATTTTTATTTTTTGTTTATCTTGAAAAAAAACGAGGTTTGTAGTATAATAGAATTTAATACAAATAAAACGAAAAACGACAACGGGAGGTTACTTAATATGTTAAACTGCGATTTCAACAAGAAATTTGTTAAAGAGGGGCTGACTTTCGACGATGTTTTGCTTATACCCGCGAAAAGCGACGTTACGCCGGATATGATTGAAATAAAAACTCAGCTCACAAAAAAGATACAGCTGAATACGCCGATCATGACGGCGGCAATGGATACCGTTACGGAGTCCAAAATGGCAATTGCGATTGCTCGTGAGGGCGGCGTTGGCATTATCCACAAGAATATGAGCATTGAACAGCAGGTTGACGAAGTTGATAAAGTAAAGCGTTCCGAAAACGGCGTTATTGTGAACCCGTTTTTCCTTTCTCCCGTTGATACCGTTGCGGACGCGGACAAACTTATGGGCAAGTACAAGATTTCGGGTGTTCCGATTGTTGAGAACGGCAAGTTGGTCGGCATTTTCACCAACCGCGATTTGCGCTTTATTTCCGACCCCGGTCAAAAAATCGGTGCGGTTATGACAAAAGAAAACCTTATCACAGCGCCCGTCGGCACGACTTTGGAGCAGGCACAGGAAATTCTCCGTCAGCACAAAATCGAAAAACTTCCGCTTGTTGACGAAAACGGCAACTTAAAAGGACTTATTACCATTAAGGATATAGAGAAGTCGGTTCAGTATCCGAACACGGCTCGTGACAAGAGCGGACGTTTGCTCTGCGGTGCGGCTATCGGCATTACACCCGATGTACTTGACCGCGCGGGCGCGCTTGTTAAGGCACAGGCGGACGTTTTGGTTCTCGACTCGGCGCACGGACATTCAAAGAACATAATGGTTACGCTTGACAAGGTAAAGAATGCGTTCCCTGATGTTCAGGTAATCGCGGGCAACGTTGCTACGGCGGCTGCCGCGGAAGACCTTATCAAAGCGGGCGCAGACGCTGTTAAAGTCGGAATCGGCCCCGGTTCTATCTGTACGACGCGTGTTGTTGCGGGTATCGGCGTGCCACAGATTACGGCGGTTTACGACTGCGCTTGCGCGGCGGCGAAATACGGCGTTCCGATTATCGCGGACGGCGGTATCAAGTATTCGGGCGATATTGTAAAGGCACTCGCGGCGGGCGCAAATGTGGTTATGCTGGGTTCGTTGCTTGCGGGTTGCGAAGAAGCTCCCGGCGACGTTGAAATCTACCAGGGACGTTCGTTCAAGGTATACCGCGGTATGGGAAGTCTTGCGGCTATGAAACAGGGTTCTGCGGACAGATACTTCCAGGGCAACGCGAAGAAACTCGTTCCCGAGGGTGTTGAGGGTCGTGTACCGTACAAGGGATCGGTTGCGGATACCGTATTCCAGCTTGTCGGCGGTATCAGAAGCGGTATGGGTTACTGCGGTTGCCCGACCATTCCCGAATTGCAGGAGCGCGCGGAGTTTGTAAGAATTACAGGCGCAGGCTTGAAAGAATCTCACCCGCACGATATTTATATCACCAAAGAGGCTCCCAACTACTCGGCGGGTATCTGATAAATTCGTAATTGAATATGAAACGGACAGCTCTCGATGGAGGGCTGTCTTTTTTGTCTTTTTTTGATTTTTCCTTCCTTATTTGCCTTATACTATTGACAATAATAATTAGATAGTGTAAAATATAGTCAGTAATCTTTTTTTGCGGTATCTTTGACGAGTGTTCTAATGTTGGTGATAATGGGTTTTTCGTTTTTCTTTATCCGACAACCTGATGCTTAAAGCATTTTGTTGGAAAACAAAAATATAAAAGAAGATGGATATATGTACAGATTGTTATCCGGCAAAGAATTAATTTAAGGCAGCACCGCATAATTATTGTCGTTCGATTGCGCCGTCAGATTTTTCGGCAGATTGTACAAATTGAGCGCAGACGGGCTGGCGCCCGTCAAGCGAAATTTGTGCAAGATGACGGAAAATATGCAAGCAAGCGAATG
>JALEQE010000063.1 GCA_022766825.1 Oscillospiraceae bacterium | reverse complement strand
TGTATATATAATGAAACGAGTAGGGTTTGACATCGGTTCAACCACCGTAAAAGCGGCGGTTGTGGGTGAGAATAACGAATTGCTGTTCAGCCGTTATCAGCGGCATTTCTCGGACATACGAAAAACCGTGTCGGATATTATCGGAGAAGTCGGAAAGGAACTCGCAGGAGAACGCGTTCTTGTCGCTGTAACGGGTTCGGGCGGCATTTCCGTGTCGAAGTGGTTGCAAATCCCGTTTGTTCAGGAAGTAGCCGCGGGAACGGACGCTATCAAGGCTCTTATTCCGCAAACGGACGTCGCTATCGAACTCGGCGGCGAAGACGCTAAAATCACTTACATAACGGGCGGTCTTGAACAGCGTATGAACGGCACTTGCGCAGGCGGTACGGGCGCGTTTATCGACCAGATGGCGGCGTTGCTCAATACCGACGCTTCGGGACTTAACGAGCTTGCGAAAAAGCACACCACCATTTACCCGATAGCATCACGGTGCGGCGTTTTCGCGAAGAGCGATATTCAGCCGCTTATCAACGAGGGCGCGAAACGCAGTGACATTGCGGCGTCCGTGTTCCGTTCCGTCGTAAATCAGACAATAAGCGGTCTTGCGTGCGGCAAACCGATACGCGGAAACGTCGCGTTTTTGGGCGGCCCTTTGCATTACCTTTCGGAACTCCGTCAGAGCTTTATCGAAACGCTTAAACTCACTCCCGAACAGGTTATTTTCCCCGAAAACGCGAACCTGTTTGTCGCTATGGGCTGCGCTTTGTCGGACGAGGCGGAGGAAGTTGACCTTGACGAGCTTGTTAAAAAAGCAAACGATTTGGGTACAAATCAGCTCCGCGAGGTTCAGCGTTTGGCACCGCTTTTCAAGGACGAAAAAGAGCTTGAAGAGTTCAGAGCGCGTCACGCGAAATCGATAATTCCGACCGCCGATATAAAAGCTCACAAAGGCGCGTGCTATCTCGGAATTGACGCGGGTTCAACGACCACAAAAGCCGTTGTGCTGAACAGCAAAGGCGAGATACTCTATTCGCATTACGCGGGTAATCAAGGCGACCCGCTTAAATCCGCTATCGGTATTTTGAAAGAAGTTTACGGCTTGTTGCCCGAGGACGCTTATATTGCGAAAGCGTGTACAACGGGTTACGGCGAACATCTGATAAAAGCGGCTCTCGGCGCGGATTTCGGCGAAATCGAAACAATGGCGCACTATAAAGCCGCCGACAGAATACTCCCCGGCGCTGAATTTATCCTCGACATAGGCGGTCAGGATATGAAATGTATGTGCATAAAGAACGGTGAGATTGACAGTATTTTGCTTAACGAGGCGTGTTCTTCGGGTTGCGGTTCGTTTATCGAGAATTTCGCGAACGCGCTTGGAATGTCAAGCCGCGAATTTGCGGTACTCGGTCTTACGGCGGAAAATCCCGTTGACTTGGGTTCGCGCTGCACGGTGTTTATGAATTCGCGCGTAAAACAGGCACAGAAAGAGGGCGCGACCGTTGCGGATATTTCCGCTGGACTTTCATATTCCGTTGTAAAGAACGCGCTGTTTAAGGTTATAAAGCTTCGCGATACGTCAACAATGGGCGATAAGATTATAGTTCAGGGCGGTACGTTTATGAACGACAGCGTTTTGCGCGCCTTTGAACTTATTGTGGGAAGAAACGTAATCCGTCCCGACAAAGCGGGACTTATGGGCGCGTACGGCGCGGCTCTTGTCGCAATGGAACGCGATGACGGCGTACACTCGACCATAGCTAAATCCGATGAGCTTGACAACTTCAAAGCCGAGAAAACAACCGCCCGCTGCGGAAAGTGTTCCAACAATTGCCTACTTACGATAACGAAATTCCCCGACGGAAAGCGTTACATAAGCAATAACCGCTGTGAACGCGGCGCGGGTCACGTTTCCACAGGCGAAAAACTTCCCAATCTTTACGATTTCAAATATCATCTTCTGTTCGACCGTGAATGTCTGCCCGAGGATAAAGCGCCGCGCGGCGTTATCGGTATTCCGCGTGTTCTTGGAATGTACGAAAATTATCCGTTCTGGCACAAGTTCTTTACGGAACTTGGTTTTTCCGTTAAACTGTCGCCGAAATCGTCAAGACAGATTTACGACCGCGGTATTGAAACAATGCCGTCCGAGAGTGTTTGCTATCCCGCAAAACTCACGCACGGTCATATTCAGTCGCTGATAAACGAGGGCGTTAAGCTGATTTTCTATCCCTCCATTCCGTATGAAATGACGGACGGAAATGGCGGCGACAATCACTATAACTGTCCCGTTGTCGCTACATATAGCGAGGTTATTCGCAATTCCGTACCCGAACTGCGCAAGGACGTAAAATTCCTCAATCCGTTCCTGCCGATATTTGATGAAAAGCGTATGGCAGAGCGACTTTTTGAGGAGAGCGAAAAGAACCTCCCCGACCTGCACATCACAATGCAGGAGATAAAGGACGCACTTGCGAAAGCGTATGCGGAAGATACGAAATTCAAGGAAACAATGCGTCAAAAAGGCGAGGAAACGCTGAAATACCTCAAAGACAACAACAAGCGCGGAATTGTTCTCGCGGGACGTCCTTATCACGTTGACCCCGAAATAAATCACGGCTTGCCCGAAATGATAATAAGCTACGGCTTTGCGGTTCTCACGGAAGATTCCGTGGCGCATTTGGGAAAAGTCGTTCGTCCTATACGCGTCGTTGACCAGTGGACTTACCATACAAGACTTTATGCGGCGGCGCACCTTGTCGGCAAGGAAGAGTGCCTTGAACTTGTTCAGCTGAACAGCTTCGGCTGTGGTCTTGACGCTATCACAACCGATGAGGTACAGGAAATACTCCACAGCTTCGGAAAGCTGTACACCTGCCTTAAAATCGACGAGGTAAACAACCTCGGCGCGGCGAGAATACGTTTGCGTTCGCTGATTTCCGTTGTTGACGAACGCCGCCGTCACCACTATAAACCCGTACAGGGACATCTCGGTTACGTACGTCAGCCCGAGTTTACCAAAGAAATGCGCAAAAAGCACAATATTCTGTGTCCGCAGATGGCACCGATACATTTCGAGTTTTTGGAGGCGGCGTTTAATCATAGCGGTTATAAAATGGTAATTTTGAAAGACTGCTCGAAAGAAGTAGTTGATACGGGTTTGAAATACGTTAACAACGACGCTTGCTACCCGTCAATTCTGATAGTCGGACAGCTTATCCACGCTTTGCAGAGCGGAAAGTACGACTTAAATAACACCTCCGTTATGATTACGCAGACGGGCGGTGCGTGCAGAGCGACAAACTATGTCGGTATGCTGAAAAAAGCGCTGAAAGACGCGGGCTTTGACAATGTCCCGCTGATTTCGCTGAACGTTGTCGGACTTGAAAAGCAGAGCGGCTTTAAGATTACGCCTGCAATGATGATACGTTCGTTTATGGGAATGATTTACGGCGACGTTTTGCAGCGTTGTCTGTATAAGGTTCGCCCGTACGAGAAAGTCAAGGGCAGCGCGAACGCGCTTTATGAAAAGTGGCGCGTGTTCCTGCGCGAGGAACTCGCTTCTCTGTCAATGAAACGCTTTAACAGAAATGTCCGCAATATTGTCAAGGAATTTTCGGAATTCCCCGTGCTTGACATCAAAAAACCGAAAGTCGGACTTGTCGGCGAAATTCTTGTTAAATTCCACCCGATTGCGAACAACGATATAATCGGTTTGCTTGAAAACGAGGGCTGCGAAGTTGTTGTTCCCGACCTTATGGGATTTTTCTACTACATCTGCTCTCACGGTGAAACGAAATACGAGCTTTTGGCGGCATCAAAAACGTCAAGGAATATCAAGAATTTTGCGATAAAATGTATGCGGTATTTGGAAAACAGCTACCGCGACTCGGTAAAGGGTACGAAATTCGGAGTTCCGGGCGAAATATTTGAAATGCGCGAGAAAGTCCGTACAATAGTATCGCCCGGAAATATAGCGGGCGAGGGTTGGTTCCTTTCGGCTGAAATGCTCGAACTTATCGAGGAAGGCGTGCCGAATATCGTTTGTATGCAGCCGTTCGCGTGCTTGCCGAACCACGTTACGGGCAAGGGCGTTATAGGTGAAATCCGCCGTCAGCACCCCGAAAGTAATATTGTCGCGGTCGACTTCGACCCGGGCGCGTCCGAAGTAAATCAAGTCAACCGTATAAAATTAATGCTCACACAGGCGTTTGCCCGCGCGGGAATAAGCAGAAAATCCGTTGTTCCGAAAATCACGGCAAACGATAAATATTCTGAAATCGTAAACAGCGGTGTGAATAATTAAAGGAGGGATTTATTATGCAAAAATTTTCAACCGAAAGCAACAAAGACAACGGAAAAGCTTTTAATTTCAAGGCGAAAATCGCCATTGTGGTATTGATTATAATAGTGGCTTTGATAGTTATTTTCAATTGCTTTTCTGTAATAAATGAAGGTTATATCGGTGTGAAATACCGTTTCGGAAAAATTGTGAACAGCAGTCTTTCCGCAGGACTTAATTTACACATTCCGTTTATTGAGGAAATAAAGCCCGTTGATACCCGTGAACAGGTTTATTCCGTTTCGACGGACGCATACACATCCGATACGCAGACCGTAAACTCGCTCGACCTTAAACTCAACTATTGCTATGACGGAACACAGCTGCCTGAAATAATCCGCACAATCGGAGTTGATAATGTGGAAGCCAAGCTCCTCGTTCCGAATGTTGCGAAAATCTCAAAGGACGAAATCGGTAAGGTAAAGGCGGAGGATCTCGTTCAGAACCGTTCGACCGTTCAGGACGCGATTTATGAGTCGCTGAAAGAAACTCTCGCGGAACAGGGTATAATTGTTACAGCTTTCGCTATTGAAAACCTTTCGTTTGATGACGCGTTTGAGCAGTCCATTCAGGCAAAGGTTATCGCGGCGCAGGACGCTCTGAAAATGCAGAACAAGACCGCCGAGAAACAGGAAGAGGCAAAGCAGCAGGTAATCGAGGCACAGGCAAAGGCGGATTCGCAGAAAATTCAGGCGGACGCTGAGGCGTATGCTATCGAGCAGGTTCAGAAGCAGTTGCAGAACAGCCCGAACTACATTGATTATATGAAGATACAGAATTGGGACGGCAAACTCCCCGCGGCAGTCGGTGACGTAAATCCGTTTGTGGCAATTGACGGATCGGCAACAACAAGCTCGTCGAATAATTCGGGAAACTGATGACAGAAGGGTGAAAATTGAATTACAACGAACTTAAACAACGCGCGTTGGAATCGTACTTTTCCAAAGCGAACGATATGCAGAGAAAAGCGATTTTCAGAATAAACGGCGCGGTACTTATTATTGCGGGCGCGGGCAGCGGAAAAACTACTGTCCTCGTAAACCGCATAGCCAATATGCTGCGTTTCGGAAATGCTTATTATGACGAGGAAACGCGTGAGCTTTCGCCTGAACAGGAACAATTTCTCAATGATTTTCCGGGTATGCCGAAAACTCCCGAAAATGCCGCGAAACTTGCGGACATTATCGCCGTTAATCCCGTTAATCCGTGGAATATTCTCGCGATTACGTTTACGAATAAAGCGGCGGGCGAACTTCGTGAAAGACTTGTGCGTATGATTGGCGAGGACGCGGAGAAAATTACCGCGTCAACGTTCCATTCCGCTTGCGTGAAAATACTCCGCCGTGAGATTGAACATCTCGGTTATAAATCGGGCTTTACGATTTACGATGACGACGATTCAAAACGTTTGTTGAAAGATATACTCAAGCGGTGCAATATCGATGAAAAAGTGCTTCCCGTAAAAACTGTGAAAAATCGTATTTCACGGTTAAAAGACAAGATGATTTCCGCCGAGGAATTTGCTTTAACGGCGCAGGAAACCGCCGAAATTCTCGATATAAAAGCGTCTGAGGTATATCTTGAATATCAGAAAGCACTGAAAAGTGCGAATGCGGTGGATTTTGACGACATCATTTTCCTTACCGTTAAATTGTTTGAGGATTTCCCCGAGGTTTTGAAACATTACCATAATCTGTATAAGTACATTATGGTGGACGAATATCAGGACACAAACTACGCGCAGTATCGTCTTATCTCGCTTTTGGCGGGAGAGGACGGAAATCTCGGCGTTGTCGGTGACGACGACCAGTCGATATACAAGTTCCGCGGCGCGACCGTAGAGAACATCCTAAACTTTGAAAAGCAGTACAAGGAATGCGCGGTTATCCGCCTGGAACAGAATTACCGTTCGACCGAGAACATTCTGAACGCGGCGAACGCCGTTATCAGCAACAACAGTCACCGCAAAGACAAGCATTTGTGGAGCGACCTCGGCGAGGGCGAGAAAATACAGGTGAATATGTACCCGTCCGAAATGAACGAGGCAAAAGGTATTGCTGATGAAATCGCGCAGGGTGTTCAGAACGGCGCACACTATTCCGATTATGCGCTGCTTTACAGGAGCAATGCGCTGTCGCGCGGCTATGAACAAGCGTTTGTACGCGCGGGTATACCGTACAAAATAGTCGGCGGTCTGCGGTTCTACGACCGTAAGGAAATACGTGATATAATGGCTTATCTTGCGCTTATCGACAACCCGTATGACGTTATCCGTTTCCGCCGTGTAATCAATGAGCCGAAACGTGGCATAGGCGATTCAACGGTTGAAGAAGTTATCAGAATAGCCGAGGGGCTGGGCGTAAGTCCGATTGAGGTCTGCCGTGATTCGGCAAATTACGAGACGATAGCAAAGCGCGCTAATCATTTAAAGGCGGCGGCAAATATTTTCGAGGAGCTTGACGAGCTTGCGGACACCTTGCCGCTTGACGAGCTTATCGACGCGGCGGCGGAGAAGACCGGCTATATCGAAATGCTGAAAACACAGGGCGATGAGGGTGCGGCGCGTATTGAGAACATTCAGGAACTGAAATCCAATGCTGCGCTTTTGATGAAAGAAAATCCGGAAGCAGCTCTTCCCGATTTTCTTGAACAGGTTGCTCTTGTTGCCGATATAGATAACTATGATACCAATACAGACCGTGTTTCGCTTATGACAATGCATGCGGCAAAGGGTCTGGAGTTTCCTGTGGTTTATCTTGTGGCGGCAGAGGACGGAATTTTCCCGTCGCTTATGAGCAAAAACGACCCCACCGAAATGGAAGAGGAACGCCGACTTGCTTATGTGGCGATTACAAGAGCGAAAAAGCGTTTTATCGCGACGCATTCACGATACCGTATGCTTTTCGGAAAAACGACTGCGAACAAGTTGTCCGAGTTTATCTGTGAAATTCCCGAGGAACTGACTGAACGTCACGGCGAGAATACCGCTCCGAGAAATCCAATAGTGAAGCCTGTAAAGCACAGTTTCCTGAAAGAGCAGAGCGAAAAAATGAAGAACACACCGCAGCCGACGGCATTTGCAAGCTTTGCAGTCGGCGAACGTGTTAAACACAACATTTTCGGCGAGGGAACGATTGCCGAGGTAGTTCCTATGGGCAATGACGCGATGATGACGATAGAATTTGACAAGCGCGGTTCAAAGAAACTGATGAGAAATAACGCGAAACTCAACAAGATATAGTCTTGTAACGTTTTTTACATCAGGACTGTTGTGTTTGTATACAAAAACACGCGTGATTTTCGTGTTATAAAGCGCGTAATTGACAAATCGCATTAAAATCGCAAAAAATGCTAAAGAAAACAATGGTTTTGCCGATAATATAATCAAGAGGCAAGAAACAACAGATTTATTGTTGTTGGATCATTGCTCTGATTGAAAAGCGTTCTCAAAAGGGGGCGCAATATGTTGACCGTGCAGGCGATTGCGGGGGCTTCCCGTACAGAGTTGGTTTTCCGAAAAACATCGATTGTACGGTAAGGAAAATTATCGCCGCGAGTTTATTTCGCGGCGTTTTTGTTCGGAGGGCAGAATGACTTTAATACTTGTAATGGATAACGAATGTGCTATTGGGCGCGACGGCGGCCTTTTGTGCCGACTTCCCGAGGATATGAAACGTTTCCGTGAAACAACGCAGAATTCCGTTGTAATAATGGGACGAAAAACGTATGAGAGTTTTCCGAAACGTCCTCTTCCGAACCGCGAAAATATAGTGCTGTCACGTTCCGAAAAGAAAATTGACGGCGCAGAGGTTTATGGTTCGGTTGAGAGCGTGTTGGAGCGGGTTAAAAACAGCGAAAAGCCTGTGTTCGTAATAGGCGGCGCGGAAATATACCGACAGTTTGCTCCGTTTTGCGACACAGCGCTGATAACACGCGTATATGAGAATTTCGGCGGCGATACATTCTTTGAGAATATCGAACACGACAAAGAGTGGGAATTATCCGAGGTTTCGCCTGTTGTAGAAACAAATTGTCATAGAATAAGATTTTTTAAATTTGTAAAAAAATAACTGAAACCGCAAATAATATTTTTATCGGAACTGCAGATAATATAAACGCGTAAATTGATTTTGACAGGCATTGTTTTCTATTGATTTGCGCAGTATATTTGCAAAGGAGAAACCGATATGAAAAAGAATATTTCTGCGGGATTGCTGGCACTTGCCGGCTTTATGGCAATTTCATCGGCGGCATTCGCGGACGGTCCCATCGGCGGAGCTGTAAACGGAGTGGTAAGAGCCGGTGAAGATATAGTAAACGGCGCGGGCGACGCAGTCAGCGATGTTGTTGGCGGCGTTACAAGCGGCGTTGACGATATTACAGGCGACAACGACAATACGGTCGTTCCCGGTGACACGGACAGACCGGCTGTCAGCGACAGCGTAACCTCTGATGTCAGCAGTGAAACAGTTTCCAACAACAGCGGCGTGGTAGGCGGCATATCCGTAAATAACCCCACAACGGGTGTGACTTACGGACTGACAGCGGGCGCGGCAGTTCTGGCGGCTGTTGGTATCGCGGTTACAGCGGTACGCAAGGATAAGTAACCATTTAACCTTTATATTTATCTGTGATTACAGCGTTCCCGGTAATAATCGGGGACGCTTTTGTTAAATATTCACATATATTTTGAGGTAAATTTAATAAAATATGTATAAAAAAACGATTGAATTTGTGCGACAAGTATGTTATAATTGTCTTAGAGGAGAATTACGCTCCTTTTTATCTAAAAAAAAACACATATTTTAACGAGGAGGAAAAATTATTATGAAATCTAGAAGAATTCTGGCAGCAGTTCTGGCGCCTGTATGCGCACTGTCTGCAACTGCAGTTGTTGCTTCCGCAGAAGCAA
>JALEQE010000195.1 GCA_022766825.1 Oscillospiraceae bacterium | reverse complement strand
GAACAATCGATTTCAAACGGCTCTCCGTGCGACCTTGTAAATTGTTCGCATATTCCGACAATCGCTTTGTCGCCCTGAACAGACTGTTCGTTCAAGCCGTGTATTTCAATCTGCGAACCCAACAAATTCGCCGTATAAAAGAACGCCGACTGCGAATAATCACCCTCAACTGCTTGCGAGAACGGCTTTAAACGCTGATTTCCCTTGACTGAATAGCCGTTTTGCATTTCGGATATTTCACAGCCGAAAGACCGAAGAACGCCTGTTGTAATATCAATATACGGCTTTGATTCAAGGTGTGAAGTGAGAATAATTTCGCTGTCACCGTTTAAAAGCGGCAGAGCAAACATCAATCCCGTAATAAACTGCGAAGAAATACCGCCGTCTATTTCAAATTGTCCGCTTGTAAGTTCTCCCGAAACAGAGCAGGGAAGTGTATCGCCGCTTTTCGATTTGGAGAAATCGAACGAAATTCCGTGTTTCGGAAATTCCTCAACAAACGGTTTAATTGGACGTTGCGGCAATTTCCCTTGTCCGACAAATTCCGCGTTTACTCCCAAAGCACAAGCAACGGGTATCAGAAAACGCAATGTCGAGCCTGATTCGTGACAGTTCAGCACAGCTTTATCGGGAACAGTTTTTATTCCGTCAATTACCGCGGTGTCACCCTCAAAATCGATTTTCGCACCCAAAGCGCGCATACAGTCCATAGTTGCAAGAACATCAACGGACGGAAAAAGGTTGGAAATAACGGATTTCCCGTTGGCAAGAGCCGCCGCGATTATCATTCGGTGTGCAACGCTTTTTGACGGCGGAACAGTCACTTTTCCTTGCAGTTTACGCGGTGTGATTTTTATATCCATAAGTTCTCCTAACTTTTAAGGAATTTTTCGTATTCGTCAACCGACATTTTCACAACCTCGCTTTTTCCGATATCAGAACAAATTACAATGTTCATAGTATCCGAGAGGTGCTTTTTATCACCGAGCGAAATCTTGAATAATTCGTCCATTGGCGCGGGGTCTGTTGTCGGAAGTCCGCATTTTGTAAGCAAAGCGTCCAGCTTTTCGGCAACACCCGCCTTGCACATTCCTATGCGTTCAGCAATGTGTGTGAATGTACTCATACCGATTGCGACCGCATAACCGTGAGTAAGTCCCGTGAAATTATAGTACTTTTCAAGCGCGTGTCCGAGAGTGTGACCGAAATTCAACAGCATACGTTCGCCTTTTTCGCGCTCGTCATTTTCGACAACCTTACCCTTGATTGTAACATTCCGTTTCATTATATCGACAAGGTTTTCTTTAATATCCTTTGTGGAAAGAAGTTCAAAAAGCTCCGCCGATTTAATCATTCCGTGCTTGATAACTTCTGCCATTCCGTCCGCAAAAAATTCGGGCGTGAGAGTGGAAAGCGTTCCGGTATCGCATATTACAAGGCGCGGTTGATGAAACGCTCCGACAAGATTTTTTCCTGCCCTGATGTCAACGGCAGTTTTTCCGCCCACAGAGCTGTCCGACTGCGACACGACCGTTGTCGGTATCTGAACGAAATCAATTCCACGCATATAAGTTGCCGCCGCGTAACCCGCCGTATCTCCGACAACTCCGCCGCCCAAAGCCGCGATATAATCAGAGCGTGTAAAACCGTTATCGGCGAGAAAATCATAAATGTTCAGCAGGGTAGAGTGATTTTTTGAAGATTCACCGTGCGGAAAAACAAACTTAACCGCCTCAATACCTGCGTTTTTCAACGATTTCATAACACGTTCGCCGTAATATTTATCGACATTGTCATCTGTTATAACAGCGCATTTTCCTTTTTGCTTTATTTCCTTGATGAATTTACCCGCATTGTCAAGAATGCCTTTATCAATCAGTATATCGTAACGCACGCTTGCGTTTACTGTCACTTTTTCCATTAAAATTCCTCCAATCCACATAATTATTTTACCATATACTACAGGAAATTTCAAGAGTTTTTGCGAAGAAAAGGACAAAGCCGGAAAAACTATTGACAAAATCGACAAAAAGATTTATAATATTTTTGTAATTTTAATTTTGGAACGAAAAAAGTAATACTTGTAAAGGATCTTCTATCTATGAAAAAAGAATGGAATAAAAGCGGCGGCACTTGCTCTTTGTGGAGTTCTTGCATTATGCGGGTGCTCTCAAAAATCAAGCAACTAATCAACAACAACGGAAACAACCGGCAATATCAGCAATGTTGACAGCATTACAGAAAATAGTAGTAGCTCATCAACTGTTTCAACTACTGTTGTTTCATCGGCTGTTTCTTCTGTTTCCTCTGTTAGTACAACTGCGTCTTCAGATACCGTAAGTTCTTCTGTAAGCAGCTCGAATGTATCATCTTCAACACAGTCAAGTTCATCTTCAACAGTTTCATCTAGTTCATCAACAGAGACT
>JALEQE010000054.1 GCA_022766825.1 Oscillospiraceae bacterium | reverse complement strand
GGAGCACTGTTTGTTGTTGACCCGCGCAAGGAGAAGATCGCGGTTTCCGAGGCAAAGAAACTCGGTATCCCTGTTGTCGCTATCGTTGATACCAACTGCGACCCCGATGAGATTGACTATGTAATCCCCGGCAACGATGACGCTATCCGCGCTGTTAAGCTGATTGCGGGCGCAATGGCTGACGCTATTATTTCCGCAAACCAGGGCAAGGGCGAAGTTGCTGCGGAAGAGACTGAGGAAAAGGCAGAGGACGCTGAATAATTCAGAATCGGGAATATATTTGAGTTTGAAATAAAGGAGTAAAATACTATGGCTAATGTAACCGCACAGGATGTAAAAGAGCTGCGCGATATGACAGGCTGCGGCATGATGGACTGCAAGAGAGCGTTGGTTGAGGCTGACGGCAATCGTGACGAAGCTGTTAAAATTCTGCGTGAAAAGGGTCTTGCAAAGGCTGCGAAAAAGGCTGGCAGAATTGCCGCTGAGGGTGTTGTTAAGACAAAGGTTAACGGTGATAACGGCGTTATCGTTGAGATAAACTGCGAAACAGACTTCTGCGCGAAGTCCGATAAGTTCCTTGAGGTTGTTGAGGTAATCGCAGATACAATCCTCGCAAACGATGTTACTGATGTTGAGGCACTCAACAAAGTTACCGCGGTTGGTACTAATATGACCGTTTCCGAGTACTTTACTGACAAAATCGCTACAATCGGTGAGAATATGAACATTCGTCGTTTCACAAAGTTGAATGGCACGCTTGTTTCTTATATGCACGATGGCGGAAGAATCGGTACTCTGTTGAAGATCGCAACAGACAAGCCCGATAACGCTGAGGTTCTCGCTTGCGGAAAGAATGTTGCTTTGCAGATTACCGCTATGAACGCGCAGTATGTTGATAAAGACAGCGTTCCCGCTGATGTTATCGCGAACGAAAAGGAAGTTCAGCAGAAACTCGTTGAGCAGGAAGGCAAGCCCGCAAACGTTGCGGAGAAGATCGTTGAGGGTCGTCTGCGCAAGTTCTATGAGGAAGTTTGCTTGCTCGATCAGAAGTACTTCAAGGATGATACAATGAGCATTGCGAAGTATATTGAGTCCGTTGCCAAGGAGCAGGGCGCATCTATCAAGGTAGACAGCTTTATACGCTATGAGCGCGGCGAGGGCATTGAGAAGAAGGAAGAGAATTTCGCTGACGAAGTCGCTTCTATGATTAAGTAATTTATAAATACTAACGCCTTTCCGAGAACGGAAAGGCGTTTTTTTATGGTATTTATGTATTCGCGAACTTTTTTTGCGACAGCTCCTTGTATTTGCGCTTGGTGGCTTCGCCACCGCGAATGTGGCGTTCCTGCTTGTTTTTGTCAAGGACGGCTTTAACTTCATCGTGTAACGGCTTGTTAATTTTCTCTAATTTTTCCGTAATGTCTTGATGAACAGTGCTCTTGCTTATTCCGAACTGCCGCGCGGTCGCTCTGACGGTCGCGTTGTTTTCTACGATATATTCTCCGAGTATAACACATCTTTCGTCTTTATTTGCGATAGACTTTTCCAAATGTTTTCCCCCCTTGAATGTGATACAATAAATAGTATGTTTTAAAGCTCGTTTTTATGATTGCGGGACAAATTGTCGGAAAAGAAAAAACGCTTATTGACAAAAGGAGTGAAAAAATGTATAATAGTAATGTATGAATAATCAATCTAGGAGAAATTTATGTCGGTTTTTGAATTTTCACCAAAAATAGAAAAAGCCGCCGATGAGGCGTTAAATAAGTGCAAAGAGCAATTTGCGGAACTTGACCGCCTATGTGAATACAACGGTCAGCGTGTTTTAAAAGCGTTTATTGACAACAGGGTGAGCGAAATTCACATGAAAGGAACGGACGGCTACGGCTACAACGACGACGGCCGCGACAAGCTGGACGCGGTGTTTGCACAGGTCCTTGGCGCGGAGGACGCGCTCGTTCGGCACAATTTCGTCAACGGTACCCACGCGCTGACAACCGCTCTTTTCGGCGTGTTACGTCCTAACGATACGCTTTTGGCGATTACGGGTGATGTTTACGATACTTTGCAGGGCGTTGTCCGCGGCGACAACTGCGGTTCGCTGAAAGATTTCGGCGTGAAATATGATAAGGTTGACTTACTCCCTGATGGAACGCCCGATTACGCTGAAATTAAAAACCGCGTTAAAGGCGTCAAAGTGGCGTATATTCAGCGTTCGCGCGGGTATTCGCTCCGCCCGTCGCTTACCGTTGAAATAATCGGCGATATAATCAAGGCGGTTCGCGAGGTAAACAAGGATTGTATCGTTATGGTCGATAATTGCTACGGCGAGCTTGTCGAGGACAAAGAACCGACTGGAGTAGGTGCTGATTTGATAATCGGCAGTCTAATCAAGAATATGGGCGGCGGAATAGCGCAGACAGGCGGTTACATAGCGGGCAAAGCCGATTTGGTCGAGCAATGCGCTTATCGTCTGACCTGTCCCGGAGCGGGAAAGGAAGTCGGCTGTTCGCTCAATCAGAACCGCGGAATGTATCTGGGATTGTTCCACGCGCCCGAGTCTGTTTGCGCGGCTCTGAAAACTTCTGTGTTTGCAACGGCGTTTTTCGAGGAACTCGGCTATGATGTTTTCCCGAAATACAACGAAAAGCGGAGCGACATAATCGCCGCACTTAAACTCGGAACTCCCGAAAAACTGATAGCGTTCTGTGAGGGAATACAAAGCGGCTCGCCTGTTGACAGCTTTGCAAGTCCCGAACCGTGGGATATGCCGGGGTACGACAGTCAAGTAATAATGGCGGCGGGCGCGTTTACAATGGGCGCGTCAATAGAGTTATCCGCGGACGCCCCCCTGCGTGAGCCTTACGCGGTGTGGCTGCAAGGCGGCTTGACGTTCCCAACGGGTAAAGCGGGAATTATGCTTGCGGCTCGGCGTATGGAAGAAAAGGGGCTTTTATGAACGGCTTTAAACGTCTGATGTTTATTATAGCGGGTTCCGGTCTGGCTTTGATGTTTTTATCGTTTTTTTTGATGGTGAACACGGGAAAAGCTGTTTTCTGCACGCTTGGAATTACGTTTATGACAATCTGCTATCATTTTACGATACGGCTTGTAATAGGCGGTGCGGCGGACAGGATAAAGCTCGACAATTTCAAGCTCAATTCCCGCAGATTTCGGGAGTTTGGGTTTGAGAAGAAATTCTACAAAGCAATTCGCGTGAAAAAGTGGAAAAAGTAT
>JALEQE010000045.1 GCA_022766825.1 Oscillospiraceae bacterium | reverse complement strand
GGGTTCGTTGGCAACGGAGCTGTCCGAGGCGCTTCAGGAAAGCAGATTATCCAGACTTGAGAAATCCCTCAGGAAATTCGATCTGCTCATAATTGACGAGTTGAGTTATCTGACATTTAACCGTAGCCAGTCTGAATTGCTGTTTCAGGTGATTTCCGAACGTTCCGAAAGGGCAAGCGTCATCATAACGACGAATCTCGATTTTTCCCAGTGGACTCAGCTTTTTGAGAATGAGATGATGGTTGCGGCGCTGGTTGACCGCGTGACATTCAACTCGCAGATTCTCAATATGAACTGCACAACGTCATACCGCATGGAAACGGGCGCTGAACGCGCGGCAGCCGCGCCGCACATAGCCCCATTCCATCGGTCGCTACGCTCCCTCAAGAATGGGGCTATGTGCGTTTGGCAATATTTTTAGGTCGAATGTGGCTCAATTTTTTTCTGGCGTTTGGTGGCTCAAAAATTTTTTTAGCAAGTGGCTCAGTTTTTTCTTGACAAACGCAATCTTCCCATACCCATGCTTCTTCCAGCATAAAAGGTTGTGATAAGTCTTGTTTTTCTATATCTTGCAGACATTTTAGTTGAAACCCGTCAATCATGCAGTGACAACCATTTCCAATACACTTCAAAAATGCACGATATGCTTGTGGCAATTGAACATTACAGTTTTCCTCAAACGCTATAATAACTTCTTCAGAAAGGCACTCCCCCAGCTTGATGTTTCTTGCAGCCACTTTTTTCTGAATACGGGCTATTACTTTTTCATAGTCCTTTATATCATAAATCGGCATAACTATCCTCCGCCCTTACAGCCACCTATCAATTTCATTCTTGCTTGTTCCCAAATCAATTCCTAAAATCATATTGTTTCCTTTTTCCCGCATAATAGGCAATAAACGCCGTGCTCAAAACGGTGTCAAACAGTACGTTTTCTACTACTATATCTCTGGTTACCATGGTTTCCTCCCTTATATATTGCCGATTCTGTACTTCAGCATTTCATTTCTGAAATCTTCCGCACTCATCTTAACTTCCACAATTTTCTCTTTTGGCAACTGCACACCGTTCTTGACCGTGTATGTGTATTTCACTATATACCCGCTGCAATCATACAAATCTACTATCTTGCTGCACGAACACCTGTCGTCCATCACCCAATCATCGGAGCAGCTCTGTTGGTGTAACCATAAACCAACTTCACCATCCTCTATCTTGGGCGTGCGATACAGAGGTCTTCCCTCGTTTACGCACCAAATGCCTTCCTTAATTGCTCGTTGAGATGGTTGCAGCATTCCCGTGCCTTCATAGACATATTTTGCGGCTTTCTTTATCGTTTCGCTCTCGTCAAAATATATTACAAAGAAATCAACATCGTAAATGTCCCGTATATCGGGGTCATCTATCGCAATCTCTTTTATAAACACATTTAACCTTGAATAAAAAGTCTTATCGCTTTTGCTTTCTTTTCTCGTGACAATCTTGTAATAATCTTTTTTGTCAACAAGGTAAAAAAGCTCGTTATTGTATTTTATGTACATCTTTCAAACCCTCACAAGGCAGTCCGCTTACAAAAAATCAATCAGTAAAATGGAGAGATATCGAGTTCATTGTACACAAAAAGTATTAATATTAAGCCCAATCCACAATATCAAGATGTGTTAGTTTATACTTTTCATATTGTTCAATAAGTTCTAATACTTCCTGTTGTGTTAAGACTATTTCAGTGTCATAATGTTTAATTCCGTCTTTATAAACGATAAAACCATCTATTTTTCCCGTTTTTGCACGAAATTCCGAACCGACAACAAAGATTTGTCCATTAGTCATTTTAAAGTATGTTTTACAAGAATCCCCAACAATTTCTTTAATTGCTTCCATAAAAATCTCCGTATCTATTTATGTAGTTGGTTAAATTCCGATATATCAGTAAAGAAAAATCAAAATATAGAATGGTCTTCATACCACTCTGCTATCAATACCGTATTTCCCGATTTGGAATACTCTTCGGCGGCAGTCTGTGCTTCTTCCACTGTATTAAATCTCTTAGATTGAAGCGGGTCGTCAGAATCTTGTATGTCATGAGTTCTAAGGTTTCCTTTCCAGCTCTCAATATAACAATCCCGTGTACTGTCCAGTATCAGATTAAATAGAGGCTCATGGTATCTGGTATATTTTCCAGCAGAATTATCAAAGTGCGGATTATTCCAGACCTCAACTCCGTTTTTGTAAACAGAATGTCTTTGATACACAACAATCACATAACTTGGTCTGCCAAGAAAATATATCCAGTCACCTTCGAAGAAGTCCTTTTCTACAAAAGTTGTATATGCATCGTTTACCTCAGCAAAAATTCACCATCATAAGTTTTTCCTCAAACAACAAATCGATGTTTTCTTCCTTGAAAATTTCTTCAAACTTCATTTTTCCTCCGCAAAATCCATTTCATTGGAAATTACCCGAATGCTTAACCTGTCGCCACCCTCGGTAAGCCGAGAGTTCCGCAGGAATGATACGCTGTCGGTAAATACGATAAAACTTTTTTATTAAGCGTCCCATATCGGGAGCGTTTTTAATATCAGACAGGCTTTGTGAGGTTTTCAAGCCACTCTCGCTCTTCTTCCGGCAAAAACGGCGATAACGTGTCGTAAACCCACTTCTGATACTTGTTCAGGCGGGCGATTTGCTCGATAGTAAGGTATCGCTTGTCAATTCCTGCGGGGTCGAACGGAACGCAAGTCAGCGGCTCGAATTTCAAAAAGCCGTCATACTCCGCCTTTTCGCATAATACAAGACTTTCGTGACGTATGCCGAATTTGCCCTCGAAATAAATCCCCGGTTCGTCGGACGTAATCATACCCTCCTCAATCGGCGGGTCATTCATAAAACGCCACGAAATGCGCTGTGGTCCTTCGTGAACGTTCAACAGAAATCCCACACCGTGCCCCGTGCCGTGATTAAAGTCCAAACCGTTATCCCAAAGCGGTTTGCGAGCGATAGCGTCAAGCGACGAACCCCGAACGCCTTTCGGAAATACCGCGCCCAAAAGCTCCAAATGTGCCGCAAGAGCGAGCGTGTAAGCCCTCTTTTCCTCGTCCAAAAGCGGACCTAAAACAAATGTGCGGGTGATGTCGGTCGTGCCGTCAAGATAATGTCCGCCCGTATCGGAGAGCAACAATCCGCGCGGCTGTAACTCGGCGTTCGTTTTCTCCGTGGCGGAATAGTGGACAATCGCGCCGTGTTCGGCGTACGCCATAATCGGCTCGAAACTCTGCCCCAAATAGTTCGCGCCCTGTTTGCGATATTCTTCCAACAGTTCGGTGGCGGATATTTCGGTGATTTTTTCGTGACCTATTGTGTGTGATAAACGGTACATAAACCGAGTGACGGCAACGCCGTCTTTGATGTGTGCGGATTTTTCGTTGGAAATCTCAACGGCGTTTTTCTGCGCTTTCATAAGCTGAACAGGGCTTGTTTTTCCATGGATTTTTGCTTGTGAGAGCGAATTCCAAAACCGACAGTTTACTGCTTTCGGGTCAGCCCAAACGTCACAGCGAAGTGAGCTTAACGCTTCGTAAATCTCGTCATACGGGAGAATTTCCACGCCGTCTTTTTGAAGCGAGGAAACAATGTTATCATCGAAAATCGAACGTTCCGCGAACAACTGCGCCTTGTCATCGAAAATCAGCAGGAACGACAGGAAAACGGGATTGTAATCAACGTCGCCGCCTCGTAAATTCAGCGTCCAAGCGATTTCGTCAAGCGCAGAAAGCGCAAGACACTTAACTTTTTCGGAACGCATTTTATCCCGTATGCGAGACAGTTTTTTCGCGCGCGTTTCTCCGCAATAACGTTCCGACAACTCGAACACTGGCTGTTTCGACAGCGGCGGGCGGTTTTTCCATACAATTCCTGCGACGTCCTCGTCCGTTTTGAACGCGATTTTTTTCTCACGGAGAACGTTCTCCAAACGGCGAGCAAAAGCCGCATTTACTGCCCGCCCGTCAAATCCCAAAACGGAATTTTCGGGCATATTGTCACGAAGAAATTTCAAAACGGTGGGTGTTTCGGGTTCGCGCTCTTTCATAAGCGTAATTCCGCTGCCCGCAAGCTCCGCCGCCGCTTGAATGAAGTATCGTCCGTCAGTCCACAAAGCGGCGGAGTTTTCCGTCACAACAAGCGTTCCCGCAGAGCCTGTGAAACCGCTTAAATACTCGCGCAACTTGAAATGCGCGCCCACATATTCCGAGCCGTGAAAATCTTCCGTCAGCACAATATAAGCGAAAATTCCGCGCTGTTTCATTTCGGCTTGCAGTGCCGTAATCTGCTCTTTCATTTGATAATCCTCCTCGCGAACAAAATTGAATAGCTGCCGCAGAAAAGTTGTTTTGTAAAATAAAGCGGCTTGTCGGACGCTCTTTCGTTGTCCGCGAAAACAGCGAAAAAGCCCTTTATATCGGGACAAACGCTTTCCTCGGTCGGTGACACGACAAGCACGAAATCCCCCGCCGTCATCACAAAGCCGCCGTTCACGGCTTTAATTTCACGCTCGCCGAATTGCGCGCGAAAACGTTTCCTAATCGCAATCAGTCCGCGGTAATATTCGGCGATGCTTTTATTTTTAGTTAATGTATCCCATTTGATACAATTTACGCTGTCGGGCTTATTGTAGGAATTGCTCTCACCGTTTTTTGAGCGCAGAAATTCCTGTCCAGCTTGAATAAAAGCCATTCCGCGCGACAGCAGAACGAAAACCGCCGCCATTTTGTCCGAAAGCAATAATCGTTCTTTTTTCGCTTTGTAAAGCGTTTTTTTTAGCTTGTCGAAAAGCGTTAAGTTGTCGTGGCACTCCACACAATTTATCGTTTGACGTGGGTCGGAAGCCCAAAAATCATTATCGAATTTCCCTGTCAAAGCGCATTTTATGGGCTTGAAATGCCAATCGTCCGCGTTTCCGTTTACATAGCCCTTGTCTTTTTTGCGAAACACCGAACCTTTCACGGCGTCGCGAAAACTGTCGTTAAAAAAAGCGTAATTCGGAAGTTGTTCGGCGTTTTTCAGAACCGCGCGTTGTTCCTCGCAAAGCGTGCTTTCACCGCACGTCCAACCCTCGCCGTAAAGCAGAACGTCGGGGTTTATCGCACGGAGTTTCTGTTCCGCTAAACGCACAGTTTCTATGTCAAGCAAACCCATAAGGTCGAAACGAAAACCGTCAAGGTGATATTCGCTTGCAAGAAAAACAAGGCTGTCTACAATAAATTTCCGCGCCATAATACGTTCGCTCGCAAATTCATTCCCGCACCCCGAACCGTTTGAAAATGCGTCACTATCGGAACACTTTCTGAAATAATAATCGGGGAACAGTTTCTGAAATTCGCTTTTTCCCGCGTCGTAGACGTGATTATACACAACATCGGCGACAACGCCCAAACCGCATTTATGCGCCGCCGCCACAAGCGAACGCAGTTCGGAAATCCCGTCTTTCTGCGAATAGTACGCGCTCGGAGCATTGTAAAACCGCGGGTTGTAACCCCAGTTATACTCGCCGCCGTCAAAGTCAAAATCAAACACGGGCATAAGTTGAATGTGCGTCACTCCAAGCCGCTTTATATAGGGCAGTCCAACTGTTTCTCCGTAACTGTTTCTCGCTTTTTTCTCACAAAAAGCCGTGAACTTTCCGCGGTTTTTGAAGTCGGCATTTTCATCTGTCGAGAAGTCACGCACGGAAATCTCGTATATAATTGCGTCCTCGGGGTCGGGAAATGAAATTGGGCGGTCTCCCGCCCATTTTTTCGGAGCGTGTCGGCGCACATCCGTTACAATGGAATACTTTCCGTCCGCCGTCACTGCTTTTGAGTAAATGTCGGCGCACTCAACCGTTTCGCCGTTTCTTGTAACCGTAAACGTGTATCGAACACCGTCAAGTTCGCCGCGCACTCGGTATTCAAACACGCCGTTGTCGCCGAGTTTCCGCATAGTGGCGCGCTTTATCGGTTTTCCGTCCGCACCGAACAGGTTAAGCGTGACACGTTCCGCAAGCGGTTGCCACACTCGGAATATTGTCCCTTTTTCGGTACACTCCGCACCCAGATTGCCGTCAAGCGTATGTGCCTCGGCATATTCAATTTCGTTCGTCATAATCATCCAGAAAAGTGTGTACTCCGTCTTTGTCTTTGTAGGAAATCAAACGGTCAAGTCGCACGTTGCAAACGGAACGGAAAATGTTCTGCTCTATCTGCGGGTTATCCTCCGCGAGCCGCGCTATCAGCCGCTTTATCACCTTTCGCTTTGAACCGTCCTCTCTTTTGGTAACGGCACAAGCGCATTGCAGAAACTCCAAACCGCAATAATCGCGCCATGCGATTATGTCCCGTTCCCGAACCAAATACAGAGGACGGATAAGTTCCATTCCCTCGTAATTCTGCGCTTTCAGTTTCGGGAGCATTGTCTGCGCTTGCCCGCCATAAATCATTCCCATAAGAATGCTTTCAATAATGTCGTCGAAATGATGTCCCAGCGCGATTTTGTTGCACTCAAGTTCGCGCGCCTTTTTGTAAAGATGTCCGCGGCGCATTTTCGCGCACAAAAAGCATGGGTTGTTTTCTGTTGCCGCCGTGTGCTTGAAAATCTCCGTCCGAAATGTTTCAATTGGAATGTCAAGCCGCGCGGCGTTGGATTTTATCAGCTCGAAATTCTCTGCCGAATAGCCGGGGTTCATTACAAGATACCGCACCGAAATCGGCACACTTCCGTGATTTTCATACTCCCGAAAAAGCACCGCCAGTAGCATTGAATCCTTGCCGCCCGAAATGCACACGCAAACTTTGTCGCCGTCTTTCAGCAGCTTGTACTCCTCAATCGCTTTCGTGAATTTTCTGTGTATGCTTTTGGAAAACTCCCCGTGCAGACTTTCCGCCGCAATATTTACGCTCATTTAATCTCTTTTCTCAAATAACGCTGTGCCAGCAGTTTAAGCCGTTTCGCCGTTGATTTTTTGTTCGCGTTTTTCTTCATTCGCCATGTCCAGTTTTCGCCGACAGTTGACGGCAAATTCATTCTCGCCGATTTTCCCAAGCCCAGAATATCCTGCATAGGAATAATCACGAGGTTGGACGGTGAGGAATAGCACGCGCGAATAGCACGGCGATTGAACTTTTCAAACGGCTTTTTGCCGAGGTAAGTGTTCGCCATTGCCTTTGTTTTCGCGTCCGCCTCATTGTACCATTGAACAATGGTTGCGTTGTCGTGCGTTCCCGTATAGCACACGGAATTTTGCGGATAACGGTGCGGCAAATGGTCGTTGTCGCTGTATTCGGGATTGAAACCGAATTGCAGAACTCTCATTCCCGGGAATCCCGAATCGGCAAGCATTTTTTTCACGCTGTCGAATATGTCGCCCAAATCTTCGGCGATTATGCTTATGTTTCCGAGTTGATTTTTGATTTCGTTGAACAAATCCATTCCGGGACCTTTTTCCCAAACGCCGTTTATCGCTGTTTTCTCGCCGTAAGGTATCGCGTAATATGTATCGAACGCGCGGAAATGGTCTATTCTTATTGTATCGAACATTATTGCGGCTTTCTTTATGCGCTTAATCCACCAGTCGTAACCCGTTTTTTTCATCTGTTCCCAGTTATACAGCGGGTTGCCCCAAAGCTGTCCCGTTTTCGAGAAATAGTCGGGCGGAACTCCCGCCACGCGTTTCGGGTAAAGTCTGTCGTCCAGCTCAAACAAATCGGGGCGCGCCCACACGTCCGAACTGTCGGGCGACACATAAATCGGCAAATCGCCGATAAGCTTTATTCCCTTTGCGGAACAAGCACCGTGAAATCTCGTCCACTGACGATAGAAAATGTACTGACACCATTTGACAAAGCGTATTTCGTCTTTCAGCTCGTCCTTGTAACGCGCCATCGCACCCGCGCTTCTCAAACGAATATCATCGTCCCATTCCGTCCACGACTTGCCGCCGAAATGTTTTTTTATTGCCATAAACAGCGCATAGTCGTCAAGCCAGTACGCCTCTTCCAGGCAAAACGAGGTGTAGCCCACATCATCGGTAAATCTTGAAAACGCTTTTCTCAACAATGTATCTCGCATTGCCGTAATTTTACCATAGTCCGTGTATTCGGGGTCTGCACCATAGTCGATAGCCTCGCACTCCTGTTTTGTGAGCAAATCCTGCTTGCAAAGCTCGTCAAGGTCGATAAGCAGAGGGTTTCCCGCGAACGATGAAAACGGCTGATAAGGAGAGTCACCGTAACCCGTAGGTCCGACGGGCAAAACCTGCCACCAGCTTTGCCCCGCCTCGACAAGCCAGTCGGCGAATTTCTCCGCCTCTTCCCCAAGCGTTCCTATACCGTAAGGCGACGGCAAAGACGTTATGTGCATAAGCACTCCACAGCTTCGTTTCATAGTTATCATCTCCAAATTATATGTGTTTTTATCTCTTTAAAAATGCTCCGACTATTGTCAGCAAAACGCTAATCGGCGCGATTGCCATTACAGTTTTCATAAGGTTCGCAGTTAACAAAACAGAGTTGTCGTCTTTCACTGCCATTGGGATAAAGATAAGCAAGAAAGGCAGAATGAACAACAGTATACCCACAGCGTAAAGCACCTTCCCGATTGTTCTTTTTGTTTTGTTCTGGTTTTCTTGTTCCAGTCTTTTATTCATATTCATTTCGGTTGAATAAAACGGAACGTTTATGTTCTGAGCAGCCGTGCCGTTTATTTCATCTGTTTGCTGTCCGGCAAGCATTTCGTCAAACAAGGCAAGCAGTTCGGTGACTTCGGGACTTGCCGCCGCTTCAACGGTGTTAAGGTAACTCGGTTCGAAAAAGACTTTTTGTACCGCAGGGTATTGCAGCAATCGCTGAACCTCCGGATTTTGTTTTGTCCGTTCGTCAATCAGCAAACAATAATATTTGTTTGTCTTCTCAATTGGAATTATCGACGTTTTTCTCGTGGCGGACGATGAATTTTTACCGTTTGTTTTAGGATTAAAAACAAACAGAATGAAAAACATTATCGCAAACGTCACGATACCGATAACCTTCAGAGTGCTGTTTGAAATCCTCGCGCCGACAACAATAAGCGCAACAGAAACAAAGACACACAATGTCAGCATTATTACAAAAAAGGATTTGCCGCCTTTTGGGGTTTTAACAGTCATAAAAATACCTCTTACAATTATTTATTCCGTTCTTTTCAGTCCGGACCAATAAACTTATAGCCAATAAAAAATTATTACAATTTCTCACTTGGTCGAAGAAAAATGGGTATTATTCTGAGTAGCCGTGCCGTTTGTCCTATTATTCTGCTGTTCGCTCAATATTCCGTCAAGCACGGCAAGAAGTTTGGCAACATTGGGACTTTCCGCCGCTTCTTGGGATTTAAGGTAACTCGGATCGAAAAAAACTTCTTGCACCTCGGGTTATTGCAGCAGCCGCTGAACCTTGGGATTTTGTTTTGTATTTTCATCGGTCAGTAAAATATAATATTTAATCATCATCTCGTCGGACATAGTCTGCGCTTTTCTGCGCGACGACCGACGACGCTTTTTTCTATTATTTTAGGTGATAAAATAACCAGAACGATAAACGTTACAGCGAACAACGCGGCGCTGATTGCCATTAGATCGTTATCCGAAACTACCTCTCCCGTAACGAGAAGCAAAAGAAAAACCGCGCAACACAATTTCAGTATTATTATAAAACCCGAATCGTTATTGTCAGGGAGTTTAATATCCATAAAAATACCTCAGTTGTTCCAGTATTTCCTGTCCAGACTTCTAAAACTTATCGCCTGCGAAATGTGCGCTTTCTCGATATCCTTTGAGCCTTCCAAATCGGCGCAGGTGCGCGCGACTTTGAGTATTCTGTCGTACGCTCTCGCAGATAATCCCAGCTTGTCGAACGCGCGTTTGAGCATATCTTCCGCCGCGGGAGAAAGTCTGCATACATCGGCGATTATATCGCTTGTAATGCGGCTGTTCGACTTTATTCCCGTACCTTTGAAACGTTCCGCTTGAATATCCCGCGCTTTCTGAACACGTTCGGCAATTGCCGCGGACGGTTCCTGCGGCTTGCGGTTGGCGAGGTCGTCAAACTCAACGGGGCTTACTTCTATCTGTATGTCAATTCGGTCGAGGACGGGCTGCGAGATTTTGTGCAGATAACCGCTTACCTGTTTCGGCGAACAGGTGCATTTCTTTTTCGGGTTTCCGAAATTTCCGCACGGACACGGGTTCATTGCCGCAACAAGCATAACATCGCACGGGTATGTAACCGAGCCGCTTGCGCGCGAAATCGTTATCGTGCCGTTTTCAAGCGGCTGACGGAGCGTTTCGAGTACTTTGCGGTCAAATTCGGGCAATTCGTCAAGGAAAAGCACGCCGTTGTGTGCGAGCGAGATTTCGCCCGGCTTTGGAACGCTCCCGCCGCCGACAAGTCCGACGCCGCTTGCCGTGTGGCTCACCGAACGGAACGGACGGCGAGTTACAAGCGGTTCGCGCGGGTCGATTATTCCCGCGATTGAATGAATTTGCGTTGTTTCAATGCTTTCCTCAAACGTGATTTTGGGCAGAATGGACGGAATGCGTTTCGCGAGCATTGATTTTCCCGAACCGGGTGGGCCGAGCATAAGGATATTATGCGACCCCGCCGCCGCGACCTCAATAGCTTTTTTCGCGGCGTATTGTCCCATAACGTGCGCGAAATCGTCTGCGCAGACGAAATTGTCCTCGCCCGGAACATAGCGCGGTTCGAGTGAAAGACCGCCGCCCGTTTTCAGAAAACCGATTATCTGCGAAATGTGTTCTGCACCGTAAATCGTGATGTTTTCGACAACGGACGCCTCTTTCGCGTTCGCGGCGGGAAGAAATACGCGCTTTATGCCGTTTTTCTGCGCCTCGATAACCATACTCAAAACGCCCTGAACGGGGGCGAGAGTTCCGTCAAGCGACAATTCACCGATAAACGCCGCGTCGTCTATGTTTTCGGGTATCACGTTGTTTAGCCGCAAAAGCGCCGCCGTTATCGGCAAATCGAACATCGCGCCCGTTTTGCGAACGCTCGCGGGAGCGAGGTTCACCGTGAACTTCCCGCCCGGTAGCGCAAGTCCGAGCTGTCCGAGAACGGAACGTATGCGTGCCTTGCTTTCCTGAACCGCGATGTCGGGCATTCCTACTATATCAAAACTCGGCTGTCCCGCCGAGGCGCTCGCCTCAACCGTCACAGGGAAAGCGTTCATACCGAACAATCCCACGCTGTTTACTTTGCTGAACATATCCTCACCACTTAAACATTATTATTATTCATAACGATACATTGTAATTATAGCATATATTTGTGAAAAATGCAACGCTTATCGACAATAAATTTTGCGAAATTTTCACAATTCTACATATGTTTTAGGTTGAAATAATCCTCAGGATATGATATAATAGTAATGTATGAGTATAATATCAAAAGGAAGAATATATGGAGAACAAAACAGAAAGACAAATCATCTACGGAAAGAACGCCGTTTCGGAGGCGCTCAATTCCGATAAGGAAATAGACACGCTGTTTGCGCAAAAAGGCATAACTCTCGGAAACATAATTCCGAACGCGAAAAAGCGCGGTATTGTCGTGAAAGACGTTTCTGATGAAAAGCTCACGGCAATGTGCGGCACGCCAAAGCACGGCGGGGTCGCGGCGGAGCTTTGCGCGGCGGAATACGCCGAACTTGACGATATTCTCGCCGTTTCGGAGCAAAAAGGAACGCCGCCGTTTATCATAATCGCCGACGAAATCGCCGACCCGCACAATCTCGGCGCGATTATAAGAAGCGCGGAGGCAGCGGGCGCAGACGGTGTTATCATCCCGAAAAGACGTTCTGCCTCGCTCAATTCCACCGTGTTCAAAACAAGCGCGGGCGCGGCGGCGTGGATAAAGGTTGCGCGGGTATCAAATCTTGTCGATACAATAAAAACGCTCAAAAAGCGCAACATTTGGGTGTACGGAATGGAAGCGAACGGTACACCCTACGACAAAACGGACTTCACGGGCGGCACGGCGATAGTCGTAGGCTCTGAGGGGTTCGGTTTGGGACGGCTGGTTCGCGAAAGCTGTGACGAAGTGTTGAGTTTGCCGATGAACGGCAAGGTCAATTCGCTTAACGCATCGGTTTCCGCAGGAATACTGATGTACGAAGTGGTAAGACAAAGAAACAGATAACGAAAAATAGGAGATATGAAAATGGCTGACGAAAAATACAACATAGACGAAATTCTCAAAGAGATAGATAATTCGCGGGGAGTCGGAAAACAGAAAAAAAACACTACCCAAAACTCCGCGGATCTGTTCGGCGATACAGATGAAATAGATAAGCTGATAAACTCAAGCAAAAAAAGCAAGCCCGATCTGAGCGTTACGGAAGTTATCAACTCCATAGGTACGGGCAGACAGCACGAACCCGCCAAAAGCGCAAAACAGCGCACCGAAGAGGAAGTCAACGCGCGAATTGCCTCGGAAGTTTCAAGCGCCGCCGACAAAAGGCGCAAAAATGTACTCGCTGAGGACAACAATCCCGATTTTGCCGCGAAGCAACGCACCGACGACGAAGTTGAAGCGCGTATCGCAAAGGACATTTCCAATGCCGCCGACATCAAAAAATGGGAGAGCCTGTCAAGCGCTGACGATGATACCAAAACCTTTGAAAATGACAACAACGAAATCGAGTTTCACGACGCGTCTTCATTTGTTCCGACAGAAACAATGGAAATGAGCCGTATGGAAAAAATCAAAGATATCAACAACGCAATGCTGAAAATCGACAGCGAGGCGGAAACTCTCGATGAAATGCTAGATTCGCTCAACCCTATGGATTCTCGTGAAAAGGTTGCCGAACAAATCAAAAAAACGGAAGACACCGACACTCTGGCAGTCAGCGGAAACGACTTGAAAACACTTGGCAAGGGCGAAGAGTACATCAAGGAATACACTCCCTCCGCGTCACGCAAGCGCGAACAACCCGAAGAAGAACAAACCGAAGCGCAACAGACACCGTTCACCGGAGAACTTCACGTTGGAGAAAGTATAATTGACGCTCTGAACAAAAAAATCAGCGAACAGGAAACAGAACCCGCCGAGGAAACTCACGAAACCGAAATAAACGCTCCCGAAGAAGATAACGAGGAACTTGACAGAATAAAACTGGCGAACGAGCTTGCTCAGAAGAAAAAGCGCAAGATATCGGAATTTATTCTCGACAGCCGCGACGATACGGAAGAAACAGATAAAATTCAGGAAAACGCTCCGAAAAATGAAGAACCCGTCGAAAGCGAAAAGGATGAAGAGGACGAAGAACCTATTGATATCAATGACGAGGAAGTTATTCGTGACAGACTTCACCGCGCCTCAAAGGGACTGTGGGGTCGTCTGGTCATTCTGGCGGTTCTGTTCGCGGCGGCGGTTTTCATTGCCGCAATAAATATCTTCAAGCTTAATATCGGTCGCATAGGCAATATATTCAGTTATCGTTCCTCGCCGGAAAATTATCTGTACGCACACCTGGCAATAGGTATTCTCTCTTTCACTGCCTGCTCATCGGTAATTTCAAACGGTTTTTCAAGACTGTTCAAGCTCCGTCCCGACGGTGACACGCTGTGTGCGTTGTCGCATATGGGCGCGCTTATCGCAACGATACCATACCTGGTGTCGGGCGCATATATACAGCTCGGTTATTCACAGATCTTTCTTGCGGCGTCGCTCGCCTCAATGATATTTAATACCGTATCCAAAATTCTCACGGTTAAGACTGCTCAAAACAACTTCGACTTTGTATTCGGCAAAAACTCAAAGCACTTTATTGAACGCTGTGAGGGCAACGGCGCGGAACAGCTCGCAAAGGGGGCTGTAACAGGAATGCCCGCGGTTGCCTCCATTCGCAAAACCGAAATGCTTTGCGATTTTATCGTATCGACATACTGTGAAGATTCCTCGGACAGAACAGCGCGCAAAATTGCTCCGATTGCGATTGTGATGGCTGTCATCGGCGGCGTTATCGCATTCTTTACATGTAGCGCCAACATCGCAAAGAACCGTGCTTCGTGGGCTGCGACGGTAAGCTCCGCGATACTCGCGGTATCCGCCCCGTTCTCAAGCTCAATGACGGTTACTCTCCCATTGTATCTTGCTTCCCGCAAGTCGTCAAAACGCGGCTCGGCTATTCTGGGATACAGTGCGGCTGAAGATCTTACCGAAATCAACTCCGTTCTGACGGACGCGAAAATGCTTTTCCCTGCCGATTCTATCAAGATCGTCAACATCTGCGGCTATGACACTCCCAAAACCCGCGGAGAAGGTAAGATAAACATTGACGAAGCCATTATCTATGCGGCAAGTCTTGCTGTCGCTTCCGACAGCGTTTTGTCGGATTCGCTGTTCCACATACTGAATTACAAGAATGAACTGCTCAAACCTGTTTCTGGCTGTGTTTACGAAAACAATCTAGGCGTTATGGGTTGGATAGACCGCCACAGAGTTCTGCTCGGAACTCGCGCGCATATGAAAGCTCACGAAATCACCGTTCCGAACACCAAAAAGGAATCCGCCGCGAACAAGGATAACGATGAGGTTATCTATCTTGCGGTGGGCGGCGAGGTTTGCCTGCTGTTCTTTGTAAGAGCTACCGCCGATCCGGAAATCAGACGTTCTGTAAGAGAGCTTGCGTTCCGCGATATCAAGCTGATCGTCAAAACCGTTGACGGTATGATAACCGCGCCCGTTCTCGCAAAGGTATTCGGAATAGAAGAGGACGATGTAAAAATACTGCCGTTTGAAATGCACGAAACGTTTGACGAAAACACACGGTTTGTTTCCGGAGGAAGCGCGGCAATTTCAAGCGACGGAACGTTCTCATCATTGTCCGATTCGATTGTCGCGGCAAGAACGGTCCGCGACAGAGCAACAATCGGAAACATTATGCAGACTGTCGGAATCGTTTTGGGTTATATTATTGCGATAATTTTCACGCTTGTAACCAACGAAGATCAGCTCAG
>JALEQE010000043.1 GCA_022766825.1 Oscillospiraceae bacterium | reverse complement strand
CGGAGGTTCTCACACACACCAACTCCGCTGTTATCGGGAAAGTCACCAGGTCGGAAGAGGAAAGCAAAAAACAGCTTCACGATGCGATGATTTCGGCAAACGGAGTTTACAATATGGGAATAATCACTTCTCCCGCAAGCGGTCAACAGATCATCTCGATGTACAAAGCTGTGCAATCCGAAAACGGCGATTATATCGGACTTGGCGGAATCGGCATTATGACAAGCGGACTTATCGAGAAACTTGACGCTATGCCGCTTGACGGATTTTCACAAGCGCAGTATTACCTTGTTGACGTCAATTCGGGCACATATATTTTCAACCCTGACTCCGAAAAAGTCGGAACGGTATCGGAAGACAAGTTTGTAAACGACATTATCGAAAAAATTAAAGAAGACTCCGATGTAAAGTGCGGTTCGTTAAAGTACAAGGACGACAAGGGCAAATCGAATATCGCCGCTTACAACAATATAAGCGATCAGGGTTGGGTTTACATCGTTTCGGACAAGACTTCCGAAGTGGAAGCCGTTGTGTTCAGTTTAAGAGGAATGATGTCCATAATGTTCACGGCTTGCATTTTACTGCTTGCGGTTATTGTGTACATTGTTATCAGCAGAATGATAAAGCCTTTGAAAACTGTTGAGAAATCTATCGACAAACTCGGAAACATTCAGCTTGACGCGGCGGAATCCATTATACAGTACACTTCACGCAAAGACGAAATCGGTCATATTGCCGTATCGGTAAACAATTTGTGCAATTCTCTGAAAAGTGCAACAAATGATATAGGACGAGTTCTGGGAGAAATGGCGAATGAGAATTTCGCCGTTGATGTGAGAGAAAACAGCGAATATTACACAGGCGATTTTGCTGTTCTCGCTGATAATATGGAAGCTATCCGCGACAAACTCTCCGGCGTTCTTTCAGAAATATATACAGCATCTGATCAGGTAAATTCAGGTGCGGAACAGGTTGCGGCTGCGGCACAGACGCTTTCGCAAGGTACTGTTGAACAGACCGTTTCCATTGACGAGCTTGCAAAGAGTCTCAAAGATATCGAAGCTCATCTTAAATCCAACTCCGATAACTGCGCAGACGCCGATAGTCTTATGGAAAATACAGCAAAATATCTCGAAGCTGTCAATACAAAGATGAACAATCTGACCGACGCTATGACAAATATCAACAATGCCTCAAATCAGATAAGCAATATCATCAAAACTATCGAGGATATTGCATTCCAGACAAATATACTCTCACTGAATGCCGCAATCGAAGCAGCACGCGCGGGAGAAGCAGGCAAAGGATTTGCGGTTGTTGCAGACGAAGTCAGAAACCTTGCGGCAAAATCCGCGGACGCTGTCAGCGATACCACTCATCTTATTGACACATCGCTTGAAACCGTCAGCAGCGGAACAGATATAGCCGCTCAGACAGCCGACGCGCTTAAAATACTTGACGAATACACGACTCAGCTCAAGAGCATTATTATCAGCATAACCGAATCGGGAACCGAACAGGCCGATATGGTATCCAAGATAACCAATGATATCGGTCGGATTTCTGAAGTAGTGCAGTCCAACTCATCAACGGCAGAGGAAAGCGCAGCGGCAGCGGAAGAATTATCCGGTCAGTCCAGTATGCTTAAAGAACTTATTGGTAAGTTCAACCTGAACAACAACGATTAAAGCCAAAAGAGTACGGGAACATTTTCCTGTACTCTTTTTTGCGATATGAACAGATATCCCCCTCATTTTGAGGGGGACTGTTGTTTAATTCTGATTTTGCAAGTGAACAAAGGGATTACTTTGTTTTTACCGTAACATCGGAATAAGCAATCAACTTGTTGCCGCTGTTGTAAGCCGATACACGATACTTGTACGACTTATTCGCCGCAAGTTTTGTCGCTGTGTAGCTAGTTGTTGTAACTTTCGTGAGCTGATTCCACTTATTGTTCTGATATACAAATACTTTGTAATAGCTTGCTGACGTTGGCTTGCTCCATGTTAGTTTTGCACTGTTGCTTGTTGTTGTGGCTTTGAGATTTGCAACATTCGCCAATGTCTTTACTGTGGTGTCGGAATACGCAAGCAATTTGTTGGCACTATTGTAAGCTGATACACGGAACTTGTACGACGTGTTCGCCGCAAGACCTGTCGCTGTATAGCTGTTTGTTGTAACTTTCGTGAGCTGATTCCACTTGTTGTTCTGATATACGAATACCTTGTAATATGACGCAGATGTGTTTTTGTCCCAAGTCAGCTTTGCTGTATTAGTGCTTGATGTACTGCCTTTCAAGTTTGCTATATTTGCCAATGTCTTTACTGTGGTGTCGGAATAAGCAAGCAACTTGTTTCCACTGTTATAAGCCGATACGCGGAACTTGTAAGTAGTGTTCGGGGACAATCCCGTTGCAGTGTAAGCTACCGTGGAATTATCGCTCGTTATGTAATGCTGTATACAATTGCCGTTTTTCTCTACATAAATCTTGTAATAATCAGCATCGGAATATTTGCTCCACGTCAGCTTTGCCGTGTTAGTACTTGATGTTGTAGCTTTTAAATTTGAGATAGAGTCACATGGCGTATAATCGGTTGTTGAAACCGTGCGAATACTCAATGGAATCATATCAAGCGTCTGGTCTTCGTAAACATACACTGACGAAGTACTACTGTATCCCGGAACATTCATACCAACAGAAACTTTATTGCCATCGCTGTACGAAGCTCCTTTAAGCACATACGGATGATATTGTTTTACAATAGAAAGATTATCCGCAGTAGATGTATCTGCAAAGGTTACATCAACGTGATAACTCGTGCCGTCAAGCACGATAATATTCCACATATGATTATCACTTGTTGCTATGTAACATTCAATACCGCTCAGATCGCAAAGATACTGCATTGCCTTTGAATACCCTTCACATACAACGTTTGTATCAGGATCATTGTCAAATACGCTTATAAGTTCCCATGGATTGCAGTCATTGGCAACATAAGTGGAACTGCAATTTTCAGCCGCATCTCTATTGTAGACATTCAGTTCGCAGATTTTATCGCAGAATGAGTACACCTTATTATATGCCGACAGATCCTCACAGGATTTTGCAAAATTCTTTGCGTTGGTAATAGCATTCTGTGCTCTTTGTATTTTAGCCGCATCAAAAGTCTTCGAGTCTGATGAACTTGCGTATGCCTTTGAAATGTTCATATTGACATAGTTTGTTCCTGATCCTCTCGAAAAAGAGATTCCCCAACTGCTGGCACTCCAATACAAATATTCCGGATAATCACGGAAAAGGCTCGTAACAGCCGCTCTGACATCAGTACCGAAACTACTGATATCGCTGTATTCAGTCGAAGTACTGATTGCAAACTTTGCATTTGTCCGACTTCCGGAAGATATTTTCTTGAGTTCCGGGAGTAACACATCATAAATCTGTTTTTGAGCAGTTGTAAGTGAACTTTTGGTTCTTGCAGCATTGTAGCGCTTTACCTGTTGAATACAGGTATCTTCATACATCAGTTCTTGCAAATAAAGGCTTTCAGCCTCCGAGTTATCAAATTCTACATCATCAAGTGTGTATTCCAATGTCTGCACTTCGGAAGCACCGGAGCATTTTCGGGAAACCGTTTCGTTGACATCACTCGATTGAACATGGTAATTATTATCAAGCGATGACGCAAAAACAGAAACACCCGTTTGTGTAAATACCTGAACAGTAGCTAATAACGCCGCTGTTAGAGAAATGAGTTTCTTTTTTAACATATCTCATTTTCCTCCTTAATAAAATTGCCCCTTAAAACCGAATCGTTCCTCATCAGTACGATTCGGTTTAAGTGACAAATAAATATTTAATTTCTGAGTATTACCGTTTAACTAGTGGTCTTCACAGTAATATCCGAATAAGCAATAAGCGTATTATTCTTATTATATGCGGATACACGGAACTTGTACGAACTATTTTTTGCAAGCTTTGTAGCTGTATAACTATTGTTTGAAGTTTTGGTAAGTTGTGTCCAGCCACCATTCTTGTAACTGAATATCTTGTAGTAGCTTGCGGAAGTAGGTTTACTCCCTGTCAGCTTTGCGCTGTTGCTTGTTGTTGATCCCTTCAGGTTTGCAATCTTTCCTGCTGTGGTTTTAACCGTCACATCGGAATACGCAAGCAATTTATTACTACTATTGTAAGCTGATACACGATACTTGTAAGATGTGCTTGGATCTAACTTCGTTGCTGTATAGCTATTTGTTGATGTTTTAACAAGCTGATTCCACTTGTTATTCTGATATACAAATACCTTGTAATAGCTTGTGGATGCGGGTTTACTCCATGTCAGCTTTGCACTGTTGCTTGTTGTTCCCTTCAGATTATCGACCTTTCCTATTGCGGTCTTTGCCGTCACATCTGAATATCCAATCAATTTGTTGCTACTATTGTATGCCGATATACGATACTTGTAAGAGGTGTTTGGAGTTAAGTTCGTTACTGTATAACTATTTGTTGTAATATTCGCAAGCTGATTCCACTTGTTATTCTGATATACAAATACCTTGTAGTAGCTTGTTGATGTGAGTTTACTCCATGTCAGCTTTACGCTGTTGGTTGTTGTTGTCGCTTTCAGGTTCGCGATCTTTGAATAAGCAGTCTTCACAGTAATATTGGAAGAGGCAATTGCAAAATCGCATTTTGAAGCTTCTACGCGTAACTGATATGATGTATTCTGAGTAAGTCCGGTCAAGCTATAATTAAGCATAGAATTGTTGCTCGTCTTGTAAACCTGAACCCACTTGCCGTCAACATATTTGTAAATCTTGTAGCAATCAGCTTCCTCGAACTTATTCCAAGTGAGCTTTATGCTGTTTTCGGTTGATGTGCCGGAAAGATTCGAAATCTTCGCCTCAGCGGCAGTTTTGGTTTTTACCGTAATTACCAATTCCTCGCCAATGTAGCTGTCTTTATAAGCTCTGATACGGAACTTATAAGATGTTCCGGCTTTCAAACCGGTCTTCACCACTGACAGGTCAGCGTTATTGGAGGTACTCTTTATCTGAACCCATGCGTTATTCTGCCAGATATCAACCTTATATCCCGTCGCGTCTGTTTTCTTGTTCCAAACAAGCTTTACGGACGTTGTCGATGCAATGCCGCTGAAGCCCGTAACCTTTGCGGGAGTACTGCCGACTATAACATTTGTGAATACCGGAGCGCTCTCATTTCGTCCATAATATGCTGTTACCTTGAAATAACACTTCTTGCCCGACGTCAATTTATCTATATTGTAAGAATTTGTATTTGTAGAACCTACACGTTTCCACGTAATATTGTCATCGGATTTCCATACATTGTAACCC
>JALEQE010000035.1 GCA_022766825.1 Oscillospiraceae bacterium | reverse complement strand
CGCCCGTCGGTCTGCAACGCTATTGAGAGCATTCTTGTTCATAAGAATATCGCACCGCAGTTCTTTAAAAAACTGGATGAGGTATGGAATGGCAAGGTTGCTATTGTCGGAGACCAAGCAACCTCCGATAATATACAAGTTGAAAAAATCGCAACCGATGAAGATTACGCGACCGAGTTTTTGCAGTTAAAGCTATCAAGCAAGGTAGTAAGCGGGATTGATGAAGCAGTTGAACATATAAACAAATTCGGCACGGGTCACAGCGAATGTATAGTAACAAATTCTTCCGAAAACGCCGAACGCTTTCAGCGTGAGATTGACGCGGCGGCAGTTTATGTGAATGCGTCAACGCGTTTTACAGACGGATTTGAGTTCGGTCTGGGAGCTGAGATAGGAATATCAACACAGAAGCTCCACGCGCGAGGCCCTATGGGACTTGCTGAAATCACGTCGTATAAATATCTTATAAACGGCGAAGGTCAGATAAGAAGGTAAAAGGGAAAAGGGGTAGTAATGTCAAGAAAGAAAAAGAACAATGCGCCGGTTGAAAAGCGTAACGATGATGTGATAAACGAGTTGTTGGGCGAAATTGAGAATGATCCGGACATTGAAATAGAAGATGATGTTGCAAATCTGGGCGAGGAAACCGATGATGTAAAGATAGCTGAATTATCGGAGGAATCTGATCCGAAAAAGAGCAGATTGTTCTTTGTCGTTGCTGTGTTTATACTGATAATGGCAGTAATAGGAATGGTTTCGAGTGTTAAGTTTGTAGTTAACGGAATAAGCAACCTTGCGGATAACACAGCATTGAAAAATGAGTTTGCACGTTTTTTGCTACCGGTAGTGGCAAACGATATTGCACCGTTTGAAGATGAAAGCGAGATTTCCAACTCGTCAAAGGTAAGTTGTTCGGTATGGAATATTTTGGTAAACAGAGATACTTCAGCTTATAAACAGTCGCAGGTGGGTGGAATATCGATTCCCGAATATGACGTAAGCGTATCCTGCAAGGAACTGTTTGGTTCTAATGCGGAATTAAAGCATCAAACGGTAGGTTCTGGAGATTTGCGGTTCAATTATGACGCAGAAAATCACGTTTATACTTGTCCGAAAGATCTGCGTTATCTTAACTATGCGCCTAAAATAACGGATATGGTTCAGGACGGTGACAATTATGTGCTGACAGTTGATTATCTGCCGCCGTCTATCACTATGGTTGCCGATAATCTGGGAATTACGGTTGATGCCGATAAAACGCTTGAATATACGGTTAATCGCAAAAATAAAAAGAATACGCTGATATCGGTCAGACTGATTGATATTCAAAGCAACAATTCAGCAGGAGGAAATTAAATATGAAATCAAGTTTGAAGAAAATCGCCGCGGGAGTATTGGCATTCGTTCTGGCGGCATCGTTATGCGGCTGTGACCGTGGCTATATTATGACGGTTGACGGAATGGAAATCAGAAACGGAATTTATCTTACTTACCTGCAATCCGCTTATTCTAACGCGGGCGACGCATTGCAAGAGCAGAATTCCGCTACTTCAGGTACAAGCGATACGAGCACGACATCGGACGATACAAGCAGCGAATCAGACGCTGAATCAAGTGATGAGAGCAGCACAACAAGCACTGAGTCTGTGCCGATAACAGAGGAAGAAATAGACGGTAAAAGCGGCTCTCAGTGGATAAAGGACGAGGCGCTTAAATCGGTACGCAGATTTGTTGCAATACATCGCAAGTGTGATGAACTTGGAATTGAGCTTTCCGATGACGAATTGAGCGAAATAAATTCCGAACTTCGTCAGGTTTGGGATAATGAAAATATGTACGTTCAGTATGTGTACGGCTATAAAACCATGGGCGAGTATTATGAGAGCCAGGGTATCGGCGAGGAGTCGATGAGAGAAATTTACAAGGTAAACGATCTCCAGACTAAGCTGTTTATGCATTATTTCGGAGAGGACGGAGAGCTTGCTGTTAAGGAAAGCGAGATAAACGACTATTTAAAGGAAAACCGCGCGGCATTTAAGATGCTTACGTTCAATTATAAGGACGCTTCCGGGAATGCACTTGAAAAGGACGAAGATAAAAAGGCTGTGAAGGAAGAGGCGCAGAAATATGCAGATCGCATTAACAACGGTGAAAAGCCTGTTGATGTTTTCTATGACTATAATTTGAAAAAGGCAGAGGATTCTGCTAACGCCAAG
>JALEQE010000032.1 GCA_022766825.1 Oscillospiraceae bacterium | reverse complement strand
TATCGTTGTTGATGGTATATAGTTCATAGTACACATCATTATTACGACAACAATAAATCCCAAAATTAGATTCATCAACGGACCTGCAAGAATTACAATCATTCTTTGCCATACGGGTCTCGCGTTAAACGCGCGGGGATTTTGCAGTTTCTGCTCCTCGTTTGCGCCGCCGTCCTCACCCTCAAAAGAACAAAAGCCTCCGATGGGAAACGCGCGCAAAACGTATTCCGTTTCTTTGCCCTTTTTCCGCAAAAGTGCGGGCCCCATTCCGAGAGCAAATTCCTTTACATAAATTCCGCACGCTTTCGCGGCAATAAAATGCCCAAATTCGTGTAATAAAATAATGACACAGAAAACAAGTATCGCAATGACTATTGACATAAATCCTCCCGATTATTCGGAGAGTCCGAATTTTTTATAAACGTATTCTTCTGCCGCTTTTTTTGTGTCAAGCAAATCGTAAAGCGTTGGGGTTTGAATGAATTTAACATCGGCAAGTGCGGAATTGACCGCGTCGCCTATATCCAGGAAACGTATCTTGTCGTTTAAAAAAAGCCTTACCGCCGCTTCGTTAGCGCAATTGACAATACACGGTGCGTTTCCGCCGCGTGTGATTGCTTTTTTCGCCGCAGCAAGGCACTCGAACGTTTCCTCGTCCGGTTTGTTGAAAGTAAGCTCTTTTACATCAGCTAAAGATAATTTTTTAGCGGGGCACTCAAGACGGTTCGGATAAGTCAACGCAAACTGTATCGGAATACGCATATCCGCGCTCCCCATTTGCGCAATAACAGCACCGTCGGCAAACTCAACCGCAGAATGGATAATACTCTGCCGCTGAACAACTATCTCTATCTCTTCGGGTTTTGCGCCGAAAAGCCATACTGCCTCGATAAACTCCAAACCTTTATTCATCAGAGTTGCGCTGTCAATTGTGATTTTCGCACCCATATCCCAGTTCGGGTGATTTAACGCCTGTTCTTTTGTAACAGACGCCAACTCAGCACGCTTTTTTCCGAAAAACGGCCCACCCGAGGCAGTCAGAATTATTTTTGAAAATCTGTTCTCACCCGCGCCCATAAGACATTGAAATATCGCTGAATGTTCGCTGTCGATTGGCAAAAGTTGAACGCCATAACGTTTCACAGCATCGGTTACAAGCTTGCCGCCCGTCACAAGAGTTTCCTTATTTGCCAGTGCGATGTCATTCCCCGCTTTAATTGCCGATAAAGTCGGCACAAGCCCTGCCATTCCGACAATTGCGTTTACAGTTTTGCATTTTGGTAAAGCCGCCGCCCCGCACAAGCCTTTTTCACCCGATAATACCTTTATACTAGTATCAGAAAGACGTGCTTTCATATCACCGTAATAGTTTTCATTGGCAATAACAACATATTCAGGATTAAACTCCCGCGCCTGTTTCTCAAGAAGTTCAGTGTCACTGTTGGCTGATAAGGCTTTCACTTTTATTTTATGCGTTCTGCACACATCTAATGTCTGTGTTCCAATAGAGCCTGTTGACCCAAGCAATACAATTTCTGTAATTTTTTCCATATCATGTCCTCTTTCTTATGTTTTTAACAGCTCTATTAACAAAATCGCCCATTCAGTTTTGGTGAATGGGGATAATTAAAATAATTACATCGCAGGCGATAAAAATCTGAATACCACATAAATAAACGGTGCAACAAACAAAACACTGTCGAACCTGTCGAGTATTCCTCCGTGTCCCGGCATAATATTACCGAAATCCTTTATATTATACTGCCGTTTAATTACAGACGCGGAAAGGTCACCCAAAACACCAAGAACGGACGCTACCATTCCGACAGGTATTATCACCGCGTAATTCATCTTAATTGTACTCGGCAACAACAAATTATACACAAGGCATTGAATAGTAACCGCAATTCCGACAGTAAAAATTCCGCCTATCATACCCTCAACGGTCTTTTTCGGACTGATTTCCGGACAAAGCTTATGTTTGCCCAAAAATGTTCCGACAAAAAAAGCTCCCGAATCTCCCAACCACGCGCAGAAAAGCAAATAAACTATCAGAAAAACACCGGGAAGATAATCTTCATACATATATCTTGTTGAAATAATGCAGCTCATTGCTGTTGGAATAACGAATGTTGCCGCGCCGCAAGACGCAATATCAACAAATGTAATGGTTTTATGTCCGAAAAGCATTATACACATCAAAACCATTATTTCAATCAAAAAAGCCGCAAATCTGAATGTTTTCAACTCAGGCAATACCAGCAATGACGGTACAGCGGCTCCAAACACTACGCTAAACCAGCACAGGAACTTATGTTTATCGCATTTTATTGCATGAATAAGCTCCCATACTCCTATAGCTGAAAACAGTGAAAGCAATCCGAGATACGCATAAAAATTGTCAACAATCAGCATTGTAACGCCCACCACGACGCCTACTGCCGCGGAAACTATTCTCTTGAGCATAATGCCGCCTTTCCGACCCAATGAAAATTTCTCAACATACAATGTTCAGCATATAATCATAATCCGCCGAATCTTCGCGAACGACTCGCAAATTCTTTTATTGCATATTCAAGGTCTTTTTTCTTAAAATCCGGCCAAAGCACGTCCATAAACACAAACTCCGCATATGCCACCTGCCATATCAAAAAGTTTGACAAACGCTGTTCGCCACTCGGTCTTACCACCAAATCAAGCGGCGGAAATTCACTTGTGTAAAGGTTTTTCTCAATAAGTTCCTCGCTTATATCGTCGGGAGAAATCTCACCCGAAACGCACTTTTTCGCCAATATTTTCGCGGCGTTTGCTATCTCGGCTCTGCCGCCGTAATTCAACGCCACGCCAACTATAAATTCAGTGTTTTTTCTGGAAGTTTCCATAATATCGGCAAGCTCAACGCGAATATCTTCATCAAGCCGGGAAAGATCGCCAATAAAAATAAAACGAACGTTCTCCTTCTGCATAGCTCGGATATCCTTGATATATTGGCGCAACAAGTTCATTATTCCCTTAACTTCATCTTCTGGGCGTTTCCAGTTCTCTGTGGAGAATGCATAGAAAGTCGCCGCGCGAACTCCGAACTCACGACACCAATTTATGGTTTTTTTGAAAACCGCCGCACCCTGCTTATGTCCGAAATTGCGAGGCATACCGCGTTTTTTTGCCCAACGCCCGTTTCCGTCCATAATAAAGCCGATATGCTTTGGAATATTTGATACTTCCATTAAATTGCCATAATTTCCTTATCTTTATCTTCGCCGATCTTATCTATCTGTTCGATAAACTTATCGGTGAGCTTTTGAATATCCTTTTCGATATCCTTTACTTCGTCCTCGGTTATCTCGTTGGATTTCTTCTTTGCCTTAACCTTATCCATGGAATCACGGCGAACATTGCGGACAGCGACCTTGCTCTCCTCGCAGATTTTACTAACCTGCTTGCAAAGTTCCTTACGTCTATCCTCGGTAAGCTGCGGAAATGTTATTCTGAGAACTCTTCCGTCATTAGTAGGATTTATACCCAGATCCGACGCCTGGATAGCTTTTTCAATAGGCTTCAACTGTGAAGCGTCATAAGGCTGTACAACAAGTATTCTGGCTTCCGAAACAGAAACGCTCGCCATCTGGTTAATAGGAGTGGGCGCGCCATAATAATCCACAGTAATCTTATCGAGTACGGTAGGATTAGCTCTCCCCGCGCGAATTGTACCAAGCTCGCTTTCGAGAGCATTTATGCACTTTCCCATTCTCTCCTTAGTATTATCAAGAATCTCTTTCATAATTCTTCTCCAATCTATTATTTATGCTTTGTAACAAGCGTTCCGACCTGCTTGCCCATTACCGCATCGTATATGTTATCAGGACGGCTGAGGTCAAAAACAATAATCGGAATGTCATTATCTGTACTCATAGAAGCCGCTGTGCCATCCATTACCTGTAATCTCTTGACCAAAACCTCGTGATGAGTGATTACATCATATTTTACTGCGTCAGGGAATTTTTTGGGATCTTTGTCGTAAATTCCGTCAACCATTGTCGCTTTAAGAATTACATCAGCCTTAAGTTCCGCCGCACGAAGCGCCGCCGCACTATCTGTTGAAAAAAAAGGATTACCTGTTCCGCAACCGAAAATAACAATTCGTCCTTTTTCCATATGACGAAGAGCTTTCCCGAGAATAAACGGTTCCGCAACCTGCTGCATAGTTATTGCAGTCTGAACTCGTACAACCGCTCCCAATTGTTCCAGAACATCAGCTACTGCAAGAGCATTCATAGTTGTTGCAAGCATTCCGATATGGTCGCCCCTCGCGCGGTCTGCCAACATATCATCGCGACCTCTCCAGAAGTTACCGCCGCCGACAACAATACCCATCTGCGCGCCCGCGTCCACGGTTTTCTTGATACTGCGGCAGATATTCTCGATAGTCGGAAAATCAAGTCCTATTTCCTTGTCGCCCGCAAGAGCCTCTCCGCTCAATTTAAGCAACACACGCTTGTACTTTGGTTCTGCGTTTTCGCTCATCGCTTTTCCTCCCAAAAACAAATATCAATAATCAAGCACACGAATTCTTCCCAATATCTTTGCGCCGTCCGAAATCTTAT
>JALEQE010000015.1 GCA_022766825.1 Oscillospiraceae bacterium | reverse complement strand
ATGGAACTTAAGGCAAATCCGAACAGACTTGCTACCGGTGCGGTTATAGAAGCGCGTCTTGACAAGGGCAAAGGTCCTATCGCGACCTTGCTTGTACAGAACGGTACACTTCATACGGGAGATGTTTTGATTGCGGGTACTGCTGTCGGCAGAGTAAGAGTAATGCGTGACGATAAGGGCAGAACTGTTTCGGAGGCGGGTCCGTCCGTTCCTGTTGAAATTATGGGATTGTCGGAAGTACCGCAGGCAGGCGACACGTTCAATGCCGTTGAAGATGAAAAACTGGCGCGCGAGCTTGTTGAAAAGCGCAAGAACGAGGCAAAAGAAGAGCAGTTCAAGAGCTATCAGAAAGTTACGCTTGATAATCTGTTCTCATCAATTGAACAGGGCGAAATCAAGGAATTGCCGATTATCGTTAAGGCGGACGTTCAGGGTTCTGTCGAGGCTGTAACACAGTCGCTTGAAAAGCTCACTAACGAGGAAGTACGCGTAAAAGTAATCCACGGCGGTGTTGGCGCGGTAAGCGAAAGCGATGTAATGCTTGCTATGGCGTCGGGCGCGATTATCGTCGGATTTAACGTAAGACCTCACCCGTCGGCTGAGGAATCGGCAAAGCGCGAGGGCGTAGAAATTCGTCTGTATCGTGTAATTTACGATGCAATTGAGGATATAACAGCGGCAATGAAGGGTATGCTTGCTCCGAAGTACCGCGAAGTACAGCTTGGCCGCGTTGAGGTGCGCCAGGTATATAAGATTTCTGGAGTTGGCGTTGTTGCGGGTTCGTATGTTCTTGACGGAAAGGTTACGCGCAACGGTCAGGTCAGAATTGTTCGCGACGGTATTGTTGTCGGTGACGATAAGATAGCGGGATTACAGCGTTTCAAGGACGCGGTGAAGGAAGTTGCCGCAGGCTTTGAATGTGGTATCAGTCTGGAGAAATTTACCGACATCAAAGAGGGCGACATATTCGAGGCGTATGTAATGGAGGAATACCGCGATTAAGCGGTTTAAGAGGTAAAGGAGGCTTTTATGGCTAACTTTAACATTAAAAGATTGAGCGAGGATATTCGCCGTGAAATATCGGCGGCGGTAAGCGGTGTAAAAGACCCGCGCGTTGCCAAAGGCTTTGTGACGATAACGCGCTGCGAGCTTACCAACGATATGAGCTACTGCAAGGTATGGGTGGCTTGTATGGGAGGTACGGAACGCACGGCAAAGGCAGTTGAGGGAATGACTGCGGCGGCGGGATACTTCAAAAAGCAAATTGCGGGAGCAGTCCGTATGCGCAAAATTCCCGAGCTGATATTTGTTTCTGATAATTCGCTTGAATACAGCGAGCATATCGAGGATATTATCGCGCACTTGCCGAAACCCGCAGAAGACAGTAATTCCGACAAGGAGGACGGCAATGGAGATTGACGTTCGGAAGGCGGCGGATTTTCTGAAAGCAAATGACGATTATCTTATCCTGATGCACGGAAGTCCAGACGGTGATACGCTGGGGTGCGGTTATGCACTGTGCGGCGCGCTTCAGCGTATGGGAAAGCGTGCAAAGGCGGTTTGTCCCGATGAAATACCGCACAAGTTCGATTATCTTTCAAAGGCGGCGGAGGTTCAGGAGTTTGAACCCAAAACGGTAGTCTGCGTTGATGTTGCCGACCCGAAACTGCTTGGAAAACTTGAGAATATCGGAAAAACGGCTCAGCTGTGTATTGACCACCACGAAAGCAATGTTGAATACGCGGAAAGAACGCTTGTCCGCCCCGATTATGCGGCGGCGTGCGAATTGGTGTACGAAGTTATAAACGCGTTGGGAGTGCCATTCGATAAAGAGCTTGCGAACTGTATCTACACGGGTACGGCGACTGATACGGGCTGCTTTAAGTTCTCGAACACAACGGCGCAGACGCACATTATCGCGGCGGAGATGATAAAGTACGGCGCGGAGTTCGCACAGATAAACTATGTGAATTTCGACCTTAAAACACAGGGAAGAATTAAGCTGGAACAGGAAGTGCTGAACAATATCCGCTATTATGACGAGGGACGTGTTGCATTGATTGCCGTGCCGCTGTCGCTTTTGGAACGCTTGCCCGATGTGGATAGCGAAGATGTCGGCGCGTTAAGCAATATGCCGCGGCAAATAGCGGGCGTTGAAGTCGGGATTTGCATCAAGGAAAAGAAGTCGGGAGTTTACAAAGTGTCAATGCGCACAAGCGAGCTTGTAAATGCGGCTGATGTTTGCGCTTTATACGGCGGCGGCGGTCACGCGAGAGCGGCGGGCTGTTCGTTTAACGGCGCGACAATGGAACAGGTTGAAGTAAAAATAGTAAAATCGGCTTGTGAAGCCGTTCGACAGGCATTGAACAAATGAACGGAATAATTGTGGTAAACAAGCCTCGTGATTTCACATCGTTTGATGTTGTGGCGATAATGCGGGGTTGTTTCAGAACGAAAAAAGTCGGTCACAGCGGAACTCTCGACCCAATGGCAACGGGCGTTTTGCCCGTGTTTATCGGAAACGCTACAAAGGCGGTATCGCTTTTGCCCGAAAGCGGAAAAAGCTATCGCGCGGGTTTTCGGCTTGGTGTGGTTTCGGACACGCTTGACATCTGGGGAAAATGCTCCGAACAAAAAGACGTCAGTATTTCCGCGGAAATGATGAGCAGTGTTCTGGAAAAATTCAGAGGTGACATTGAACAGGTGCCGCCAATGTATTCCGCGCTGAAAGTGAACGGTCAAAAACTCTGCGACCTTGCCCGCAAAGGTGTGGAAGTGGAACGGAAACCAAGAAAAATTACGGTAAGCCGTCTTGAACTCGTTGATTTTGACGGTCGGGACGGGATAATTGATGTTGACTGTTCGAGCGGGACATACATCCGTTCGCTTGTGGACGATATAGGCGCGGCTCTCGGAACGGGAGCGGTGATGACAAGCCTTGTGAGAACAAAAGCGTGCGGATACGCGATTGACGAGAGTTTTCCGCTTGAAGAACTGAAAAACAAGCCTGTCGGCGAGTTGGAAAAGCTGTTAAGACCGACAGAGAGCGTATTTGCGGAATACCCCGAATTACAGCTTGACGAGGAGCAGGAACGGTTGTATCTGAACGGTGTTCGGCTTGACGCAAACAGACTTCACGGCGATGTTGCCGAGGGTTTGTGCAGAGTTTACGGCAAGGAGTTTATCGGTCTTGCGAGAATAACCGCCGATGAGCTTATTTCCGTGAAACGTTTTAATAACGGTGATTAAATTGATAGACATAACATACGGTTCGCCCGTTCGTGAAAAAACTGCGGTCGCGCTGGGGTATTTTGACGGGCTGCACCTGGGGCATATGGGAGTTATTGGCGCGGCGCTTGCACAGCGGGATTTAAAGCCCGCCGTGTTCACGTTCAATTGTGACAGCACATTGCCGAAGTTCAAAAGTCCTGAGGATATTATCTCTTTTGAGAATAAGCGTGAACTGCTTGCGAAAGCGGGAGTTGAATATGTTTTCGCGCCCGATTTCGCGAAGGTGTGCAGCTTTACCGATGAGGAATTTGTGTACAATATACTGCACAAAACTCTGAACGCGGGTTTTGCCTGCTGCGGAAGAAATTTCCGCTTTGGACTGGGCGGTCACGGAACTCCCGAAATACTTGAAAAAATCGGCGCTAAATATGATATCCGCGTGCAGATTGTCGAGGATGTCTGCCTTGACGGTGAGCTGATAAGTTCAACGCATATCCGCGAATTGATAAGAAACGGAGAAATCGAACAGGCAAACAGGCTTTTGGGTTATGAATGGCAGTTCAAGTTGCCCGTGGTTCACGGCAACGAACTCGGGAGGAAAATGAATTTCCCGACAATAAATCAGATACTCCCCGAAACCAACGTCAAGCCGCGTTTCGGCGTGTATCAGAGCTACGTACTTGTTCACGGGAAAAACTATCGGGCGATAACCAATATCGGCATACGTCCGACAATAAAGAACAGTCGCGGAGTAATCTGTGAAACGCACATTCTTAATTTCAGCGGTGATTTGTACGGCGAAAACATTGCCGTGTCGCTGTGCAGATTTATTCGGCCCGAAAGAAAATTTGACAGCATTGACGAGCTAAAAGCTCAGATTGCGGAAGATATTAACAAAGTAATTTCCTATAAATGAAAGGGAAAGAAAGGATAAATAAAATGGCAGAAGAAGTAAGAACACGATTTGCGCCCAGTCCTACAGGCTATATGCACATAGGAAATTTAAGAACGGCGCTTTATACCTATCTTTTGGCAAAAAAGAACGGCGGTAAGTTTATTCTCCGTATTGAGGATACCGACCGTGAACGTTACGTTGAGGGCGCTGTGGACGTTATCTACAAAACTCTCCGCGACTGCGGTCTGAACTGGGACGAGGGTCCCGATGTCGGCGGCGATTACGGTCCGTATATTCAGAGCGAGCGTATGGGAATGTACAAGGATTACGCCGAGGAATTGGTGAAAAAAGGCGAGGCTTACTATTGTTTCTGCACAAAGGAACGCCTTGAAGAGTTGGCGGCGGTTCAGAAAGCGTCGAATATCAACCCGATGTACGACCGTCATTGCCGACACTTGTCGCAGGAGGAAATCAACAAGAATTTGGCGGAGGGTGTACCTTATGTAATCCGTCAGAAAATACCCGAAGAGGGACAGACGACATTCCACGATGAGATTTACGGTGATATTACTGTGGATAATTCGATACTCGACGACCAGATACTTATTAAAACGGACGGTATGCCGACTTATAACTTTGCGAACGTAATCGATGACCACACGATGAAGATAACGCACGTTGTACGCGGAAACGAGTATCTGTCCTCCGCGCCGAAATACAATTTGCTTTATAAGGCGTTTGGCTGGGAGCCGCCCGTGTATATCCACGTTGAGCATATTATGAAAGACGCACAGCACAAACTCGCAAAGCGTGACGGTGACGCGTCATTCCAGGATTTGCTCGCGAAAGGTTATATGACCGAGGCAATCCTTAATTATATCTTGCTGCTCGGTTGGGCGCCCAAAGGCGAACAGGAGATTTTCTCACTTCAAGAGATGATAGAGCAGTTTGACGTTTCGGGTATATCAAAATCTCCCGCGATATTCGACCCCGCAAAGCTTAAAGCAATAAACGCGCATTATGTACGCGCTTTGCCGCTTGACGAGTTCACAAAAATCGCGACTCCGTATATCAGGCAGACTTGCAAGCGTGAGGATATCGACCTGAATTTGCTGTGCAGCGTTTTGCAGCCTCGTTGTGAACTGTTCACGGATATTCCCGAACAGGTTGACTTTATAGATAAGCTACCCGAATATTCGCTTGATTTGTATGTCAACAAGAAGATGAAAACCACTCTTGAAACATCGCTGGACGCTTTGCAGAAGATACTTCCTGTTGTCGAGAGCCTTGACAGCTTCACACAGGAAAATCTTCACGACGCTTTGTTCAAGCTGATAGGCGAACTCGGAGTTAAGAACGGCGTTGTGCTGTTTCCGCTTCGCGTCGCGCTTTCGGGAAAGCAGTTTACTCCGGGCGGCGGAGTTGAGCTGTCGATTATTCTCGGAAAAGAGGAAACAATCGCGAGAATTAAGAAAGGCATTGAGCTTTTGTCGGCGGCAGTTTAACTTTCATACGCAGTTCACACAAATTACACGTTTGTGAATTACAATTTCCTTGTAATTGCAAAGGAGGAGCGTATGATAGAAGTTTGCAACCTCAGCAAGAATTACGGAAACAAGCTTGCTGTGGATAACATCTCGTTTACGGCAAACGATGGCGAGATACTTGGATTTCTCGGACCCAACGGCGCGGGAAAATCCACGACGATGAATATGCTTACGGGTTATCTGTCGAGTTCGGGCGGGTGCGCGAAAATAAACGGCATTGACGTGCTTGAAGACCCGATAGGAGCGAAAAAGAATATCGGTTATCTTCCCGAACAGCCGCCGTTGTATCTTGATATGACCGTAAACGAGTATCTGAATTTCGTGTATGGCATTAAACGGTGCAAAATGCCGAAAAAATCACATTTAGGTGAAATAAAAAGTTTAACGAAAATTGACGATGTGCAAAACCGCGTTATCCGTAATCTATCCAAAGGTTACAGACAGCGTGTAGGTTTGGCTCAGGCGCTTGTGGGAAATCCAGCTACGCTGATACTTGACGAGCCGACAGTCGGACTTGACCCAAAGCAGATAATTGAGATCCGTTCGCTTATAAAAAAACTAGGCAAAAATCACACGGTGATATTGTCATCTCACATTTTACCGGAAGTTCAGGCAGTGTGCGACAGAATAGTCGTCATTGACAAAGGGAAGATTGTTGCGAATGATACGGCGGAAAATCTATCAAGAACATTATCTGCCGATCACAAGCTGACTGTGCAGATTGAGGGCGGAGAAAAGGACGTTAAAGCTATTCTGGAACAGATACCCAATATGGACGAGGTTCACGTCGGGCGAGAGGTTGAAAGCAACGTGTTCGAGTACGAGCTTAACGCGCGCGAGGGCGCGGATATTCGGCGCGAAGTGTTCAAAAGAATGGCGGCGCGGAATTACCCTATTCTGATGATGCGAAACAGCGAGCTTACGCTTGAAGAGATATTCTTAAAGCTTACAACGGGCGATTTTTACGGCAATGAAGGGAGCGAGGACGAATGACGGCGATAATGAAACGCGAATTTGCGTCCTACTTTACTTCTCCGCTCGGATATGTTTTTTTGGCGGTATTTTACGGCTTTTCGGGACTGTTTTTATGGATGGACTGTCTGCGCGCAGGACAGTCGGATATGGGCGTTGTATTTTCAATGATGTTTTTCATTATGATGATAATGATACCCGTACTTACAATGCGCACAATGGCTGATGATAAGCGTCAAAAGACCGATCAGCTGACGATTACAAGCCCTGTAAGCCTTTTTGGAATAGTAGCGGGAAAATTTTTGGCGGCGTTTGCAGTGTTCTTCTGCGGAATGCTTATAATGCTGGTTTACGCGGTTTTCCTTGCTTCTTCTGTAAAAACAGCGGGCGGAACGTTCGGTTGGGCAGTGTTCTGGGGCAACTTTACGGGAATGTTTCTTATGGGCGGAGTGTTTATATCAATCGGTATTTTCATTTCCAACCTCACGGAAAATCAGATGATAGCCGCTGTCGGTTCTATTGGCGCGAACATTGCGCTTTGTATGTTTGATGTGATTTCGAGCTATATTCCGAATGAAGGCGTAAGAAACGTGATAAATCAGCTGTCGGTATTCTACAAGTACAGCGAGTTTACTATCGGAATATTCAGCCTGAAAAATATTGTGTTTTTTTTGAGCATAATTGTAATCTTTAACTTCTTGACAATGCGGTTTATCGAACGCCGCCGCTGGAATTAAGGGGGTGTGCGGATTTGAAGAAAGAAAACAACACACCCGAAGAAAACGAAGTTAAGGAAACCGAAACTGTCGAAAATGCGGCGGAAAAATCGGTTGAACCCGAAAAAAAGAAGAAAAGACAGCGTGAAAAAAAGCCGTTAAATAAGCGAAAATTAAAGCACGGAGCGTTGTCGGCGGCATTGACCGTCACGGTGATTGCGGCGGTTGTTGTGCTTAACGTTATCGTTGGAATGGTGTCAGACCGCGTGAACACTTCCGCCGACCTTACAACGGCGGGGATATACTCGCTTGACGAACAGACAAAAAAGTATCTTGATAACACGCTTAACAGAGATGTTACGATAACCGTGCTCAATTCCCAGAAGTCTTTTGATGCGCAGGACAGTTCGTATAAGCAGGTGAGCGAGATACTTGGAAAAATGCAGATGGAAAGCAGTCATATAAAGGTTGACTATCTGAACATTGATCAGAACCCGAATTACACGTCAAAGTTCAAGGGCGAAACGCTTTCCACGAATTATATTGTAGTAGAGTGCGAAGAAACGGGTAGGCACAAGATAATCAGTCCGTATGATTATTTCAATTTTAATCAGAGCTATTTGCAGTATTACGGAACCTATGTCGTTGAAAGCTCCAATATTGAGCAAGAAACGGTTTCGGCGATGATGTACACCACAAGCGAAAAGCTGGTGAGAATAGCGTTTACAGACGGATACGGGGAAGAGGACAGCACCGCTTTTCAGAACGTGCTTTCCAAAAACGGTTA
>JALEQE010000008.1 GCA_022766825.1 Oscillospiraceae bacterium | reverse complement strand
GTGCCAGAGGGGCTGACCGACAGACCAGCCCGCCTGCGCTTAATTTGTACAATCTGCTACCGACACGAAGTCGGAAGGCGTTCGCCCAAGCGGCACAGGACGTGCCGCACAAAAGGCGAACGCACTATAAATCTGACTGCGCAATCGCACGACAATAATTATGCGGTGTTGCCTAACAAAAAATCAATCCCCCGAAAATCGTTTCGGGGGATTAGTTTATTCTTGAAGTTCGTTCAGATCTTTTTGAGCCTCTTTTTCAAACACCTCAAAGAAATCGGGCATTTCTTTCTTGAAATTGAGCGGTTTGAACGTTTTCGCGTCAACAAAAGCGTGCGCGCTTGTACCTTCCGTGAGCAATTCACCATCGCTCTTCCTATTTACTGTATAAGCGAACTCAACACGGGCGGGCGTAAGACGTGTTACTTTCGCGGTGACGATAAGATTATCGTCATACTTCGCGGGAATACGATATTTCACGGAAATAGAAGTCACAGGGAGCATAACCCCGCCTTTTTCCATTTCCGCATAGCTTAATCCCACCGCTTTTATATAATCCGTCCGCGCAATCTCAAACCAAATAGGATAAACCGCGTGATGAACAACACCCATCGCGTCGGTTTCCGCATAGCGGACAGTGATTTCTGTTATACTTGCCATTAAACACGCTCCCTCTGCGATTGAAACAAACGCACCCCGAAAGCCATAACACGTTCGGGAACAAATTTTCCGAGTATTACCATAGCTTTGGAAAAAGCGTTCTCGCATATCATCTGTTTTCCCGCAAACATTTCACGCACGGCGTGTTCGGCGAGTTTTTCGCTGCTGTACGGAATTGTGCGGAATTTTACCCGCGCCGTTTCGCCGAACTCGGTTGCAACAGGCCCGGGACACAGCATTGAAACGTGAACGCCCGTTCCCCGCAGTTCTTCCGCCACAGCCTGCGTCATTCTGATAATATATGATTTGCTCGCGTAATACGACGAAAAGAACGGTCCGGGAATAAATCCCGCAGAACTTGCTGTATTGAGAATATATCCGCAGTCGCGCTTTTTGAAATCGCGCGTGAACAGTTTGAATAGGATATGAAATGCTTTGATATTCACATCAATCATATCAAGCTCGCGTTCAAGATTAGTTTCGGTAAACTCCCCGAAAACACCAAAGCCCGCGTTGTTAATAAAAATATCGATATTGTACTTCTTCACGGCGTCATACAGCTTGAAAACCTGATTTTGCTTTGACAAATCCGCCGCAATACACATTACCTTGACGCCGTATTTCTCGATAAGCTCATGTTTCAATTCAATAAGCCTGTCACGGCGGCGCGCCGTAATAATTACGTTAATTCCATGCTTTGCAAGACTGCGCGCAATATCGCGCCCGATACCTGAGCTTGCGCCCGTAACCAATGCTATCATATAATAATCCCCTCCGATTAAACTGTATACGAGAACGGAACAAGAGGCAATCCCGACGCTCCGAAAATATTCACTTCCGCGTAATTTTTCCACAAATAACGCACTCCGCGAGGTTGTTTTACTTTGTCGGACGAAACGACAATCTTAGTTATTCCGTTATCCGTTATAATATCCGCTTTTGCGGGACAATAAACGCCGTCATACCCACATATCTCAAAGCCGCTCGGCTCGCCGTTACAACAAAGAGGATCGCCCGTGTTTTCAACAACCAACTTGACATCGCTTTCATTCCAAATAACGTTGCTTACGGTAGGTGCGAAAGCGTCCTCGCAGCCGCCGATAAGGTTTATCGCCTGCAAAGCGAAACGGTGACCGACATTGCGTTTGTCAACGGGGTGAATGTTGTCGCGCTCGCCGCAATCGGCAAGAACGGCAATCCCCGTGTTTTTTACGGTTCTGAAAACCCTCATCTGTGCGTCACGGATAATACTCCATTCATCGCCGTCAGGATTACCGCCCGCATACATCGGCAGCTGACCGATAACGAACGGCAGTTCATCGTCGTGCCACAATTCGCGCCAATTCCTTATCAGCGACGTAAGCAAGGTATAATAAGCGTTCGGGTGAGTTTCGTCCGTTTCGCCCTGATACCACAAAACGCCGCCCAATGTATAAGGCGCGACAAACTTCACCATGCTGTTATACAGCACCCCCGGAGAACACGGGTCGCACGGTGCTTTCGGTCCGGGATAACGGTTTTCGCCGCAAGCCGCCTCGATTTCGGTTTCCGAAGCGGTGGGGTGTGTTTTAACATACTCGTTTTTTCTTGTTTCCCAAGCCGCCTGATAACGCTGATAATCGCGGTAATCGGCAATCGCCTTTTCGGTGGTGCGTTCTGACATAAATTTGTCGTATTCCTCAAAATAAACGGTGGCGTCACCGACAACGTATTTTCTGTCAATCCAGCAGGACGCGGAAGTTCCGCCCCAGTTACAGCCGATTATTCCGACAACAACGCCCAACCGCTCCGACATTTCTTTCGCACAGAAGTACGCAACCGCGCTCCAATGCCGCGCGCTTTCCTTGTCGGAAAAGTCAGTCCACCGCGCGTTGTTTACCTGTTTGGCGTGGTCGTCGTCAAGGAGCGTTCTTTTCGGGAAATAATAATAGCGGACATTCGGCGTTTCGTCATTTCTGAGGAAACCCTCGCCGCCCTTGCAGTTGCAAAGCTCAAACTCCATATTTGACTGACCGCCCGCAAGCCACACTTCGCCAACCGCGACATTTTCAAGTCGGATTTCCTCGCCCGTTTCCGTATCGGAAACAGCGAAAACAGCGGAGGTTATCGGAGAAAGCGGCGGAATAACCGCGGTCCACTTTCCGTCTTTCACTGTGCAGAAAGCGGTTTCGCCGCATATCTCCACCCGAAGAGAAACACCATTTTCACCCGTGCCAAACACGCGGATATTCTTTCCGCGCTGTAAAACCGCTCCGTCTGTGAAAAGCGGAGATAAACAAAACCTCGACATAATATGCCCCCCAATCAAAACTGATATAATTATACCCCATTCTGATCTAAATGTCAATAATTTTTTACAAATGTGTTTCCCGAATATCCGTTGACATTTACATAAACGTGTGGTATAATTTTCTTGAAACTGAGAAAATTAACCTGGGAGTGAATTATTTGTTTAAACTTGCGAAATACTTGAAAGATTTCAAGCTGAATGTCACGATAGGTCCGCTTTGCAAACTTACCGAAGCGATATTTGAGCTTATCGTGCCGATTGTTATGGCAAAGATAATCGATGTCGGCATTGCCAACGGCGACACGAACTACATTATTCAGCACGGACTTATTCTCGTGCTGCTTGCCGTACTCGGATTGTCGTGCGCTTTGGTGTGCCAATATATGGCAAGCGTGGCGTCACAGGGCGTCGGAACGGCTCTGCGGCGCGATTTGTATGCTCACATAAACACATTGTCGTACAAAGAACTTGACAAAATCGGTACTCCTGCGCTTGTTACACGTATATCCAACGATGTAAATCAAGTGCAGACCGCCGTCGCTATGCTGATACGGCTTGTTGTGCGCGCGCCGTTTCTTGTTATCGGCGCGACAATTATGAGCTTTACCATTTCACCGCGCCTGTCGCTGATATTTATCGGTGCAATGCTACTTATTGTCGGAATTATGGTACCCGTTATGAAAGCTACCGTAAAACTGTTCAAGAAACAGCAGAAATCCCTTGACGGAATTTCGAGAATTACCCGCGAAAACCTCAACGGTGTGCGCGTTGTCCGCGCTTTCTCACGTCAGGAACACGAAAAGCAACGCTTTGAGGAAACCGCTGAGGAATACCGCAAATTCGCCGTGAAAGCGGGCAGAATAAACGCGCTTTTAAACCCGCTTATCTTTATCGCCGTAAACACGGCATATCTCCTTATCGTGTATTTCGGCGCGGGATTTACCGATTTATCGATTGACGGTCTTACGCAGGGAAAAGTTATCGCTTTGGTAAACTATATGACGCAGATTTCGCTCGCGCTTGTCGTTGTTGCGAACCTTGTAACGATTTTCACAAAAGCGGCGGCTTCGGCGGCAAGAATTAACGAGGTTTTTGATACGAAAAGTTCCATAAACGGCGCGGAAACCTCACCGAAACAAGACCGCTCCGCTCCCGCGATTGAATTTGATAACGTAAGTTTTTCTTATGTAGGCGGCGAAAATTCGCTTGACAATATATCGCTCAAACTAAAACGAGGAGAAACGCTCGGAATAATCGGCGGCACGGGTTCGGGCAAAACCACGCTTGCAAATCTGCTTTGCCGTTTTTACGACTGCGACAGCGGCGAAGTTCGCATAAACGGCGTAAACGTCCGCGACTACCCAACAAACGAACTGCGGCGGCTTATCGGCATCGTTCCCCAAAAAGCGGAACTGCTTTCGGGAACTCTCCGCGACAATATGACGCTCGGCAGAACGGATATTTCGGACGAACAGATACAAAATGCGCTAGCCGCGGCGCAGGCGAAAGAATTTACCGATAAACTGGACGGCGGACTTGACGCGCGTATTCTTCAAGGCGGCAAGAACCTTTCGGGAGGTCAGAAACAACGACTTACGATTGCCCGCGCGCTCGCGCAAAATCCCGAAATCGTCATTCTTGACGACAGTTCAAGTGCACTTGACTACGCAACGGACGCGAAACTCCGCCGCTCGCTCAAAGAACTGCCAAACGTTACGGCGGTTATAATCTCACAGCGCGCAAACTCAATTATGCACGCGGATAAGATAATCGTCCTTGACGACGGCAAGGCGGTCGGTATCGGTACACACGCGGAACTTCTCAAAAACTGCGAGGTTTACCACGAGATATGTGCCACGCAATATTCGGAAGAAGAATTACAGCAGCAGGAAAAGGAGGGCGGTGTTTTATGAAACAAACAAACAAAAAAGGCTCGCTCGGACGTATTCTGCGCTATATGAAAGATCAGATACCGCTTGTTGTTCTCGCGATAATTTGCGCAGCGGGGAGCGTTTTGCTGTCGCTGTACACAACCGTGCTTGTCGGACGGGCGATAGACTGTATCGGTATCGGCGGCGGAAAAACGGATTTCGCCGCGATGACGCCCATTCTGATTACAATTGCAATTATCATACCGACAGTCGCTGTTTTGCAATGGTTAATGTACTTTTTGACGAACCTTATTACACACAAGACCGTCAAGGCTCTCCGCACGGATATTTTCAAGCACTTGCAGGATTTGCCGCTGTCGTATATCGACGCAAACTCCCACGGCGATATTATCAGCCGCGTAGTAAACGACGTTGACGCGGTTTCGGACGGCTTATTGCAAGGATTTCAACAGCTTTTCACGGGCATTGTAACGATAATCGGCACGCTTGTGTTTATGGTTATGCTAAATTGGAAAATAACTCTTGTGGTTGTCTGCATTACTCCGCTGTCGTTTGCGGTGGCGGCAGTAATATCCAAACTTTGTTTCAACAAATTCAAGGAGCAATCCGCAATAAAAGGCGAACTTACGGGCTACATTGACGAACACATAGGAAGTCAGCGGCTTGTGAAAGCGTTCGGATTTGAGCAAACCGCCGAGGTACAATTCGGCGAAATAAACGAACGGCTGAACGTCTGCGGAAGACGTGCGCAATTCTATTCCGCGCTTACAAACCCGTGTACACGTTTTGTGAACTCTCTTGTTTACGCGGGAGTGGGCGTTTTTGGCGCGCTGAACGCAGTTAAAGCGGTAAGCGGTGGATTTACCGTCGGCGATTTGAGTTGTTTTTTGCAATACGCGAGCCAATACACAAAGCCGTTTAACGAAATATCGGGCGTTGTTACCGAACTGCAAAACGCTCTCGCATCCGCGGCGAGAATTTTCGCGCTTATTGATGAACCCGCCGAAAGCTCCGACAAGGACAAGAAAGTACTCGAAAACTGCGACGGAAACGTTGCGATTGAAAACGTTGACTTTTCATACGTTCCCGAAAAACCGCTTATCGAAAACCTCAATCTTAACGTAAAAAGCGGACAACACATAGCGATTGTCGGTCCGACAGGCTGCGGAAAAACCACGCTTATCAATCTGCTTATGCGTTTCTATGACGTTGTGGACGGCGAAATACGAGTTAGCGGAAATCCGATAAAAGACATCACAAGAAACAGTCTGCGAGGAAATTTCGGCATTGTTTTGCAGGAAACTTGGGTATTCAAAGGTACGGTGCGTGATAATATAAGCTACGGCAAGCCCGACGCAACGCTTGACGAGATAGTCGCGGCGGCGAAAGCCGCCCACGCGGACAGCTTTATAAAGCGACTTCCTCAAGGCTACGACACGGTAATCACAAACGACGCGGAACTGTCGCAAGGTCAGAGGCAATTGCTGTCAATAGCCCGAGTAATGCTTGCTTTGCCGCCTATGCTGATACTTGACGAGGCGACTTCCTCAATCGATACCCGCACGGAAATGAAGATACAAAACGCTTTCGACAAGATGATGAAAGGGCGCACAAGTTTTGTGGTTGCGCACAGACTGTCCACGATACGCGAGGCGGACTGCATTCTTGTTATGAAATCGGGACACATTGTCGAACAAGGTACGCACGCCGAACTTCTCGAAAAGGACGGTTTCTACGCGGAACTTATTCAGTCGCGGCAGGAATAATCAAAAAGATCATCAAAAATCGCCCCGATTTTTCGGGGCGATTATTTAATTATCATCATTTCCCGTTTCAGACTTTTGTTTCTTTTTTCGGAACACAAACAACTTGCTTAAAATAAAATTCAGTACAAGGACGACAATGTTCGAGAAAATTTTCGCGCAGAATTCATACAAGCCGCCGTGAATACCGGTCAGATCGACAAGCAGGAACATTATAACCATATCTACTATAAGTGTGGCAATTCTCGAAGCGAAAAATTTCAGCATTTCAAGAAGAAATCTTCCCGCGCTGTGCGCCTGACTTTCAAAAACATATACCCGATTTGTAAAAAACGAAAACAAATTCGCGAAAATCCACGACATAATTACGGGAAAAACCGTGCTGCTTTCGATGTTAAACGGCGCTGTCAGCTTGAATATCCACGAAAGCCACGACGGAACGCTCTCCGCGTTAGGGAATATAAATCTGAACAGATAATAACTTCCGAACGATATAATTGTTGTTCCGATACCAAACGTAACATAGAGGATTATCAATTTGTGCTTCCGATAAAACTCTTTTCGTCCGTCCTTGGTTTTGAGCGATTTAATCACCTCGCCCACATCAACGCCTTTTATCTTTATTTCAAACACCTCATTTTTCAACAACGTTGTGTTATTTGATTTTCTCACATCTCTGCTGTTTTCTTGTATTATTTTATCATAATCGGGCAAAAAAATCAACCCCATAAATATATTTTTGCCGTATAGCTCTCTTTCGTCCTTTTTCACAACAAATTCGGGAAATTGTGTAAATTTAATATCAATACTATTGACAATAATTGAAAACAGAGTTATAATGTATAGTGATGATTTGTATAATTTTACATTCATACTAACAAAACGGAGGTTTAAAAATGTCCGATTACATCAGAAGACTGCCCGTTTATCTGCTGCTTGACTGCAGCGGCTCTATGTCGGGCGAACCGATAGAAGCGGTAAAGCAGGGTATCAAAACGCTTATTGCCGAGCTGAAAGGCGATCCTCAGGCTCTGGAAACTGCGTTTTTGTCAATAATCACTTTTGACAGCAGCGCGCGTCAGATTAGCCCGCTCACCGAACTTATGCTCTTTAAAGAACCTCAGATACAAGCAGGCGGAGCAACGGCTCTGGGCGGCGCACTGAAAGTACTCGCGGAATGTATCAAAAACGAAGTACGCACATCTACTGCAACGCAAAAGGGCGACTGGAAACCGCTGGTGTTCCTTATGACGGACGGCGCGCCTACCGACAACCTTGATGAAGGTATTGACGCGTTGAAGCAGGTGTCAACAGGCAATATAATCGCGTGCGGAGCGGGCGCGAACGCGAACGCCAACACGCTCAAAAAGATAACGAACAATGTTCTTATGATGAACAACCTCACCGCGGGCGATATGGCGCAGTTCTTTGCGTGGGTATCAAGCTCCATCAAGGCGTCGTCAAAGAGCATAGACGCGAAACCCGGAGCGCCCGTGGAACTCCCGCCGCCTCCTCAGGGTTTCGTTATCGTACCGTAACAGCATTTAAGGTAGATTAAATGAACAATAATAACATTCCCTCCGAAAAAAAGGAGGAACAGCTTTCAATCACGTTTGACGGATTTTCCGAAAATCAGGGCATTTTGCCCACAAAGGATTATCCCGAAACAAGGGAAGTTCTGCAAAAACAGGATAGTGAAGCGAAGGACGAAAAAGTTGCCGAAAAAGCCGCGGAAAAAATAGCCGAAAAAACCGCTGCCGAAAACGCTCGCGTCAGCACGGGCGCGGAAAACAAGGTCACAAAACGCGCTCATCTGCCGCAAAATCCGATAATCGTGCAAGAAGAGCCGCCGAAACCGCTTTCCGATATGGAAGTTATGGAACATACCGCGACCGTATGGCAGTACAAGGAAATTGTGAACGACGGCACGGAAATGCACACGGAATTTCACCAAAAGCACTCGGATACGGGATTTGCGGATATTACGGGTGCGCGCGTTCGTGGAAAAAAGCACAAGCACGAAGGCTCAAACTCCGACGACTTCTTTGAAACCGCCTACACAAACGATTGCGCGATTGCCGTTGTCTGTGACGGAGCGGGTTCAAAACCGCTGTCGCGGATAGGTTCGCGCGTAAGCAGCGAAACGGCGGCGCGTTACCTCAAAGAAAGCCTTGCGAAACTGTTCACGGATATGCCCGCAATAAAAGACGGACTTTGCGCCGATCTTTCCTCAACGGAATTTATGGCGGCTTGCGGACGAATAGCGCCGCTTGTTCAGCAGTCGGCGAGAGAGGCTCTCGAAGCGCAGAAAAAAACGCTTGACGAGCTTTCCAACGATGAGAATTACGAAAAAGCTCTCGGGCGAAAACCCGTTCTTTCGGATTTATACACAACGTTTCTCGCGGCGGTTGTTGTGCCGCTTGAAATTGACGGCAAAAAAGAATGCTTTCTGGCTTGCGTTCAGATAGGTGACGGCTGTATCTGCGCTATTGACAGTTCGGAAAATTCCGAGCATTGTCTGAAAATTATGGGTGAAGCGGACAGCGGTGCTTTTTCCGGCGAAACGGATTTTCTTTCGGAAAAGAACACAAAACCCGAAGCGATAAGCGCGAAAACCCGTATATCGCGTGGTTCTTCCGATACGATACTGCTTATGAGCGACGGCGTTGCGGACGACTACTTCCCCGCCGCGCCTATGATGAAACGGCTGTATCTAGACTTGTGCCTAAACGGAATAATCCCGATGAAAGGCAAGCTTCCCGAATGCGGCGAAGAACCCGCGCCGATACGGTTCAAATCCGTGTCGCTCAATCAGACAAGCGTTGCGTTACAATACGCGAAACAGCTATTGTCCGACAAGTCCGACGAGGCGATAAACGCGCTGTGGGATAAACGCGAAATGCTGCGCTGTCACTCGCTGGAAGCGTTCAGAATGAATATCGGCGACACACCCGAAGAACGTCTGCGCGTCTGGCTTGACAACTACAACGAGCGCGGTTCGTTCGATGACAGAACGCTGGTATTCATCAGAATACCTCACGAAAAATAAATCAACGGAGTAATAATATGAGAAGCGGCACTGTTTTAAATGCCATTCTTGAAAACGGCAATGTAATTGAATATGTATACGATGCAAACGCTCCGCGCGGCGGAATGAAACACACATTCTTTACGCCCGACAAACAGTTCGCCGTACAGTTCTTCAACGACCCGAAAAATGCCGCAGACCCCCGTATGCAAGACCGTATACGCACAATAGTGGGTATATATAACCCGACGCTTTCGGAAGCGGACGGCGGCGCTGTCGGCAACACAGAAAAAACGGCAAGCTATTTCAGACAGCGTTTCTGCTGGCCGCTGGCGATAATCAAAGAACCCGAATTTGGCATTGTCTGCCCCACCTACCCGAGAAACTTCTTTTTCAGCGCAGACGCTTCAACCGTGCTGAATTTGAAAGGAAAAGACAAAAAGTCCAACTGGTTCACGGGGCGTAACCGCAAGTACCTCTCCCCCGCCGAACGCGGAAATTTCCGCACAATGCTCGGCACGGCAATCGGACTTTCGCGTTCGATACGGCGAATGCACCAAGCGGGACTCGCGCACTCCGACCTTTCCTGCAACAACGTGCTTATAGACCCGAGAACGGGCGCTTGTGTGGTAATCGACATAGACAGCCTTGTCGTTCCGAATAAGTACGCTCCCGAAGTTGTGGGAACACGCGGATATATTGCTCCAGAAGTGCTTGCAACGCTCGGTATGGACGCTGACGACCCGCGGCGCGCTTTGCCGTGCGTTCAGACGGACTTGCACGCTTTGCCCGTACTGATTTACGAGTATCTGTTCTGCCGTCACCCGCTGATAGGTCCGAAGATTTACGACCCGAACGACGCCGAACACGACGATTTTCTCGCGTTGGGCGAAAAGGCAACGTTCATTGAAGACCCGAACGACATGTCAAACAGACCGCCCGACCTTGATGTGACGATAAAATCGCTGTCAAGAGGGCTGGAAGAATTGTTTTTCCGGGCATTCTCAAAAGGACTTCACGACCCGTCCGAACGTCCCACTGCAATGGAATGGGAACGGGAACTGCTCCGCGCGTGGGATATGCTTGTTCCCTGCGCAAACCCGCAATGTGAAAAGCAATGGTTCATACTGCGCGACCCGCAAAATCCCGTGTGTCCGTTCTGCAAAACGAGAGTAAACACACCGTTAACTCGGCTTTTGTTCAAAAGCGAAATGCGCGGGCGCAAAGGCGTTTACCGCGACAAAAGCGAAGCGGTTGTGTACGACCGTATGCCGCTCTACGACTGGCACGTTCTTTCAAATATACACAACGACGAAAAAGCGGACACGCAAGTCGCCGCTTATATAGCGAATTACCAAGGAAAAACGCTTCTCGTCAACAAAAACATTGACGGAATGTTATCTCCGTCGGGACGGCTTGTTCCGAAAGGAAGCGCGGTCGAACTCAAAAACGGCACGGCTTTCAAAATGACGGGCGGCGAAAACGGCTTGCTGTGCGAAGTAATAACAGAATAGCAGTTTAAGTATCACACGATACTTTCTGATAAAACACATTTTAGAAAGGAATACTGTAAATGAAGAAATTCGGTTTAACAGACAAGGAAGTTGCCGAAAGCAAAGCAAAATACGGCGACAACTCTATGACCGAGCAAGCGCACGAGAGTTTTTGGGATAAACTCAAAGGCAATCTCGGCGACCCGATGATAAAAATACTTATCGTCGCATTGCTTATCAACGTCGTATTGTCGGTACTCGGCTATGCGGGAATTATCAAGGAAGGCGCACCCGAATGGTTTGAGCCGCTCGGAATTTTCATCGCGATATGCCTCGCGACGCTGGTTTCCACGTTCTCGGAATACCGCAACGAAAACGCTTTTCAAAAATTGCAGGAAGAAGCCTCGCGGATTATGGTTAAAACATACCGCAACGGCGAAGTTGTTGAAGTCCCGATAAACGATATTGTTGTCGGCGACGCGATTTTGTTGCAGTCGGGCGATAAGATACCCGCAGACGGCATAATTATTGACGGCGACATCAAGGTTGACCAATCCGTACTCAACGGCGAAAGCCGTGAGGCAAAGAAAATCGCAATACCCGATGGTTGGAAAGACACCGACGAAAACACGAATTTCGATAACGAATACAAGGTTTTCAGAGGAGCAATTGTATGTTCGGGCAACGCGACAATGCAGGTTACGGTTGTCGGCGACAAGTCGGTTTACGGTAAAATCGCAAGCGAACTTCAAACAAGCGATGACCGTGACACGCCGCTGAAACTGAAACTCGGCAAGCTCGCGAAAGGCATTTCAAAATTCGGCTATATCGGCGGTATCGCAATTGCTATTGCAATGCTCGCAAAAACAATTCTGTTCGATACGGGCTTTAACCCTATGGCTTTCCTCGCTCCAAACGGAGAATTTGCGTGGATTGCTCTTCTAGAAGCTCTGATTAACGCGGTTATGCTCGCGGTTATCATCATAGTAATGGCGGTTCCCGAGGGACTTCCTCTTATGATAGCGATAGTTTCCGCGCAGAATATGGGCAAAATGCTGAAAGACAACGTACTTGTCCGCAAGGTCGCGGGAATTGAAACCGCGGGTTCGCTGAACATTCTGTTCTCCGATAAAACGGGTACGATTACAAAGGGCAAACTCGAAGCGATTAACTTTATAGACGGCGCAGTCAACGAATACAAGACGTTTGACGACATAGGCGGAAAACTCTCCGATATGCTGTCGCTCTCAATTCACAAGAACACGCTTTCAATGATTACGGGCGAGGGCAAGGACAGACACGTCCTCGGCGGTAACGCGACAGAACGCGCTATTCTCGGTTTCGCGATGAATACCGAATGTAAAGCGGAAGTTGCGGCGGTAGCAAATATCCCGTTCAATTCGACGAACAAATATTCAGCAACGCAGGTTATGGGTCAATATGACCTCACGCTTATCAAAGGCGCGCCCGAAAAGATTTTGCAGAGATGTTCGCATTATTACGACAAGGACGGCAAGAAACAGCCGTTTGATATGAAAGCGCTCAACGCGAAGATTGACGAACTCGCAAACCGCGCTATCCGCGTACTTGCAATCGCGACAAGCGAGGACGCTCTCGGCGAGGAAGCTCTCCCCGACGGAAACAACTGGACGCTTGTCGGCTGTCTTGGTATCCGTGACGAAGTACGTCCCGAATCCGTAACAGCTATCAAGCAGGTTAAGGGCGCGGGAATACAGGTTGTTATGATTACGGGCGACCGCAAGGAAACCGCCGTCGCAATCGCGAAAGAGGCGGGACTTATCGACTCCGACAGCAACCTTATGCTCACTTCCGACGAACTTGCGAAGATGTCCGACGAGGAAGTTAAAGAAAAGCTCAAAGATATTCGCGTAATCGCGCGCGCACTGCCCTCCGACAAGAGCCGTCTTGTACGACTGGCGCAGGAACTCGACCTTGTCGCGGGTATGACGGGTGACGGCGTAAACGACTCCCCCGCTCTGAAAAAAGCCGATGTCGGCTTTGCAATGGGCGGCGGTACGGAAGTCGCGAAAGAGGCGTCGGATATTGTTATTCTTGACGACAACTTCAACTCAATCGACCGCGCAATACTTTACGGACGCACGATTTTCAATTCGATACGCAAATTCATCGTATTCCAGCTGACAATCAACGTTGCAGCGGTATTGGTTTCGTTCATCTGCCCGCTTATCGGTGTTGCGAACCCGCTGTCGGTTATTCAGATACTCTGGGTAAACCTCGTAATGGATACTCTGGCGGCTTTGGCATTCGGCGGAGAACCTCCTCTGGAACGCTTTATGAAAGAGAAACCCAAGCGTCGCAACGAACCGATTATCAGCAGAAATATGATGTCGGAAATCGTACTCGGCGCGGGCTGGACTTTCATTCTCTCTCTTGCGATGTTGCTTCTCGGTACGCTCCCGAAAGGCAGTTCCGTAAGTTATCTGGAACAGTGGGGCTTCCTGCGTGACGATGTTGCGGCAGGTCTTACCGAACCTCACGCTATACTTCACACGGCTTACTTCGCGTTCTTCATCTTCATCGCGGTATTCAATGCGTTCAACGCTCGTACAGACCGTATGAACCTGTTCGACAACCTCGGCAAAAACAAAGGCTTTTTGACGGTATTCGGAATTATTACCGTTGTTCAGATACTGATGACATATCTCGGACGCAGTATTCTCTCGGGCTGGGGACTTAATCCTATCGAGTGGCTTGTGGTACTCATTCCCGCAATCTCGATTATACCCATCGACCTTATCCGCAAGGCAATCGTAAATTCGACAAGCAAAGAAAAGTAATTATTGGACTGCACCGCCCCAATGGCGGGGCGGGCGGTCTTGTTAAATAAGGAGAAAATAATTATGGCAGTCAATCTTTCAAAAGGACAGAGAGTATCTCTCGACAAATCCGTAACAATGGCTCGTATCGGCTTGGGTTGGGACATCAACCAGTATGACGGCGGTCAGGACTTCGACCTTGACGCGTGCGTATTCCTGCTCGGAGCAAACGGAAAAGTACTCAAAGACGAGGACTTTGTATTCTATAACAATCTCACCGCAAGAAACGGTGCGGTTCAGCATACAGGCGACAACAGAACAGGCGCGGGTGACGGCGACGATGAGGCTATCATCATCGACTTCACAAAAATCCCGCCCGAAATCGAGAAAATCGCAGTTACCGTAACGATTTTCGACGCCGAACAGAAACATCAGAATTTCGGTCAGGTATCAAACTCCTATGTCCGCGTTGTTAAAATCGACAATGCCGACGACGTAAACGGCGAAGAAGTTCTCCGTTTCGACTTGGTTGAGGAATTCTCAATCGAAACTGCACTTGTTGTATGCGAAATCTACCGTTACAACGGCGACTGGAAGTTCAACGCGGTTGCCGCGGGTTATCAGGGCGGCTTGGAGGCTCTCTGCCGCACTTACGGCGTAAACGTTTAATTTTGGGAGGACGCAAGGCTTATGGATTTGAACGATATAATCGCTCGTGCCGCTCCGAACAGCGAGGTTACTCTGCCGTCGGGAGAATACGAGGGACCGCTCGCAATAAATAAGCCCTTGCGGTTAATTGGAAAAAGCACGACTGTATGGGCGAAAAAATCACCCGTTATCGAAATAAAATCGGGCGGCGTGACGCTTTGCGATATTCGCGCGGAAATCACCGAGGGGAGCATTGAAGAACCCGCCGTTACGGCAAATTCTCCTGCAACGGTGAAAAACGTTGAAGTGCTGGGGCGCGTTTCGGGCTTTGGCGCGGAGGACGGATTTTTCGACATTCTGCGAACAATCGAACTCGGAAGATTTCCCGCAGACCGCGAAAACTCCTTTAAAATGGAAGTCAACGTTCCGTCTGAAACGAAAATCGTGTGCGAAATTCGCGAGGTGACGTTTGAGCCGACCGTGCTTCAAGCGGGAAGAAACGAACTTACAATTAAAATAAGCGGTATTTCCGACAAAACGTTTTTATACGCGGAAGTGCTGTTTAAATCGCAGTTCACGCGGCGGGTATATATCACGGGAAAACCCGACCCGACAGTGGAACAGGCGGTTTTAAAGCAGATTTACACCGCGCCCGAACGCGGCGTTCAAGCGCAGAGTATAACGGAAACAGTATCGACAACCGTTTCCGAAACTGTACCGCAAAGCGTTTCCGTGACCGTTCCGAAAACAGATGCAATATCAATGGCGGGAAAGCAAAACCCGAACTTACCGCCGCTTGATATGAAACGCGGACAGCGCGTCGCGCTTTCGCAGTATCTCGGCGACAAATTCGAGGTGTGGTTCACGGCGAACAAACCGCAGGGTATGGACATAGACCCGTATGTGTTCCTGCTCGGAAACGGCGACAAAGCGCTCGGCGACAGCGGATTGGTTTTCTTCGGAAACGACGTTTCACCGAACGGAGAAGCTAAATATTACCCGAACGATGGGCATATTGAAATTGATCTGTCGAAAGTCTCGCCGCAGGTACAGAAAATCGCGCTTGCTTATTCGATTTATGACGGCGGCGCAACAAAGAATTTCCGCTCTGTCGGCTCGCCGAGAATATCGCTCCGCTCAAACGGCGAACGAGTGACGTTCACGGTTGACGGACTTTCGGAAGAGGCGACAATAGTCGCGCTTGAATTTTATCTTTACAAAGGCGAATGGAAAATATCCGCAGTGGGAGCGGGATTTAAAGACGGTCTCGCGAAACTCTGCAACCGATACGGCATTGAAGTTGAAAGCTGACGCTGTTTCGGATTACATCACAAAAAGGACGGTTCGGAGAAATGGCACAAAAGGAATTTTTAAGATATATCGGGTATGACAATCCCGATGATTTCCGAAGTTTCCTGATAAATCAATATGTTATGGTTCAGAAAAACGGGCTGTTCTTTAAGGAAAAACTGCCCGCGGCGACAACGGACGATATAGCGAAAGCGGCGCAGTATACCGCGTCTAGTTTCGACAACGCGGACGATATCAAAAAAGCGTTGGAAATGTGGCTGCACGCGGAGAATGTTCCGTGTGACGGCGCGGCAATCGCCGAGGTTATGGCAAAGGCTGTCGCGGAATGCGGCGTCAACAAGAAAAACACCTATTTCGTAATGCTTTGCTGGCTTATGAAGTACCTCGGAAAACGACCGAACGCGGTTCTGTTTGTAGGTTCGGCGACCTTGCGCGAACTATATTTCCTCTGTATGCTGAATGCGGCGGGCGTAAAAGTAACGCTTGTAAGTTACGGTCTGGACAAAGATTTCGACAAACTTGCGTTCAAAGACAGAATTACAATCAAAAACGGCAGACAAACCGCTCCGATACAAATTGACTTTGAAAAAATCGATTTGTCCAAAGAGGCGAAACTCGCCGAAATGCGAACCGCCGCAAGCAACGTTTCGGGACTGGTAAAACGGCTTGATACATCGGCGGCAGGAATTTTTGAGGACGTTGTCAAGGACAGAAAAACGCGGGTTATTCAAAGCGGCGGCGTTTACACGGAAGACGGGGAAATTCCCATTTATGTGGCGGCTCTTATCGGTTACGAGGACGAAACGGTTTATACTAATATGCTCGTAAAATTCAAAGAGAGTTTCGCGGGATTGAAAAAGCAGCTGATTTTCATAGAAAAGCCGCTTGAAAATCCCAATGCCGAGGAAGTCCGCGCGCTGGGGAGTATTCCCCGCACAAGCACGGCGGATATGATTGACGCTCTGGCAATGCTGATTGACCTCAAGGGTGACAGAACGCGAACCGCGCTTGCTCAGAAGGCTCTGTGTGAAATGCTGAACGAACTCAACACGGGCAATCAGACCGTTGTGCTGAATTATGGCAACAAGTTCGTAACGTGGCTTTACCGCTGTACGCAAGCGAGAAAATACGCCGTGCAATACGAGGACATACCCGTTATTCTGTACTACGGCGATATTTCGCAATCGGAAATGTACTTTCTGAACTTTATGGCGCAATGCGGTTTTGACGTGGTTTATATCACCCCGAACAAGAAAAATCTGCAAACAGCGGTTGACAAGAATATCGGCGGACTTATGCAGATATTTGAGTTACCGCAAAGCAAGGACAGCGGAAGCTATCCCGAAAAAGCGATTAAAACAAAAGTCGCGACTATGGCATACAACGCGGAGCGCGACCTTGATACAATGCTATACGGCGGCGACACGGGAATTTACAGGAGCTTTCAGTTTCCGAACAGTCAGAGCGTAACGCTCAAAACGACTTATGAGGAAATAAGTATTCTGTGGAAACAGGAATCGAGGTTCAGGTCCGGATTTTCAACGTCGGGAAATCTGGTAAGCGTGCCGAATATCTTCGCCAAAATAAGCGGCGTTGAAGACGGCAATATGAGCAAATACTGGGAAGACGTGCGCTCAAAACTCACACCCGAAACCATATTGACGATTAAAAAGCCCAATCCTACCGAAAACGCAAGCGAGGATTTGTCGGTTTACAGGCAATTCTACCGCAACGGTGAAATTGATACGGAAAAGCTGAAAAAATCAACGCTTAACAAATACAGCTACCTGCCCGACAGAATACAGGATATGCTGTTTTATAAATTGCAGGAAACGGTATCAAGCAACTTTATAAAGCTGGAGGGCGACGATCTGATGTGCAGTGTACTGCACTTCGGAATGAACCTCAGCAAAGATTTGCTGAAACTTATTCAGCAGTTTGATTTCACCAGAACGATACCAAAGCTGATATACATTGACGCTGTGGAAGATACATTCACATTATCGGAATGTATACAGATCGTCCTTTGCAATATGATAGGCTTTGACGTGATTATATACACGCCGACAGGCTATAAGAACATTGAAACATTCGTGTCGAATGACGCGTTTGAAGAACACATTATGAACCAATTTGTGTATCAAACAGAGGTCCCGAAATTCAAGATACCCTCTGAAGAAAAGAGCGGCGGATTTTTCGGGAAGCTGTTCGGAAAACACTAATAACGAAAGGAAAAAAAGTTATGGGATTACAATTCACACCCGGAGCTGGAGTAGCTCAACCTCAGGCACAGCCGGAAATTCAGGCAGAAGGCGCGACCGTTACAACCGCAACCCCGACCGAAGCGGCTCTTGACGCGAAAATCGAGGAAGTTAAGAACTTCAACATAATGGTCAAGTCAGATGAAATCAAGCAGCAGCTCGCAACAAGCGAAGAAATTGACAAGCTGGTTTCCACAATCAATGTAAACGATCCGAACACAATCGTAAAATTTGGTGCGGAAGCGGCAGATCAGATTTCAGCGGCATCGGATCAGGTGCTCAATTCAATGAGCATTCAGCAGATCAACGACACGGGCGTTATGATGAAAAACCTCGCGGCGATCATGGATCAATTCGATGCGAAAGAGCTTGAAGATAAACCCGGACTGTTTGCCAAGCTGAAAAGGAACATTGAGAAGATACTCAACAAGTACGACACAATGGGCAAGGAAATCGACAAGATTTATGTTCAGCTGAAAGGTTACGAAACCGAAATCGAACAGGCGAACACAAAGCTCGACAATATGTACGAAGCGAATATCGGCTATTATCAGCAATTGTGCAAGTACATTCTTGCGGGCGAACAGGGCGTTAAGGAGCTTGACGCTTACATTGCCGATTATCAGCAGAAAATCGCCGCAAATCCCGACGACCACACGCTTTCAATGGATCTCTCCAACTTACAGCAGATGCGTGAAATGCTCGACCAACGCGTAATGGATCTGAAAATCGCCGAGAACGTTGCGTTGCAGACAGTACCTATGCTGAAAACAATGGAATACTCCAACCTTAACCTTGTCCGCAAGATAAACTCCGCGTTTATCATCACAATGCCTGTATTCAAGCAGTCATTGGCTCAGGCTATTATGCTGAAACGTCAGAGAATACAAGCGGAAAGTATGAAAGCTCTTGACGAAAAGACCAACGAAATGCTCATCAAGAACGCGCAGAACACGGTTGACCAATCGAAGATGATAGCACAGATGTCCGCGTCGTCCTCAATCAAGGTTGAAACTCTGCAACAGACGTGGCAGACAATCGTCAACGGTATCGACGAGGTACAGGCAATTCAGGACGAGGCAAAGAACAAGCGCAAAGAGGACGCAAAGGCTCTCGAAGCAATAAAAGAAGATTACAAAAAGCATATGAAAGCATAATTGCTTATTAAACAACAAACGCTCCCGATTGGGAGCAATTGTAAAAAAATAATAGACAACAGGCGTATGCTCACTTGCATACGCCTGTTTGTTTGTCAAAAAATCCGAGCGTTGGACTTTTTTGACAAGCAGTATCGGACATATAAACTTATCTGCTTGATAAATTGGAATTTGTCAAATACTTTATTTGATATAAACTGCCATATTTAAACATAACAAACCATTTGTAAATCATATGGTTCAGCTTCTGCTAATTCTTTTATCGGACAATCTGTCAGTTTGGCTCCCATAGCTTTATAAAAAGCAATAGTTTCTTCTGATGAGCATGCAGAAATATACAGAGCTTCTGCTCCGACCTTTCGAGCTTCTTTCTTTCCTTCATCAAACAATTTCCTTCCAATTCCCTGTCCTCTGCAGATAGCCGATACATGCATCATATCTAAAATCATATATGATCCAACCAAATCTTTTTTTAACCCGATGAATCCAACCACTTCATCATTTTCAATTGCAAGATATGTAATATAATTATCACTGCTGATATTCTTTGCCACATAACGTCTTTCTTCCATATTCCAGTCTTCTGTATAAACACAGTCTACCAGAATATATTCTCCATTGTGTTTACGATATACTTTTTTTACATCATGTTTTCTTTGGTAATTGTCCAAGGAATCCGGTTTAAAAATTTCTGTTGATAACATTTCAATACTAATCATTTTTATCTCCTTAAAATTCATATCTGTCAAGCCATACGACTTAAACTGCCCAAGCCAATCCTTTATGTACCGTTCTGTATCAGAATGGATAGGCTGTGCAGCCAAACGCTCATATTGCTTTTTTGCAGTCATCATGCTATTGTTGTCATCGATCTCCCTCAAAATATGATTTACATTCTGAGGTGTAAAACATTCTGCATTCGGTATCACATTCAAAGCGGAAAGCTGTCTGTAATCGGCAGAAAGGTCTGCTGTTCCGGTAATCGCCAAAATGGGTTTCCCGTATTGTGTAAGGAGTTCAACAAAATCTTCCGAACTATAGGAAGCGTGTTCTTTTACCCACTTTGCATTGAGCATAGTGCCGCCAAAAAATACTCTGTCTTTTTTTGAATAAACACATTTCCGAAACATAGTTTCAACCTTTGCGTCCGTTTTTTCTTGACAAACGCACCATAAATCGTTCTGAAAAACAAAATAGCATTTGAAAATCCCGCCGAACGATTTTTCGTCCGATGGGATTTTGCTGTTGCAATCTGACATAATTTGTGTTATAATCAAATTGTATTAGTTTACGTTCAAATTCAGACAGGAAAATAATTATGCTAGAGATTAAGGTTATGTCTGTGAGCCAGTTTTTGCAAACCGGGTCGGACGGAGCTGAGGCAGAGCTGGAAAAGATGTATAAGCTTATTCGTGAGAATACAAATGGAAAAGATGTCAGACTTGATTATGGTGTAATGCCTTTGTATACTTGCGATGACCGCATCTACGGCGTCGGCGACTGCGTAAAAATTCTTTCTCACCGAAAAGGGTACGGCTATACAATAATCAGTGTGGGCGATAGGGGCAGCTGGATTTGTTCGGTTCATTGCGAATCAAAGAACTATAATGATATTGCTTTTTATAACGGAACGTTTGAAGAGGTATATGAGCGTCTTATCAGGCATTTTTGAGTTTGCGATATAATTCATTGGGAAATCAATAATTAACTTAGGAGAAACGAATATGTTATTAGTTGGAGTGCAGGAAGACAGCGGCTGGTTGTTATCAAGGTGGAATCTGACATACAGGGTTGGCTGGGAGCATATCTGCAAAGCGGCAAAATCCGTCTTTGATTATTATGATGGATTGGAAATTCTGGTCAATGATAAAGTCGTTGATGTATCATCAAAAGAAGATATTCTTCATCTCGATGAAGCGGGTAATATGACTGTCAGAGGAATGTCAAAGATTATAAAGGTTCCTTTGATGATAACCTTTTATAATCAGACAAATGTTGTAAATGTGTCGGTTGCAGGTGTAACAGATGAGTTTAAAACAGCTGATTATCAGAAGTTCAATATGTCGCTCGGACAGTATATGGACAGCATTGAATTGTCGATGTATCGATAAATTCCCATTTGATATTTCTTATAGTATGTCATATAAATTCAGTAGTGCAGATATGCTTATAAAACGGCGGTCATTTTTTAATCAAACCTTATATTCCTCCGCAAAATACCGGAAAAATTCTTCGATACGTTCCATAGCCTCCTGTTCCCGTTCCGTCTCTCTGTCGCACATCTGGATAAGGAGCGATATGGGCGCTGTAAATGACATCGCAAGCAGCGCGGGGTCAGATTGTCTCATAATGCCGTTTTCCATCATAGTCTGAAATATCTTATGATATATTCCCTGTACAATGTCGATGTTGTACTTTGTGGTGAGCACCGCAATCCGACTGTTGCGGAACTGTTCCATAGCAAGCATTCTTCTGACTTTCTTTATCATAGGGTCGTGGATGGTAAATTCTATCCTTTTCAGCGACAGAGTTATCAGCTCGTCCATTGTTTCCGGTATTTTTCCCGGGTTGATAACAGAACCGAAATTATCCCGATAGTGCGTTTCTACCTTTTCGATAAGAGAGTCGAGTATATCCTCCTTGCCCTTGAAATGCTTATAAAGGGACGGTCCTTTTATTCCCGCTTTTTCCGCAATAAGGTCAACTCCCACACCGTCATAGCCCTTTTCAGAAAACAGAGTAAGTGCCGAATCCAGTATCCTGTCTTTTGTCGTCATTTTTTCCATTATATTCTACCCCTTTTATTACGCTAACGTTCGTTTTTGCATATTATAGCATACTCACGCCCCGTTGTCAAGTGGCGATACTGTTATGGTTTTAAACCGTCATCGGTCAATTATTATAGGCAATAAAAAAGCACGATACTTTAACAGTACCGTGCTTTGTTTTACGCCGCGATATCTTTTTTATAATACTTGATAGAGCTGACCGCGACACCTATCAGAGCAATTATTGTCCCGATAGTAATCAGTCCGATGTCAAGCTTTGCTTCGGAAATGATGTTGCTTGCCTCAGCATAAGCGTAAGGTGTGACGTAACGCAGGAAATCCACCTGTTCGCTTATGTTGCATACAATATTCATAAGTAAAAT